>JAICJM010000080.1 GCA_025928435.1 Thermoleophilia bacterium
CGTGACCCACGTCGGCCGACCGCTCGAGGCGGCGGGGGAGTAGCGCATGGCCGAAGAACGCCACATCGCAATCGACGCCGAGACGCTCGCGGGGACGCGCTTCCCCTACCAGGAGGACATGTCCCTGATCGAGGACGTCGACCTCCTGGCGGCGACGCCGGGCGAGGACATCAACTGGCTCGAGGACGTCGAACTGCTCGAGGAGGAGGGCGTGCCGGCCGTGTTCGACCGCTACTCGAACTCCTTCCTGCGCATCTACTTCCCCATCCCCGAGGGGCGGGGCAACGACATCGCCCGCAAGGTGCTGGTGAAGCACCTCCAGTCCGGCAACTCCTACGGCATCCAGCTGAAGTCGCAGCACTGCAAGTTCCCGCAGCCCGAGCTGGGCTCGTGGGTGCCCGGCTCGGTCACCGTGGGGACGGACTGGAAGCCGCCGGTGCTGGAGGGCTGGGAGCCCCCGCTGCACTGACCGGCGCGGAGTCACCGGCGCCGTACGAGCTCGCGCACGCCGTGCGCGACGGCATGACGACCTATCCCGGGCTGCCCGGGCCGATCGTGTGCGACTACCTCTCCCGGGAGGAGAGCCAAGCCCGGTATGCGCCCGGGACGGAGTTCCAGATCGGGAAGATCGAGCTCGTCTCGAACACCGGCACGTACGTCGACACGCCGTTCCACCGGTATCCCGACGGCCACGACCTGGCCCGCCAGCCGTTGTGGCCGCTGGCCGGGCGGGCCGCCCTGGTCGTCCGACCGGAGCCGGAGGACGGCGCGGCAATCGGCGCGGAGGCCTTCGCCGGGCTCGACGTGCGCGGGCGGGCGGTGCTCGTCCAGACGGACTGGGATCAGCACTGGGGCACCGACGAGTACCTGTCGGGCGGCCACCCGTTCCTGACCGAGGCGGCCGCCGAGGCCCTCCGCGATGCCGGTGCGGTGCTGGTCGGCATCGACTGCCTCAACATCGACTCGACCGCAGGGGGCGAACGGCCCGTGCACACCGTGCTGCTCGGCGCGGGCATCCCGATCGTCGAGCACATGACGGGGCTCCGGGCCGTCCCGGACGGCGCCCGCTTCTACGCCGTGCCGCCGCCCATCGAGGGGATGGGCACCTTCCCGGTGCGCGCGTTCGCCGTCGGCGGGTAGGTTGTCTGGACCGATGGGGCGAGGGCGGACACTCCTGTGGGTGATCATCGGCGGCGGCGTCGCCGTCGCGGCGGTCGCGATCGCGTTGATCGAGGTCAACTCCGGGAGCTCGCCGAACGCCGCCTCTTCGCCCGCGTCTCCCGGTTCGTCCGGTGCAACGACTCAGGCCGGCCAGTCCGCTCCTGTCGTGACTCCGAAGGCTTCCGGCACGTATCTCTCGGATCTGAAGCCTTCCGGGAATCTCAGCGAGCAGGTGCACTCGGGCCCGGTCAAGATATCCGGATCGATCTATCCCAAGAGCATCTCGTTCTACTGCAGCGTCGGTGACCCGACGCCCTTTCCGAAGTATGCGCTCTCGCATAACGCTCGCCGGTTCCAGGTCACCCTTGGACTGCCGGCGAACTCTCCCCCGCAATTCGGGGCGGCCGTGATGCTGCTTGGCGATGGGCGCACCCTCCGGACAGTGAGTGTCAAGGCCGGTACGCCAAAACCGGTTGACATCAACGTCGCCGGGGTCCATACCCTCCAGCTCGAGTGCTACGGCTCCGGCAATTCGGCGACCGGCGGTGAGGCCATTGCCCTCTCGTGGGGCAACGCACGTGTCGCCGTCGCCGGGTAGGTCAGCATCCGGAGCGGGGGTTGGTCATCACCGGCCTCAGGTCGCCCAGGGCGACGGCCTGGGTGTCGTGAAAGACGTCGAGCGTCGTGAAGTGGAGGACGACGGAGTCCATCCAGCTCGTGCCGCCGGCTCCGCACGTCGCCCTGGGATTCGCATGAAAGAGGAGCGTGACGACGCCGTACCCGTCGGGGCTGATGCGCACGTGTCGGAACGGCCCCCGGATGGGCCTCAGCGTCCGGCCGCTGCCGTTCTCGATCGTCGGGCCCGAGATCGGGCCACCCCAGCCGCTCGGCGTACCGTCGACACCGGTGATCGTCACGGGCACGGACGCACTGTTGTGGATCTGGACTGTCACCACGAACGCCCCGCCCGGGTGTGATCGGCGTCATCGTCACCTTGCGCTCCGACGCCGGGCTCGACCGCTCGGCCGTCGCCGCGATCGCGGAGCAGGCCGTCCCGATGTTCGAGGGCATGCCGAATCTCCGCTCCAAGATCTTCACGTTCGACCCGGAATCGGGCACCGCCACGAACGTGTATGTCTGGGAGTCCGAGGACGCCGCGCGGGCGTTCTTCTCGCCCGAGCTGACCGAGCTCGTGACCCATCTCTACGGCGTCGCTCCGGACGTCCGCTTCGTCGAGATTCCCGCGCTGGTCGAGAACGGGGTGGCCTCTCCCGCCTGACGCGACGCGCGTTCCTCAAGAGCTGGGCGATCGGGGGCGCAGACTGGATGTGCACGGTGTGGATCCTGGCCCTGCTCTTCTTCGCCGTCACCGTCAGCTCGATGTCCCAGATGCCGTAGCGCCCAGCGCGTACGATGGGCCGGTGCTCGCCCTCCCCGCGCTGCTCGCCGCTCTGCCGCTGATCGGAGTCGGCCCGTACGGGCCGTCGGTCCACGTCACCCAGCAGATCGGCACCTCCGCCGGCGGCCGCCCCATCATGGCCACCGAGTCGGGCGCGCCGCAGGCGCCGCGGCGGGCCCTCGTCGTCGGCTGCATCCACGGCAACGAGTGCGCCGGCATCGCCGTGATCCGGCGGCTGCGGCGGATGCGCACGCCGCGGACGTTCGACATGTGGCTCGTCCCGACCCTGAACCCGGACGGCCGCGCCGCGGACACGCGCCAGAACGGCCACGGCGTCGACCTGAACCGCAACTTCCGCGCCGGGTGGACGCGGCACGGCGTGCCGTGGAGCACGTACTACTCCGGCCCGCGCCCGTTCTCGGAGCCCGAGGCGCGCACGGCCCGACGCCTGATCGAGCGCGTGCGGCCCACGCTCTCGGTCTGGTATCACCAGCACCTGCGGCTGGTCTGGGCGTGGGGTCGCAGCAGGGCGACCGCCCGCCGCTACGCGCACATGGTGGGACTGCGCCTGTACCTGAACCCCAACCCGGGCGGGACCGCGTCGGGGTGGCAGAATCACCACTTCTCGCGCGGCGCCTCCTTCGCCGTCGAGCTGCCGGCCGGCCCGATGACCCGCGCCGCCGTGACGCGACACGTCAACGCGATCCTGACGCTCGTCCGGTAGCCCCGCCGGGTGCCCGCCGACGCCCTCGCGCTCGCCCTCGCCGCCGCGGCGCTGCACGCCGGCTGGAACGTGCTCATCGCGCGCGCCGGGGACCCGGAGGGGGCGGGCGCGGCCGCCGTCCTCTTCGCCGTGACCGTCTTCGCCCCCGTCGCGGTCCTGACGTGGGACGTGCGGGCGTCGGCGATCCCGTACATGGCCGCGTCGGCGGCGGCCGAGCTCGTCTACTTCACGCTCCTCGCCGCCGCCTACCGGCGTTCGGAGATGTCGCTCGTCTACCCGATCGCCCGCGGCCTCGCCCCCGTCCTCGTGCTGATCGGGGCGGCGGTCGCGACGTCCGCCCACCCGACGGCGCCCGAGGCGGCGGGCGTCGTCGCCGTGGCGATCGGCGTGCTGCTCGTCCGCGGCGTCAGCCGCCGCGGCGATCTCGCCGCGACCGCGATGGCCGTCTGTATCGCCGCGACGATCGCGTTCTACACCGTCGTCGACAAGAGCGGGCTCCAGCACGCTGCGACGATCCCGTACTTCGAGGTCGTGCTGGCAACCCAGGGCATCCTCTACGCCGGTGCGCTCTCCGTCGTCCGCGGCCCCGGGGTGATCCGGGCAGGGTTCTCGCGCTGGTCGGCGGCCGCCGGCCTGGCCATGTTCGGGGCGTACGGGCTCGTCCTCGCCGCCCTGCGCCTCGCCCCCGCGGCGTCGGTCGCCGCGGTCAGGGAGACGAGCGTCGTCATGGCCACCGGCCTGGCCGCCCTCTACCTGCACGAGCACGTGTCGCGCGAGCGCGCGATCGGCGCCGTGCTCGTCTGCGCGGGCGTGGTCGCGCTCGCGCTGGCCTAGACCGCGACGCGCTCGCCGGCCGCGGCCACGAACGCCTCGACCACGAGCTGCAGGCGCGGCTCGATCCGCCACTCCTCGTGCAGCTCGCACTGCATCGCGAGCACGAACCGCCCAGGCATCTCGAGCGCCTCGATCACGCCGTCGGGCGCGCGGGCGGAGACGACGAGACCCTCGCCGAGCCGGTCCACGGCCTGGTGGTGGAAGCTGTCGACCGACGCCTCGTCGCCGAGCAGGTCGTGCAGGCGCGTGCCCGGGACCGGCGCGATCGGGTGGCGGGGGTGATCGGGGACCGGACCGTCGGCCATGGTCGCCGTCTGAAACCGGCGCCAGTAGCGGCCGGTGGGGTCGGACGGATGCGCGCGCCACGCCTCGACCAGGCTCAGGTCCTGCACCATCGTGCCGCCGAGGGCGACGTTCAGCATCTGCATGCCGCGGCACGTGCCGATGATCGGCAGGCCGCGGTCCACCGCCCGCTCGACCAGCTCGATCTCGAAGCTGTCGCGGGTGGCGTCGACCGGCCCGAGCAGGGCGTGGGGCTCCTGACCGTAGCGGGCGGGATCGATGTCGTGCCCGGCCGCCAGCATCACCCCGTCGACCCGATCGAGCTGGTCCCCCAGACCCCCCGGGACGCGGGAGAAGACCATCGCGACCGCGCCGGCGAGCACGAGCGAGCGCTGGTACCCCACGCCGGCGTAGTCGCCGAAGCCGTGGAAGCCCGCCGAGACCCCGATGAGCGGCTTGTCACCCGTGGCGGCTAGCTCCAGGGGTAGGGGCTGTTCGACACCGGGTGCAGGTCGCCCGTCGCGAAGCGCTCGAACCGGAACGGGTAGAGCACGCTCGAGTGGCCGCCGGTCATCACCTGGGCCACCTCGCGGCCGACGCCGATCATCTTGTACCCGTGGTTCGAGTCGGCGATCACGTACACGTTCGGGCGCATGTAGTCGAAGATCGGGAAGCTGTCGGCGGTGAAGCAGCCGACGCCGCCGGAGCGCACATTCGCGTACGTGCCGCGCTTGCCCTCGAACCGCTCCATGCAGTGGGAGAGGGACGCGCACCACATGTCGGCGAAGCTCGACTCGACGCTCGCCGTCGGGTACGGGTCGACCTCGAACTCGTGACCGACGATGATCGGCGCGGCCCCGCCCTGGACGCCGTGCAGGTCCTGCTTGAAGTAGTTGCCCCACAGCTCGTCGGTGATGAGCTTGCCGTCGTCGTCGTAGAGCGGCGCGTCCGAGTCGACGTGCAGCACGGGCGGCATGGAGCCGTCGGGGAGAGAGAGGAGCTTCGGGTCGACCGAGATCTCGCCCTCCTGGAGATACCAGTACGTCCACATCTCCTGGTCCTTGTGGACGTCGCCCTCCGGCGTGCGCACGTCGATGCGGTCGGACAGGCCGAGCATGTCCCAGAGCGTGGCGACCCACGGCCCGACGCCGACGACGACCTGCTCGACGGCGACGTCGCCCTGGTCGGTGTGCACCGTCTGCACCGCGCCCGAGTCGTCCATGTCGAAGCCGGTCACCTTCACGCCCGTGACGAGCCGCGCCCCGGCCTCCTGGGCCTTCTTCGCCAGGCCCTGCATCGAGGCCATGTTGTTGGCGTAGCCGCCCTTCTCCTCGTGCAGGCACACCTCGACGCCCTGCGCCCGCCAGTCCGGGAACATCTCCTTCATGTGGCCCCGGACGGCATCCGCGCCGACGATCAGCTCCGACGGGTAGCCGATCCGCTGCTGCCGCTCGTAGACGGCGGTGAGGTCGTCCACCTGGACGCCGCAGCCGAGGGCGACGTAGCCGACCGGGTGGTAGCTGAAGCCTGGGGGATCCTGCTCCCACACCTCGACGTTGGCGGCCATCAACTCAGACATCGCCGGCTGGAAGTAGTTGTTGCGCACGACGCCGCAGGCGATGCCGGAGGCACCGGCACCGATGCCGGTCTTGTCGACGATGAGGACGTCGGGCTCCTCGCCCCGCGACCGCTGCTCCTTGGCCAGGTGCCAGGCGGTGGAGAGCCCGTGCACGCCGGCTCCGATGACGAGGTACTTGACGCGGTCGGGGAGGTCGGCCATTCAGGGTTCCTTCCGGTTATTGCCGATGCGGCAAAGCTATTTCCAAACTGCGGGCCCATGGTACCCCAGCTCCGCCGAAAGCGCCACCGCGCTTCGCACGAGGGGTGCGGCGGCGGCGTCCTGCGCGGGCTCGTCGAAGCGGGTGTCGGGGCCCTGGATGCCGAGGATCGCGGCCAGCTCGCCGCGCGCGCCGAGCACCGGGGCGGCAATCGCGTTCAGGTGCTCCTCGCGCTCGCCGTTCGCGCGCGCCCAGCCCTGGTCGCGGACGGCATCCACCACCCGGGCCAGCCCGGCCGGGTCGACGATCGTGCGGGCGGTGAAGCGCTCCAGGCGGCCGGTGCGGGGCGCCCCGCCGGCGAAGGCGAGCATCACCTTCCCGGTCGCGGTCGCATGGGCGATGCTGGCGCGGCCGACGCGGGCGACCGACGCGACAGTCTCCCGGCTGGGGACGAAGTCGACGGTGATCGCGTCGGGGTCGGACGGCAGCGACAGCGTCGAGGTCTCGCCGACCTCCGCCTCGAGCGCCTCCAGGTGCGGGCGGGCGAGCACGCGCAGGTCGAGCCCGGCCAGGACGTGGTTCGAGAGCGCGAGCAGGTGGGTGCCGAGCCGGTAGCGGCCCGTGTCGGGGACATGCTCGACGTAGCCCGCGTCGACCAGCGTCGAGAGCGTCCGCGAGACGGTGCTCGCGTTGATCCCGGTCAGCCGGGCGAGCTCGCTCGTCCCGGCGTCGCCGCGGACACGCAGGAAGGCGTCGAGGACGCGCAGCGCCCGCTCGACCGCGGCCAGGCGCCGCTCCGCGGGTCGTCCGGTGGGGGGCATCCGCGCATCATTGCCGAAGCGGCAATGGCGGTGTCGCATCCGTGAACAAAGGGGTATCGTCGCCCCGTGACGCATGACCCCCGGCTCCGGCTCGACTTCCGCGAGGTCGTCGGCGCGTTCGCCACCGGGGTCACCGTCGTCACGACCCGCGTCGGCGACACCCATGCCGGCATGACGCTGAACTCCTTCACGTCGGTCTCGCTCGACCCGCTGCTCGTGCTCGTCTCGCTCGCGCACGGGACGCGCACGCTCGAGATCGTCCGGCGCAGCGAGAAATACGCCGTCAACGTCCTGCACCGGCGCCAGCGCGACGTCGCGCTCGCGTTCGCCAAGCCGGGCGCGCCGTTCCCCCCCGGCCACACGATCGTCGACCCGGCCGGCTACCTCGCGGTCATGCACGCCCTCGCGATCCTGCGCTGCCAGGTGGTGGGCGTCCACGTCGCCGGCGACCACGACCTCGTCGTGGGCGAGGTGGTCGACTTCGAGGGCTCGGGCGGCGAGCCGCTCATCTTCCACCGGGGCGCGTTCGGCGGCCTGGACGAGGACGCGCTCGTCCCGAGCGGCCGCGTGATCGGCATCGCCGGCTCCGGCTGGTGAATGGGGACAGTCCCCATCCGGGGACTGTCCCCGCTTCTCCCGCGTGCGCCTACAAGTGGTGGGTGTACTCGGCGAACTCCCAGTCGGTCACGGCGAGGCGGGCGCGCTCCAGCTCGACGCCCTTGATGACCCGGAAGATGCGCACGAGCTCGGGGCCCATGGCCTCGGTCAGCACGGTGTCGGCCTCGAGCGCGTCGAGCGCCGCCTCGAACGTGGTCGGGAGCGGCGTCAGTGTCTCGGCCTCGGGCAGCTCGTAGATCAGGCCCTCCAGCGGCGCCGGCGGCTCGAGCTCGCGCTTGATGCCGTCGAGGCCGGCGAAGAGGGCCGCGGCGATCGCAAGGTAGGGATTTGCGGCCCCGTCGCCGACCCGGAACTCGACCCGGGTCGCGCCGCCGCGCTCGCGGGGGACGCGGGCGAGCGTCAGCCGGTTGTCATGCCCCCAGCTCACGAGCGTCGGCACGAGCGCCTCGGGATGCAGGCGCCGGTAGGCGTTCGTGGTCGGGTTGAAGAATGCCATCAGCCCCGGCCCGTGCTCGAGCAACCCGGCGATCAGGTGCCGCGCCATCGGCGAGAGCCCGTCGTCGCCGTCGCCGTTCAGAGCGTTCTTGCCGTCCTTGTCCGCCAGCGAGATGTGGAGGTGGAAGCCCGACCCCTCGTCGTCGTTCCAGGGCTTGCCGATGAACGTCGCCAGCATGCCCTCGCGCGCGGCCAGGTCCTTCACCACCGACTTGAACCGGAACGCGCGGTCGGCGGCGTCGAGCGCCGGGCCGTGCGCCAGGTTGATCTCGTACTGGCTGCGGCCGTACTCGTGGTTGGCTGCGATCGCCCCCAGGCCCATGTCGACGCAGGCGTGCAGCATGGTCGTCAGCACCCCGCGCGGGTCGGCGACGTGGCCGACCGTGTAGACGTGGCTCGGGTTGTCGACGTACCGGCGGTAGCCGTGCTCCGCGCCGGCGTCCGGCACGCACAGGTAGAACTCGAGCTCCGGGCCGATCACCGGCGACACGCCGAGCTCCGCATAGCCCTCGATCGCGCGCTTCAGCGCCCCCCGCGGATCGACGTCGTAGGGCGAGCCGTCCATGCGGAAGAGGTCGGCCAGGCACCAGGCGGTGTCCTGCTCCCACGGCACCGGGACGACCGTCTCGAGGTCGGGCCGCGCAAGGATGTCCTGGAACCCGTGCTCGGGCCCGGCGACGACGTTGTGCCGCAGGTCGACCGTCATGATCGCCTCGCAGTAGGCGCCGCCGTCGTCCGCGATGTGCGCGATGTGCGAGATCGGATAGTCCTTGCCGCGCGAGATGCCGTGCAGGTCGGAGTAGGTCATCCGGACGGTGCGGACGCCGCGCTGCTCGAGCGCGCTCAGGGTGCTATCGGCCACGCGGGGATCCTTTCATGCCGCGGCGACCCGGACGGGCATCGCCTTGAGAGCGTTGGTGAAGTTCGTGCGCATGCGCCGGGGCGGGCCGGCCGGCTCGATCGACGCGATCCGCGGGAGCAGCTCCTCGAACATGATCCTCACCTCGAGCTTGGCCAGATGCGCGCCGAGGCAGAAGTGGGGGCCGCCGCGCCCGAAGCTGACGTGGTCGTTGGGCTTGCGGCCGATGTCGAACCGCAGCGGATCCTCGAAGGCCCGCTCGTCGAAGTTCGCCGACGCGTACCACGTGACGACCTTGTCACCCTCCTTGATCTGCGCCCCGCGCAGCTCGACCTCGCGGGTGGCGGTGCGGCGGAAGTGCAGCACGGGCGTCGCCCAGCGGATGATCTCCTCGACCGCGGTCGGCATCAGCTCCGGGTCGGCCCGCAGCCGCTCGAGCTCCTCCGGGAAGTCCATGAACGCCTGCATGCCGTGCGCGATCGCCTGGCGGGTGGTCTCGTTGCCGGCGACGACGAGCAGGAGGAACATCGCGTCGAACTCCTGCTCGGTCAGCCGCTCGCCGTCGACCTCGCCCTGGACGAGCTTGGTGACGATGTCGTCGCGCGGCTCCTTGCGCCGCTCGGCGGCCAGCGCGTGGCCGTACTTGTAGAGCTCGAGCGCGACCGGGCTGCGGAACGGGAGCAGCCGGTACTGCTCGCTCGACGGGTGCTCGTACGAGATCTCGGAGAGGTCGGGGTCGGTGGAGCCGATCATGGCGTCGCCCCACTCGATCAGCTTGCCGTTGTCCTCGTGCGGCACCCCCAGGATCTCGCACAGGACGCGGATCGGGAGCACGGCCGCGACGTCGTCGACGAAGTCGAACTCGACGCGGGGCAGCGCCCGGTCGAGGATGTGGTCGGTCAGCTCGCGCAGGAGGTCGGTATACGCGGCCACCGCGCGCGGGGTGAACCCGCGGTTCACGAGCGCGCGCAGACGGGTGTGGCGGGGCGGGTCGGTGTCGAGCATCGACTTGCGGGCCTCGATCGCGTCCTGCTCGAGATCCTCGAGCGCGGTCGCGCCGGTCTCCGACGAGAAGGTGGCCGTGTCCTTGTGCACCGCGACCAGGTCGTCGTGGCGGGTGACCGCCCAGTAGCCCCTCCCGTGCGGCCAGTCGTACCAGCGCACCGGGTCTGAGTCGCGCAGCCAGCGGAAGAGCTCGTGCGGGATGCCCTCGGCGAAGGCGTCGTTCTCGAAGTCGACGGCGACGGGCGGCGCGCTCACGTGGTCGATCCCTCCACGATCTGGAGCGTCTTCAGGTCGGAGTAGAAGTCGAGCGCGTAGTCGCCGCCCTCGCGGCCGATGCCCGAGATCCCCATCCCGCCGAACGGCGCGGTCAGGTCGCGGACGAGGAACGTGTTCACCCACACGGTGCCGGCCCGCACGGCCCGCCCGACACGGTCGGCCCGCTCGTGCGACCCGGTGTAGACGATGGCGGAGAGCCCGTACCGGGTGGAGTTCGCGAGCTCGATCGCCTCGGCCTCCGACGCGAACGTCTGGAACGTGAGCACCGGCCCGAACACCTCGCGCTGCACGACCTCGGAGTCGTTTCCGCGCGGCTCGATCAGGGTCGGCTCGTAGTAGAGGCCGCCCAGGTCGGCGCGGTGGCCGCCGCGGACGATCCGGTCGCCGTGCTCCCGGGCCCGCTCGACGAATCCCTCGACCCGGGCCAGGTGGTCGGGATGGATCAAAGGCGAGACGGTGGTGTCGTCGGCGCGCGGGTCGCCCAGGACGTGCGCGTCCGTGTGGCGGTGGAACAGCTCCAGGAACTCGCCGCGGATCGACTCGGCCACCAGCAGCCGCGTCCCGGCGAGGCACACCTGGCCGGCGTCGTCGTACTGGCCGGCCGCCTTCTTCGCGGCCGCGTCGATGTCGGCGTCCTCGAAGACGAGCAGCGGGCCCTTGCCGCCCAGCTCGGCGGTGAACGGCACCAGGTTCCCGGCGGCGGCGGCCCCGATCAGGCGCCCGGTCTCCGGCGAGCCCGTGAAGCTCACGCGGCGCACGCCTGGGTGCGAGACGAGGGCGGCGCCGGCCTCCTCGCCGATCCCCTGCACGACGTTGAAGACGCCCGCGGGCAGCCCGGCCGCGCCGGCGAGGCCGGCGAGCAGCGAGCACGAGAGCGGCGACCACTCGGCCGGCTTGAGGATCACGGTGCACCCGGCGGCCAGGGCCGGGGCGGTCTTCCACGTCGAGAGCATGAACGGCGCGTTCCAGGGCGTGATCACGGCAGCCGGACCGGACGGCATCCGGATCACGCGGTTCAGGGTGGTGTTGCTCGACCAGACCCGCTCCTCGTAGCCGGCGGCCAGGTCGGCGTAGCTGCGGTAGTTGCGCGCGCCGCGGCTGATCACCCGGGCACGCAGCGAGCGCTCGAGCATGGCCATGTCGAGGCACTCGACGCCCGCGAGCCGCTCGACGTTGCGGTCGATCAGGTCGGCCAGCCGGTGCAGGTAGGGCGCCCGGCCGGCGGCGCCGAGCGCCGCCCAGTCGGGGAAGGCGGCAGCGGCCGCGCGGACGGCCAGGTCGACCTCGCGTTCGCCGCCGCGGGCGACCTCGGCCAGCAGCGCGCCGTCGATCGGGGAGCGGTCCTCGAACCGCTCGGCCGAAGGCACCCGCATGCCGCCGATGTAGTGCTCGGGCGAGACGTTGACGCCGGCGACCGTGCTCACGGCGCGAGCTCCTTCACCGTCTCGAGGTCGTCCACCGTGTAGGCGAACTGGAAGCGGAAGCCCTTGCCCATGCGCACCGGGGCGAGAGCGGCGTGCTCCTCGGACGGGGCCGGGAACAGCTCGAGCGTCGCCGGCCCCTCGTGGATCGCCGAGATCGACCGGTCGCGGCTGCGGGCGCGGACGAGCTCGTGCACCGCCGGCTCGGAGTGCCGGCCCGCGGCCAGGCGGGGGAAGTGGCGCCGGTTCACGAGCGGCGGGTCGTTGTGGGTCGGGCCGGACTCGGCGACGCGCTCGGGGGTGACCGTGCCCTGCGCGAGGCGGTGGCCGTTGGCCGAGAGCGTGCCGGCGAAGGTGCGCCCCTCCGCGCGGCAGTCGAGGCCGAACGACCGGGTCATCTCGATCTGGCCCAGCTTCTTCGGGAAGCCCTGGATCCACCCGCGCGCGAGCGCGAAGTCCCTGTCCACCCAGATGTACGGACAGTTCGTGACCTCGGCGCCGTCGAGCATCGCGTTCACGACGACGAAGAACTCCTTGTACTGGCCCCGCCCGGGCTCGAGCAGCTCCTCGCCCGAGTCCGCGCACGACTGCCAGTCGACGAAGAGCGCGGCGCAGCGGCCCGGGTCGGCGTGCGGCTCGAGCCCGGGCGGCAGGACGGCTGCGACCGCGGCCGGGTCGGCCCAGTACTCGATGACCAGGAAGTCGCCGACGTAGTGCCAGGGCGGGGCCGGAACGAGCGACGCGGTGCCGCCGGGCGAGAGCGGCAGCGAATATCCGGACGGGTGCGCCATGCTGGCAGGCTAGTCCTGCAGGAACTGCTCGACCAGGGACTCGGCGAAGCTCTTGTCGGCGATCTTGTACGCGAGCGCCGTCATCCGCCAGGAGTCGGACAGGTAGAAGCGCTCGTACAGCTCGCCGCGGCCGCCCAGGTCGGAGCCGACGTAGTCCCACGCGAGCCGGAACAGGCGGATGCGGCGCTCGGCGTCGGCGCCCGCGGCCTGGTAGAAGGTCGCGATCGCGTCGGCCATCGGCCCCTTCATGTCGGCCTCGGACGGCGTGCACATGAACCCGCCACCGCCGATCAACTGCAGGAGCTCGTTGCAGTACGGCAGCCACTTCGGCATCTCGCCGCGCAGGGCCAGGAACGGGCGGTCGTCCGGGTACCAGACGCCGCCCTCGTCGAGGGCCGAGCCGGCCTCGGCGGAGACGATGGCCGAGCGGGTGAGCTCGCACATGTTCCACATCTGGCCGAGCTTCTCCTGGATGTGATCGAAGCGGCCGACGCCGGTCGTGTTCGCGATCAGGTGGCCGAGCCCGAAGGCGAACGAGAGCTTCACATACGCGCGCGTGAAGGCCTGGTGCATGATGTGGCCGCGCCAGCCCGTGTCGCTGATGACCTCGGAATAGCCCTCCGTGTCGCCGTCCAGGAACACGCGCGACTTCGGCACCTCGACGTCGTCGAAGATCGCCACGGCGTCCATCTCGTCGAAGCGCGACGAGAGCGGGAAGTCGACCTGGGAGCGTGGCTTCGAATAGGAGTCGCGGCAGATGAACCGCAGGCCGGGCGTCCCCATCGGGATCGCGAACGAGAGCGCGTAGCGGCCGTCCTGAGGGCGGATGTCCGAGCCCGGGTAGATCGTGAGCTCGTCGGCAAACGGCGCCAGCGTCGCCAGCATGCGCGCGCCCCGCACCGTGATGTGGCTCTCGGTCTCGCCGATCTTGTGCAGCGCCACCTGGCCGGCGGCCTGCTCGGCCTCGGGCTTGCTGCGGTCGACCTGCGGGTTCATGATCGAGTGCGTCGTGGAGAGGTCGCGGTCACGCATCTCGGCCTGGTAGGCGACCATGTTCTCGGCCCCCCGCTCGTTGCCGCGCCGCGCCCACACGTCGGAGCGGCCGGCGAAGCACGCGAAGGTCACGTTCAGGTAGTCGGGGGTGCGCCCCATCGTCCCGCCGGAGAGCGACGCCACGATCTCGATCGCCCTGCGCCGCCGCTCGAGGTCCTCGCGCGAGCGCGGGATCAGGTGGGTGACGTTGACGAGCCGGCCGTCCGCCGGCGAGGGCGCCAGCATCTCGTCGGCGTGCTCGTGCTGGAGGTCGTAGACGCGGGCGAGCGAGAGCGCGGCGCCGTGGAGCTCGTCGTGGTCGAGCGGGTGCGTGATCTTGACGCCGTTCAGCCACAGCTCGCGGGCGTCCCCGCGCAGGCCGTCGAGGAACTGGCGGCCGGTGCGGGCGGCGACGCCGGCGGAGCTGGCCGTCGCCTCGCTCACGCGCTCTCCCCCGCGGCCACGGCCCGCTCGGCCTCGTCCTCGGGCATCGCCGTCGCCACGTGCAGCGTCTGCGCCGACACCTGCGGCTGCTCGCCCGGACCGGCCAGGTCGACGTCCCAGTCCACGACGCGGTTCTCGAGCCGACCGAGCCCCGACACCTCCACGGCGACCTCGTCGCCCGGCTCCATCGGCCGCGAGTTGGCCGGCGTGCCGGTGAGGACGATGTCCCCCGGCTCCAGCGTGATCAGGCGGTTCAGGTCGGCGAGCAGGTAGGCGATCGGCCAGATCAGGTCGTCCGCCGTGCCGTCCTGCACGACCTCGCCGTTCAGGAAGGTGCGGATGCGGAAGTCGGTCGGGTCGAAATCGGCCGCCGCGGTCAGACCCGGCCCGATCGGGCAGAAGCCGTCCTGGCCCTTCACCCGCAGCATGGAGCCGCGGTCGGCGTGGCGGAAGTCGTGCAGCCCGACGTCGTTCGCCGGCGCGTAGCCGGCCACGTAGTCGAGCACGTCGGACTCGGGCACGCCGTGCATCGGCCGCCCGATCACCGCCGCCACCTCGCCCTCGTAGTTCAGGAAGCGGGCGCCGCGCGGGCGGCGCAGGACGCCGCGGTGGCCGTTCAGCGTGGACGGCGGCTTCATGAAGTACGACGGCTCGGCCGGCACCCTGGCACGGTACTCCTCGACACGGCTCCGGTACGTGAGATGCGTGGCGATGATCTTGGTCGGCTCGACCGGCGCGAGGAACGTCGCGTCGGCCGCCGCGAGCTCTCCGCCGTCGTCCAGGAGCACCCGATCGCCCCTCAGGGCTCCCGGCCGTGGAGATCCGGTAACGTCCACGCGCACACGGGGGTCGGCCACGATTGGATACAGTATCCCGTGGCCCGGAGAGGGTCAAGGAGGACCGCGATGATGGACCAGGCGGAGCGCCACGAGCGCGGCACGGCGCGGCTCGCCGAGCTGGGGGATCACCCCGGCGGCGAGGCGTTTCTGGAGCGGATGGGCGAGCCGATGGCGAGCTGGCTCGTGGACTGGGTCTTCGGCGACGTCCACAGCCGCGGCGGCCTCTCGGCCCGCGAGCGCGAGCTGATCATCCTCGCCCTCCTCACCGGGCTCGGCAGCTCCGACCCCCAGGTGGCCGCCCACATCGAGGCGCTGCGCGCGATCGACGTCTCCGACGGGGACATCGAGGAGGCGATCCTGCAGACCGCGCCCTACACCGGCATCCCGCGCGCGATCAACGCGCTCAAGGTGCTGCGGACGGAGCAGGGCCGATGAGGGCCGTCCGCTACGCCGGCGCCGACGGCGGCGCCCGGCTGGGCCGGCTCGAGGGCGACGCGATCGTCGACGCGGGCCCCGCGCCCGCGGTCGGCTTCGACGCCTCGCCCGCGGCGTGGGAGCTCGTGGCGGGCGCCTCGGGCGACCGGATCGCCGTCGCCGACGCCCGCCTCCTGCATCCGTGCATCCCCCGCAAGCTGATCGGCATCGGACTGAACTACCGCGACCACGCCGAGGAGTCGGAGCTCGACATCCCGTCAGTGCCGGTCCTGTTCGCGAAGTGGCCCTCGGCCATGATCGGCCACGGGGACACGATCGTCGTCCCGCGCGAGGAGACGCGGCCCGACTACGAGGCCGAGGTCGCCGTCGTGATCGGGCGGCGCACGTACCGGGCCGACGCCGACGCCGCCCGTGCGGCGGTCGGCGGGATCTCCGCGATGAACGACGTCTCCGGGCGGCGCGCCCAGCTCGAAACGCCGCTGCGGCAGTTCACGCTCGGCAAGAGCTTCGACACGTTCGCGCCGATGGGGCCGTGCGTGGCGAGCGCCGACGGCGTCGACCTGACGTCGATCGACGTCAAGGCGACCGTTTCCGGCGAGCAGCTCCAGAGCTCGAATACGCGCAACCTGATCTTCTCGATCGTCGAGCTGATCCGGTACGCCTCGGCCGGCATGACGCTCGAGCCGGGCGACGTGATCGCCACCGGAACTCCCGGCGGCGTGGGCGATTCGCGCACCCCTCCGCGCTATCTGCGCGACGGCGACGTGGTCGACGTCTGGGTGGATGGCGTCGGAACGCTCCGGAACCCGGTCGCGTTCGAGCCCTGAGCCGCGGCCTGCCCGCCGCGGCCCCAGGTCTCGTCGCGCCCCGCAGGTCGCGCGACCGCGGGCGCCGGACGTTCTAACGATTTACGGCCAGATCCTGCCGCCGTA
>JAICJM010000141.1 GCA_025928435.1 Thermoleophilia bacterium
GACGGGCGCCGCGACAGCCGGCCGCACGGCCGGGCGCGGCGCCAGCCGGCGCGACGACTCCAGCCGCTTCGGCCGCCGCCGCTCGGCGACGTTCTCGGCCAGGCGGCGGTCGGAGGCCCGGCGCAGACGGCGGCGCCGGCGCAGCCGGTCACCCAGCCAGCCCCCGGCGCGGCGCGTGGCGGCGCTCGGCGACATGGGTCAGTACTCCTCCCCCCGGCCCCACGCGAACGACTGCGCCAGCTCCAGGAACCGGCGCCGGTCGCGGTGCTCGAGGTCGAGGATCGTGTCGAGCTGCCAGTGGAAGTGGCCTGCGAGTTCGGCCGTCTCCGAGACCAGCGTGTCAGGAGACGGCCGCATCATTCCCCCGATGCGACGTCCTCGATCTGGCTCAGGTCGACCTCGAACTCGACGCCGCACGACGGGCAGTCGACCCGGCCGGCCGCCTCGCTGTCCGAGTTGATGCGCTCGTACAGCCGCTGCAGGTGGTCGAAGTCGGCCGCGTACAGGCCCTCGACGAGCTCCGGCGTGATCGCCGTCTCATCGCCGATGCGCATGATGACGCGCGAGAGCAGGAGCACCGTCAGGTACGCCTCGTTCTCGCGCACCGCCGGATCGCGCAGTGGCTCGAGCTCGTCCCGCGCCGTGGCGAGGCGCATGACGCCGTCACGGTGCACGGCGCCCGACGCGTCCACGTAGCCGCGCGGCAGCGTGAACGCGTACTGGGTGCGCAGCGTGGGTGGTGCGGAGACCGCCATCTACATCCGCTCCAGTCCCTCGTGGCAGATGTGGACCTCCTCGAGCGCGACCTCGTTGCCCGAGGCGTTCAGGGCGCTGCCCGTGTACTTGACCGGCCAGCCCTGGTCGAACTTCCAGGTGGCGATGGTCTTGCCGGTGTAGTCGATCAGGGCGATGTTGCCGTCGACGCGGGCGTTGTCGGGCCCCTCCTGGATGACGGTCTGGCGCCACTTCCACACGTCGAGGCTCTCGTCGACGCCGCGCTTGAGCACGATGTGCGACCACACCGTCGCCCCCGGCACCCGGCGGATGGTCGGGCGGCCGTTCTCGTCGACCGAGTGCTGCTCGATCACCGTCGTCTCGGAGTCGAGGCCGGTGCACTCGCGGAACATGCCCACGCCCTCGTGCCCGCCCAGGTCGAGGCGGAAGTGGGACGCGGGTCGTGGCTGCTTGGATGGCATGTGAGTCTTCCCTCCTGGTTACGAGATCTCCGCCGCACCGGCCGTGTACTGGCTGATGCGGAAGATGACGAATTCCGCGGGCTTGACCGGCGATATGCCGATCTCCATGACCACCTGGCCGGCGTCGATCACGTCCGGCGGATTGGTCTCCTCGTCGCACTTGACGTAGAACGCCTCGTCCGGGGTCGCCCCGAACAGCGCGCCCTCGCGCCACGTCCGGGTGAGGAAGCTCGACACGGCGATGCGCAGGCGGATCCAGAGGCGCTCGTCGTTGGGCTCGAACACCGCCCACTGCGTGCCCTCCATGATCGACTCGGACACGTAGTTGAACAGCCGGCGCACGTTCAGGTAGCGCCACTCCGGGTCGCTCGAGAGGGTGCGCGCGCCCCATACGCGGATGCCGCGGCCCGGGAACGCGCGGATGCAGTTGATGCCGCGCTGGTTCAGGCCGCCCTGCTCCTCGTGGGTGATCTGGAACGCGAGCCCGTTCACGCCCAGCACGACCTCGTTGGCAGGCGCCTTGTGCACGCCGCGGGTGTTGTCCGTGCGGGCCCACACGCCGGCCATGTGGCCCGACGGCGGCACCATGATCGGGCGCCGCGAGAGCGGATCCATCACCTCGAGCCACGGGTAGTAGAGCGTCGCGAACTTCGAGTCGTAGCCCGCCGTCGACATGCGCCACTCGAGCACGTCCTGCGGCAGCAGGTCGGGGGGCGGGTCCAGGATCGCGATCCGGTCCTTGGCGCCCTCGGCGTGAGCCAGCATCTTGCCCTGGATGTCGCGGAACATCGCCTCGTCGCCGTTCTCGGAGATCGTCGCCAGGTCGGGGATGCACAGCATCGTGATCTCGTCCACGGCCGCCAGCCCGCCCAGGCCACGGCGATGGGCGACGTCGCCCTCGAACTCGGTCGCCGAGACGGCCACCGGCTCGGCCGCGGGAACGCTCAGCGTGTAGGTGCCCTCGCGCGGCGCGACGTCGGCGCCGCCGCCGACGTCCTCGAGCGTGACGAGCGCGGAGCCCGCGTTCACCTTCGTGACCACGTTGTTGCGGCCCTTCTTGAGCGAGAGGCCGTCGAACTCCTCGCGCTGGGGGCCGGCCGTGACCACGACGCGGTAGGTGGCCTGGTCGGCCTTGCCCTCCTCGCCGTCCCCGCTCAACGGCTCGGGCGTGATCTCGATCGAGACCGGGTCGGCGACGCCCTCCTTGGCGGTCGCCCGCAGGAGCTCGCCGTCACCGGTCGCCGCGGGCAGCGCGGCCTGGGCCTTCTGGTCGCCGTCACCGGCCCCGACGCGCACGATCCAGCACACGCCGCCGCCGTTCTGGAAGTACCCGTACACGGAGTGGGCCAGGTAGGCGCCGGGCATGAACGGGCCGTTCTCGGGCTCGGTCGGGTCGCCGTACAGCTTGGCGAACTGTGTCCAGTTCGAGATCCGCATCGGCCGGTTCACCGGGCCGCCCGGAGCGAGGCCGACGAACGCCGCGACCGACGTCCCCACGCCCTCGATCGGCTTCGACTGGGACGGGATCTCCTCGACGTAGACGCCGGGGGTCAGGTAGCTGGGCATCGATCTGTCACCTTCCTTCGTTCACACGCAGCTCGTTGAGCAGGGCACGGGACGGGGACACGGCAACGCGGCGCGGCTCGGCGCCATCCCCGTCGAGGATCTCCATCTCTCCCTCGTCGCGCGGCCACAGGATCACCTTCGTGCCCGGCGCCGCCTCGCGGGCCTGGCCGCCGATCTGGCGGGCGAACCGGGAGCTCCCGTCCAGCAGCAGCACGTCGGGCCTGATCCGCCGCACCCGGTCGACGATGTCCGGGGCGGCGCCGTTGGCGACGACCACGTCCACGCCGCCGCCCGTGAGCACGTCGGTCATCCCGACGAGCGCGACCGGCTCCAGGTTCGCGAGCAGGACGCACGGGGGGCGGGACGGGGCGTCGGCCACGGGGCGGGAGTGTGCCGCCGCGGCGTGCGCCTCACCAGGGGATCTCGGGCAACGCTTGAGGCAGGCCGCGTGCCCGTCCGGGCAGGAGAATCGGGGACTGTCCCCGCCCAGCGGGGACAGTCCCCACCTGCGCCTGTCTACCCGAGCTTCAGCTCGATCGGTCCGCCGGGCACCGTCGCCTCGGCCTCGGCCTCGGCGCCGTCGGCCGCCCGCACCTGGAGCCGCTGACCGCCGGCCCGCACCGGGCCGACGCTGAACCGGCCTTCGGCGTCCGTGACGGCGAACCCGCCCGTCTCGGGCAGGACGACCCACGCCCCGGCCGCCGGCTCGCCCGCCTTCGTGCGCACGGTGCCGGCGACGCGGTGCAGCTCCTCGATGCCCGCCGCCGGGCGGTCGCGCAGGCCCATGCGCACGGTCTGGGTGCGCACGAGCGGGGCCTGCTCCATGGCGCGGGCCGGCCGGCACCACACGCCGACGCCGAAGTCGACGGACGCCTTGTGGCCGGCGCCGAGCGACGACCAGAACGCCGGGCCGTGGCCCTCGCCCGGAGGCTGGGCGACGCGCACCGTCAGCTCGTGGTGGTAGGCCTCGTCCTCGGCCAGGGCGCCGGTGCGCACGTCGTCGGGCAGGGCGGGATGGGCATACGCGACGGCGAGCGCCGCCGACAGCAGCCCGTGCTCCTCCTCGGCCGTTTTCGCCCAGGCGGTGATGACGTAGGAGACGTCGATGCGCACGGGCGGGGGCCGCTCGACGGTGCGACCGTTCACATGCGCCTGGTCCCACTCCACCCGCCGCTCGGTCTGCGACTCCTTGACGTCGTACAGGTACAGGTCGAGCGCGGGGCCGGAGAGGCCCTCGGCCCACGCAGCAGTGGGCGCATCGAACGACACGGTCGCGCCGGTCCCGAGCTCGCGCTCGAAGAGCGCCCGAACCGCCGCGTCGAGGTCGCCGAGCACGGTGTGCAGTCCGCCCGTGGTTGCGATGGCGCCCACGGCGGACACGGTACCGCAGCCCTTCGGTGTGCGAACGGGCAGACCAACGGGCCGGCCGCGTGCCCCCTGGGGCAGCGCCGCGCGCTATCTGGTGGTGCCGCGTGCCCGGATGGGCCAGACCGTCTCGACCACGCCGTCGCGCACGCCGACCAGCTGGTCGGCGAGGTTCACCGCGGTGCAGACGTGGTAGGGCATGAACCGCAGCTTCTGGCCCACCTCGACCGAGACGCCGGCGCCCAGCTGCACCATGCCGTGCTCCTCGGTCGCGCGCATCACGGTCGCGTCGGCGTCCACGCAGTCCGAGATCCCGCCTCCGCCGGCGACGGCGTCGACGACCCCCCGGTCGCCGCTGAAGGTCTTCGAGCCGGCGTCCACCGTCGTCCACCCCGCCCTGCGGGTGCTGACGACGGTCGCCAGGATCGAGAGCGCGACGTCCTCGGGCCGGGCCGACCCGGCGGCGACCTGCATCGCGTCGGAGAAGACGTAGGTACCGGCGCGCACCTCGGTCACGCCCGGAACCTCCGCAACGCCGAGCCCGGTCACGGATCCCCCCGCGGTCACGTTCGGCGTCGGGTGGCCGTCGGCGCGCAGGCGCTCGGCCAGCGCCACCAGGGTCGCGCCCTCCTCGTGGCCGGCCTCGGCGTTCGTCATCCGCCCGAGCCGCTCGCCGAACTTCCCCCGGTGGGTGGTGACACCGTCGAGCTCGATCCCCGGCAGCGCGTCGATCGCGCAGGCGAAGGCCTCGATCGCGGCATAGTCCGACGGGTCGAGGCCGACCCGGTTCAGCCCCGTGTCGATCTCGATCTGCACCCGGATCTCGACGCCAGCGGCGACCGCCGCGGCGGAGAGGCCAAGGGCCTGGTGCTCGCTGTCCACGTTCACGGTCAGCCGCGCGTCCGCCGCGATCCGGGCCAGCCGGGCCCACTTGTCCGCGCCCACGGTCGGGTAGGCGATCACGATATCGTCGCAGCCCGCGGCCGCGAACACCTCGGCCTCCGTCGGCTTCGCCGAGGCGATGCCGCACGCGCCGGCAGCCAGCTGCCGGGCCGCGATCTCCGGGGTCTTGTGGGTCTTGATGTGCGGCCGGAGGCGCACCCCGTTGCGGTCGGCCATCGCCTGCCACGACGCGATGTTGCGCTCCATCCGGTCGAGGTCGACCAGCAGCGCCGGCGTGGGGACGTCGGAGACCGCCATCCCGGCCTCGACGTCGAGCGGCCGTGCCTCGGTGCTCATGCCGATGAGCCTACTCCTGCCGTCCGGCGGACGGCGAGCCCGGACGCGAGCGCCGCGACGCCGACGACGACCGAGAAGACGTAGCCGGCGTCGACGAGCCCGATCGAGCGCTCGACGAGGCCGAAGGCGATCACGGGCACCACCAGGCCGATGTAGAGCACCAGGAAGTAGGTCGAGGCCACCTGGCTGCGGCGGTCGGCCGGCGCGCGGCCGGTGAGGAGGCCCAGCCCGCCGCCGACGATCACGCCCTGGGCGACGCCCGCCACCACCCCGGCGGCGAACACCGCCACGACCGTCTCGAGGGCGAGCGAGAGGGCGAGCAGGCCGAGGCCGGCGGCGAGGGCGACGCACCCGGCCGGGAGCGCGACCGGCGGAGCGACGCGACGGGTGACGAACTGGCCGGCGACGGACGTGACGAACAGCGTTGCGAGCAGCGCGCCGCTCGCCGTCGGCGCGGTGATCCCGAGCACCTCGCCCAGCATCCCGGGGCCGACGGAGCCGAACACGCCGGAGACCCCGAACGCGGCCACGCCGGCCGTCGCCGCCGGAAGGAATACCGTCCGCACCTCGGACGGCGGGACGATCCCGGCGAAGTCGAACTCGACGCCGCGGCGCCGCACAGTCTCGGGCAGCCGCAGGTGGACGAGCAGGCCGGCGGCCAGCAGGATGAGCTCGACGACGTAGGTCGTGCGCAGCGGGTGGGGTGCGAACTGGGCCAGGATGCCCGCGTAGGCCGGGCCGAGCGCGAGCCCGCCCAGATTCGCGGCCACTGCAACCTTGGTCGCACGGTCGCGGTCCTCGTCCAGGTCGACCAGCCACGCGGTCGCCGTCCCGGTGTAGACGCCCGCGGTCAGGCCGATCAGGAACCGTCCGACGAGCAGCGCCCCAAGCCCCTGGGCGGCGATGAAGAACGCCATCGCCGCGACCGCGACGACGAGGGCGCCCGCGAGCGGCGGCTTGCGGCCGATGTGGTCGGAGAGCCGGCCGGTGACGAGCAGCCCGCCCATGACGCCGACGCCGTACGCGGCGAAGATGACGGTGATCTGGAGCGGCGAGAGCCCGAACGCCGACATGTACAGCGGGTAGATCGGCGTGGAGACGGTCGTCGCCGCCATCGCGACGGCGAAGATGGCCGCGAGAGCGAGGGTGGGAACGGTCGAGGAGCGGGGCAACCCGCCGGACGCTACCGGCGGGGGCGACGCGGGTCGGCCGGCTCGCGCACGCCCGGCACGCGGCGCGCGTCCTTGCCGACCTGGACGCCCGCGCGGCGGCCGCGGCGCGCGGCCCGCACGTTGAGCTTCGCGGCCTCGAGCTGTCTGCTGGACGCCATACCTCACAGGTTCCCGGGACCGCGATTCGAGAAACGGCGCCGCGGGCATTTTCCAGGTGATGCCTCCGGCCGCGCGCGGGTTCCAGTTCAAGCTCACGGCCGAGGCGGACAACGTCCCAGTCGTGCGTCGGGCGTTGCGCGCGCTGTTGCTCCCCGCGGGGTTCTCGCCCGACCGGATCGCAAGCATCGCGCTCGCGACCACCGAGGTGTGCGCGAATATGGTGCGGCATGCGTACCCCGACGGCGATCGGGGCGTCATCCGGGTCGAGGCGGCGCTGGACCCGAGCGGGGACGTGACGGTCGTCGTACGCGACCACGGCGTCGGGATCGGCCGGCGGGCCGAGGCCGTCGCCTCGGCCGTCGGCCTCAGCATCTCCGCGGCCATCGCGAGCGACCTGCGCATCAAGACGTCCCGCGACATCGGCACCGAGGTGCGAATGCTCTTCGCCCTGGAAGAACATGCAAACCCGCGACTGGATCTGGGTACACCAACCGGAGAGTGAGGTCGAGCAACGACATGTCTCCCGTCGGAACCCCCCACAACGTCGCCACCGAGTACGCGGCGGAGCTGCGGGCGCTCCCGCTCGTGCGCGGGCAGGTGGACGAGCTCCTGGAAGGGCGGCCGGTTGCCCGCGAGAAGCGCTGGGACATCCGGCTTCCAGGTCGCGGCCGAGCTCACACCCGGGACGCTCGAGGTCACCGTCCGCGACGCGGGTCAGGGATCGACGGACGGCATCGTGCCGAAGGTCGGGATGCCGCTCCTGCACGAGGCGTCCGACGCCGTGTCGATCGAGGACGGGAGCCCCGGCCTGGTCGTGCGTATGTGCTTCAACCTCCGCTAGCCGCGGGCGCGAGCGAGGCCATCGCTGCCTCGCACGTTTCGTACGGCCGCAGGAGCGAGGCGATCCCGGTGACGCGCAGGATCCGCGTCGCCTCGCGCCCGGGCGGGATCACGACCGCCACGCGCGGCCCCACCGACTCCTCGACCGCGGTGCTCGCCAGGACGCGCAGGATCGAGCTGTCGATGAAGTCGGCGTCGGTGAGGTCGATGATCACCGGCCCGCCGGCGGCCGCGACCCGCTCGATCTCCTCGGAGAGGCTCGGCTGGGTCGACAGGTCGTGCTCGCCCCGCAGCGACAGCACCCAGACGCCGTGACGACACTCGACGAGATCGACCCTTCGCGGTAGCCGAGCGTCATCAGGCCGACCGCAGCTCGCCCCTGCGGCGGCGGCCCCGCCGCGACGAGCCGGTGACGTCGCGCTGGATGTCCTCGAGGCTGCGGCCCTTCGTCTCGGGCACCCGCAGGGCGAAGAAGATGATCGCGAGCACGCCGATGACCGCGTACAGCCAGAAGGTGGCGGCCTTGCCGATGTCGGCCGCGAGGGTCAGGAACGTGAACGACACGATGAAGTTGAACGTCCAGTTCGCGATCGTGCACACGGCCATCGCGGGGCCGCGGATCTCGAGCGGGAAGATCTCGGAGATCATGAGCCAGAACACGGGGCCGAGGCCCACCGCGAACGACGCGATGTAGACGACGAGAGCGATCAGCGCGAGCGCGGAGGCGTTGGCCTGCAGGGTGCCGGACGCGAAGAACGCGCCGAGCACGACGAGCGCGACCGTCAGCCCCACCGTTCCGACGATCAGGTACACGCGCCGGCCGAGGCGGTCGAGCAGCAGGATCGCGATCACCGTGAAGACGAGGTTGGTGACGCCGATCGCGACGGTCTGCCCGATCGCGCTCGAGGCGCTCGATCCGGTGAACGCGAGGATCGTCGGCGCGTAGTAGATGATCGTGTTGATCCCGACGATCTGCTGGAAGATCGCGAGGCCGAGGCCGACGATCAGCATCGGCCGCACCGACGGCCCGATCAGGTCGCGGATACGGGCCGTCTCGGCGGCAACCTTCTTGATCGACTCGACCTCCTCGTCGACGTCCTGATCCTGGTGCGTCCGGCGCAGGACCTCGTTGGCCTCGTCGTCGCGGCCCTGGTCGATGAGCCAGCGCGGGCTGTACGGCATGACCGCCATCCCGACGGCCAGCATCAGACCGGGCACGGCCCCCAGGCCGAGCATCCAGCGCCAGTTGTCCGCGCCGATCCCTTTGAGGCCGAAGTTCACGATGTAGGCGACCAGGATGCCCGACACGATCATCAGCTGGTTGAACGACACGAGCCCGCCGCGGATGCGCTTCGGCGAGAGCTCGGCCAGGTACATCGGCGAGACGAACGAGGCCGTCCCGACGGAGACCCCGAGCACGAACCGCGCCGCGATCAGCTGGTCCGCGTTCTGCGAGAACGCGCACCCGAGCGCCGCGAGCGTATAGATCGAGCCCGAGATCACCTTCGTCCACCGGCGGCTGATCGCGTCGGCGAGGTAGCCGGCGCCCAGCGCGCCGACGGCGGCGCCGATCAGGAGCGCGCCGACAATCGCCTCCTGCTCGAAGGACGATGCGCCCAGGTCGCCCTTGATGTACAGGAGCGCCCCGGAGATGACGCCCGTGTCGTAGCCGAAGAGGAAGCCGCCGAGCGCGGCGATCAGGGCGACGGCGAACAGGAACGGCTTGCCTTCCCGACGTGCATCGGTGATGAAGAAACCAGCCACAGGGCTCCCCTCCTGAGACAGTTGCTTCGTATTGCGATGCACCCGTGTCGGCGCTCGGGCAAAACGTTTGTCGTCCTCATGCCCACGGGCACGTGCGGGACAGACGGACGGGAGGAACCGATGGCGACGCAAACGAGGTGAAGGCCGCGAAGGAGCGCGGCATCCGCGGGCGCTCCCGCATGGGCAAGTGGGAGCTGATCGAGGCCCTGCGCAAGTCCTGAACGAGCCGAGGGCTCTAGGCCGCTCGCCGGCCAGATGTGCGCGGACGACGCTGCGGGCGTGGCCCAGCAGCCGTGACACGTGCATCTGGCTGATGCCGACGCGCTCGGCGATCTCGGACTGGGTGAGGTCGAGCACCGTCCCGAAGCCCTCGTCCTCGGTCGCGAACCCGTCCTCCGACGCCGCGTCCGGGTCGGGCTCGTCGAGTCGTGCGTACTCGGGCATCGCCCAGGTCGTGAACGCCGTGCGCACGGCGATCGCCTCGTCCGCCTCCGCGACCGACAGGCCGGCGGCCCCGGCGATCTCCGGCACGGTGGGCTCCCGCCCGAGCTGCTGGGTGAGCTCCTCCCGGAGGAGGGCGACCCGGGAGCTCGCCTCCTGCAGCCCGCGCGGAACGCGTACAGCCCACTTCTGGTCGCGGAACATGTGCATGATCTCGCCGTCGATCGTGCGGGCCGCGTACGCACGCAGGGATGAGCCCCGGGCCGGGGTCGAAGCGGTCGACCGCATGGATGAGGCCGATGTACCCGACCTGCACGAGGTCGTCCAGCGCGAGTCCCCGGCCCTCGTACCTGCGCGCGATCGAGCGCACCAGGCCGGTGAAGCTCATGATGATCTCCTCGCGCCCCATCCGCTGCGTTTCGGGAGGCGGCGCTCCCGTTGTCCGCGTCGCGTCGAGGAGGCATTGCAATTGCGGTGCCCGGGCCCGGCCACGGCAAACGGTGTTCATTGACGTCCCGTTGGACCTGTCCGCCGGCAACGGGCGCCCGAAGGCGGGTTTGGCCGTGCGCGGCGAGGGGGTAGGAGGCCCGGCGTGGCCGGCTCACCGGAACATCGCGGCGGCGACGACACGCCGTACGACGACCAGGGGCGCGTGGGCGTCCCCGGCGCGCCGGAATGGCGGTACGCCTCGATCCGCGGGCACGACGGCGACGCGC
>JAICJM010000193.1 GCA_025928435.1 Thermoleophilia bacterium
ATGCTCGAGGTTGGCGCGGGCGTGGGCCAGCTCGGGATCGAGCCGGGCGGCGGCCCGGAAGAGGTCGGCGGCGGCGCCGGCCTCGCACAGCTCGTAGAGGAGCACGCCCACGTGGTTCAGGAGCACCGGCTCGCGCGGCTCGCCCTCGAGCGCGTCCAGCAGGTGGGCGGCCCCGGCGATGAACGCCCGCACCCAGGCGTCGACGTCGTCCGGCCGGTAGGCGAGGACGAGCTCCGCGAGGCGGCAGCGGGCCTGGTAGGCACGCTGATCGTCCTCCCACGTCGCGACGTCGGCGAAGACGGAGGCGAGACCGTCGAGGTCGGCGGCGGCGAGCCGTGTGGCGGCCACGCTGACCGCGAGGTCGACCCGGCCGCGCCAGTCTGCGGGGGCTGCCGGCGTCGCCTGGGACGGGGCGATGGAGGAGGTGCGAAGCGCCATTCGCGGCAGTCATCGGCCATCGTGCCCCGCCGCTTTAGACTGGCGTGCATGCGTGACGGGATGAGCCGGCTCGGTACGCGGCTCGTCCCGCCGCTCGGTGCGCGGGCCTGGCGCCTGCTGGCGGGAGTGGTCGCGTTCGAGGTGGGAACGGGCATGACGCTGCCGCTCGTGATCGTCTACCTGCACGGGCCGCGGGGGCTCGGGCTGGCCGCCGCCGGCCTCGCGCTCTCCGCCGTCGGCGCGGGCGGCCTGGCCGGCACGATCGCGGCCGGACCGATGGTCGACCGCCTCGGCGCCGGCTGGACGGCGGTCGCTGCGCTGCTGCTGGCCGGGGCCGGCACGCTCGGCTACCTGGCCGTCCACGGCCTCGCGTCCGCCGTCGCCGCGTCGCTGGCCCAGGGCGCCGGGTTCGCCGGGGCGTGGGTCGCCGTCATCCCACTGCTCGTGAGCGCCGTCCCGCCGCCGCTGCGGGGCGACGTGCTGGCGACGAACTACGGCATCATCAACCTCGGCCTCGGGCTGGGGAGCACGGTCGCGGGCGTCGTGCTCGCGATCTCGCCCGACGCCTTCGGCCCCCTCTTCGTGGCGGATGCCCTCACCTACGTGATCTTCGCGGCCTGGCTCGTGTGGCTCGGCGAGCTGCGCCGGACGGGCGCCGCGGCCGAGGTCGGTGCCGGGTCGCGGATCGGCTACGCGACGGTGATCCGCGATCCCGCCCTGCTCGTCGCCACCGGGCTCAACCTCCTGCTCGTCACGGCCGGGTACGCGCAGCTGACGTCGGCCTTCCCGGCGTGGGCGACCGGGCCGGTGGGCGTCTCGAAGAGCGTCGTCGGCTTCGCCTTCGCGGCCAACACCTGGGCGATCGCGCTCGCCCAGCTGCCGGTCCTGGCCTACGTGCGCGCGCGCCGGCGGACGCGGGCGACCGCCGTCGCCGGCGTCCTCTTCGCCCTGTGCTGGCTCATCGTGCTCGCCGCCGGGCAGCTGTCGACGGCAGCGGCCGCGAGCGCGGCGCTCATCGTCGCGGCGGCCGTGTTCGGCCTGGGCGAGACGTTCCTCTCACCCAGCCTGCCGGCGATCGTCAACGACGTGGCCGCCGAGGACGTCCGCGGCCGCTACGTCGCCGTGTACAGCACGTCCTGGCAGATCGGGCCGATGATCGGGCCGGCCGTCGCGGGCGCCGCCCTGGGGGCGGGCGCCGGCGGGGCGCTGATGGTCGGGCTGGCCGCGGCATGCGCGCTGGCGTGGCCCGCGGCCGTGCTCTGCGAGCGGCTCGTGCCGGCCTCGGCGAACCTGGCCGGGCCCGCTGATGCGGCCGGTTAATCGGCGGAAGGGGACCGGCCGCGGCCGGTGAATACGATCTTGCCCGGTTCCCCCGAACGTGTGACGTGGCTCTCGGGTAGGGGTAACTAGACTCCGGTGCTCGGGACCCTCCCCGAACCGACCCGAACTCTCGATCGATCGTCAGTGACATCTCCCGCGCGCAAGATCTCGTCCGTGCCTGCGCCGCAGCCCGCCCGGGTCTCCGACGAGTCCGCGATGGACCTCTACTACTGGATGTCCCTCACGCGGGCGGTCGAGGAGCGGGCGCTGAACCTCTACCGCCAGGGCAAGCTGCCCGGGAGCTACTACACGGGGCGCGGGCAGGAGGCCATCGCCGTCGGCATCGCGCTGCCGCTGCGGCACGGCGAGGAGGGCGACTGGCTCTCGCCGTGGATCCGCGATCTCGGCTCCTACCTCGTCCACGGCGTCCCGCCGTGGCGGATCTTCGCCCAGTTCATGGGCAAGGCCGGGTCGACGACGCGCGGCAAGGACGGCAACCTGCACATCGGCGGGCGCGAGTGGAACATCCCCTGCCAGGTGTCGCACATGGCGGACATGATCCCCCTGACCGTCGGCGCGGCGCTCGCGTACAAGCAGCGCGGTGAGGATCGGGTGGCGATGACGAGCTTCGGCGACGCCGCCACCTCGCGCGGAGATTTCCACGAGGGCCTGAACATCGCCGCGGTGCTCGACGTGCCGGCGGTGTTCGTGGCCGAGAACAACGGCTGGGGCTACTCCACGCCGATCTCGAAGCAGACCAAGGTGACCGAGCTGTACCGCAAGGCCGCCTCGTACGGCATCCCGGCGACGTCGGTCGACGGCAACGACGCCTTCGCGGTGCACGGCGCGGTGACCGCCGCCGTCGAGGCCGCCCGCGCGGGCCAGGGGCCGCAGTTCATCGAGTGCCGGACGTACCGCATGGGCGGCCACGCGGCGCACGACAAGTACGAGAGCTACATGCCCATGGAGGTGCTCGCCGAATGGTCGGACAAGGATCCGATCAAGCGGCTCGAGAACGTCCTTATCGAGGAGCGCTCGGTCCCGGAGGGCAAGCTCGAGAACGTCCGCGACCGCGTCCGCGACGAGGTGCGCGAGGCGGTCGAGAAGGCCGACCACGACGGCTACCCAGACGCGTCCGAGGCGCACGAGGGCGTCTTCGCCGACGAGGCCCCGTAGCCATGCCCGAGCTGACCTACCTCGAGGCGATCAACGCCGCCCTCCACGACGAGATGGAGGCCGACCCGCGCGTCTTCTGCCTGGGCGAGGACGTCGGCAAGCAGGGCGGCGCCTTCGGCGCGACCAAGGGCCTGCAGCAGAAGTACGGCGTCATGCGCTCGATCGACACCCCCGTGGCCGAGGCCGGGATCGCCGGCGTGGCGGTCGGGGCGGCGATGGCCGGGCAGCGGCCGGTGGCCGAGATGCAGTTCGGCGACTTCGTCTCGATCGCGTTCGACCAGCTCATCACCTGCGCCGCCAAGATGCACTACCGCATCGGCTGGGCGGTGCCGATGGTCATGCGCTGCCCCAACGGCGGCGGCGTCGGCGGCGGGCCGTACCACTCGGAGAACGTCGAGGCCTGGTTTCACCACCACGCCGGCCTGAAGATCGTCTGCCCGGCCACGGCCGAGGACGCCTACGGCCTGCTGCGAGCGTCGATCCAGGATCCCAACCCGGTCGTGTTCTGCGAGCACAAGTTCCTCTACCGGCGCGAGAAGGGCGACGTCCCGACCGGCGCGGACGGCGCCGTGGCGAAGATCGGCGAGGCGCGCGTCATCCGGCCGGGCACCGACCTGACGATCGTGACCTACGCTGCGACTGTGCAGCTCTCGCTGTCCGTGGCCGAGACGCTCGCCGCCGAGGACGTGTCCGTCGAGGTCATCGACCTGCGCACCCTCGTCCCGTTCGATGCCGAGACGGTGCTCGAGTCCGTGCGCAAGACCGGCAAGGCGCTGATCGTGCATGAGGACAACCTCACGGGCGGCTTCGGCGCCGAGGTGGCGGCCGTCGTCGCCCAGCAGGCGTTCGAGCATCTCGACGCGCCGGTCACCCGCGTCGCGGCTCTCGACACGCCGATCCCGTTCTCGCCCGTGCTCGAGCGCGAGTATCTGCCGACCGAGGAGGACATCCTCGCGGCGGCCCGCGATCTCGCCGCCTACTAGAACGAGGATCGCCGCTGCGCACGGCGAAAAAGCCCTGGTTGACGCGGGAATCGTGTAATTTCTGTCGGGAACGGGTCGTGCGAGAGGGTTAGAGGCCGGATGCGCTTTCGCCACAAGCTTTCCATCGTGCTGGTCGGGCTGGCGATCGTGCCGCTGGCAGCCGCCGGCGTGCTCGTCGCCGCGCTTCTGCAGCGCGACCAGGTGACGCGGGTCGACAACCGCGTGTCGCAATCGGCGCAGGGCGTCGCGCAGGCTTTCAGCCTCGAGGCGACGGATGCGTCCAGCTACGCGCAAAGGGTCGCCGCCGATCCCAAGGTCGCCCTGCTCTTCGCCGGCAAGCAGGCCCCGGCGTCGATGCCCGGAAGCGTCAATCCGCCGTCCGGAATGACGGTCGTCCTCGTCGGGAAGCATCGAAAGCTGATCGCCGGCAAGCCCCCGTCCGGGCCCGCGCTGCTGACCCCGGCCTTCTACCGGGATTCCAAGAAACGGCGGATCGGGGCGATCGAGGTTTACGTCCGCCTCGGACAGCCGCTCCTTCAGAAGCTGACGGACGCCAGGTGGCCTGAGAACGTGGGGTTCGCGCTCGTCGTGCGGGGACGGGTGATCGCGTCGTCCAACGGTCCGGGAGGCTCGGCATCGGGTCTGCGGGTCAAGGTCGGTTCGGCGACCGTCGCCGGAGTGGATGTGCGAGCGCAGGCGATCAGGCTCACCGGAGTCAAGGGCGGCCCGGCGTATATCGTCGCGACCTACCCGTCGTCGACGCTCTCGAATGCCATCGACTCGCAGCGGCTGCGGATCCTCGTGCCGCTCCTGCTGCTCGGGCTCGTGCTCATCGGCGGCGCGATCTTCGCGGCCGATCGCATCTCGCGGGCGTTGACCGAGCTCGCCGGCCGCGCCGCGGGGCTCACCCGCGGCCGCACCGGTGGCGACGAGCTGACCCAGCTCGGCGCCACCATCGACGAGATCTCGACCGAGCTCACGTCGCGCATGGGCGAGCTCGAGGCCGAGCGGGGCCGCTTCAAGGAGACGCTCCAGCGCTACGGCGAGACGCTGGCCGCGACGCACGACCTGAACGCGCTCGTGGGCGCCGTGCTCGACACGGCGGTGCAGGCGACGCGCGCCCGTGGCGGCCGGCTCCTGCTCTACGACGCCGAGCGGGGCGAGGCGATCGAGCAGGCTCGCATCGGCACCGCCCGCGGCATGCGCTCCGACCTGCCCGTGGTGGTCGCGGCGGGCGACGGCCTGGAGGGCGACGCGCTCGCCACGCACGAGCCGCGCGTGAGCCAGGTGCCGCGCGCCGTGCTCGCCGTGCCGATCCTGCGCGAGCACCATCTGCTCGGCCTCGTGACGGCGGTCGACCCCGAGGAGGGCGCCTTCTCGGACGAGGACGTCGAGGCGCTCTCGGCGCTGGCCGTCCAGGCCGGGGTGGCGATCGAGAATGCCCGGCTGCACCGCGTCGTCGAGCGCCAGGCGGTGACCGATTCGCTCACCGGTCTTGCCAACAGGCGACAGTTCTACGAGGTCCTCGGGCGCGAGTACGAGCGCGCGCAGCGGTTCGGGCAGCCCGTCTCGCTGATCCTGCTCGACATCGACGACTTCAAGCTGATCAACGACAGCCGCGGCCACCTGGCCGGCGACGCCGTCCTACACAGCGTCGCGGCGACCCTCGCCGAGGTCATCCGCGAGATCGACCTGGCCTCCCGCTACGGCGGCGAGGAGTTCGCCGTGCTGCTGCCGCAGACCGGGCCGGAGGGCGCCGCGAACCTCGCAGAGCGTCTCCGCAGCGAGATCGCCGCCCGCTCGATCCGGTTCGGGACCGAGGAGATCACCGGCGTGACGGCCAGCTTCGGCGTCGCGGCGGGCCCCGTGCACGAGCAGACCCAGATCGACCTGATCGCCTCCGCGGACGCGGCCCTCTACCAGGCCAAGCGCGAGGGGAAGAACCACGTCACGGTGTCCGGCGCGTGGTGACGAACGGAGTCAGAATGCGGACGGGCAGCCCCACAAGTTGGTACACTCATCCGAGCGCGGGGGCGGCGCTGGGTGAGTGAATCTGAACTTGAGAGGGGACTGCCGATGACCATGGACGGCTCGCTGTTTACGTCTGCGATCGAACATCATCTCGAGCTGAAGCGCAGGAATCAGCATCTCGACGACGACCTGCCTCTCGACGAGTTCATTGGTGACGATCCTTTCGCCAACCACCCGCTCTTCAAGACCGAGGCCGACGCCCGGCGCGAGGAGGAGGAGACCGGCGAGCACCCCGTGGTGGCGCACATGCACGAGCCGCCCGTCGAGGACACCCAGAGCATGCCGGCCGTCGAGACGACGGACGAGCCGCTCGGGTGGATGGAGACGAAGACCGCCACCGAGTTCAGCTGGGACTGATCCCGGCGCCTGAATAAACGGGGTCTGACCCCGTTTATTCAGCCCGCGCGGCGCTGTTCGCTCGCGAGCGCGTGATCCACGATCTGGCGCTGCGTGGGCCGGTCGAGGCCGTGGAAGCGCAGGCCGTACGCCCAGCGGTCGTCGCCCACCATGTTGGCCCACACCACCTCGGCCACGCACGCCACCCGGTAGGCGGGCTCGTCCACGTCGAGCTGGATGTGGACGCGGTCGCCCGGCACGAGCGCGCGGTCGGTGACGATGCGGGCGCCGTCGCCGGCGAGGTCGATCGTGCGGGCCTTGAACTGCTCGCCGCCCGCCGCCGGCTCACACCACGCCGGCACCTCGACCGGGACGCGGACGGCGGCGCGGCGCTCCGCCACCCGCCGCTGCTCGGAGAACACCCAGCGCACGATCCGCTGCTCGATGTAGATGTCGAGATCGTCGAACCGCAGCGCGCACTCGGCCCGCCCATCCGAGGCCGCCTGGACCCGAGTGACCGTGGCGTCCGTGAAGACGAGGAACGGCGGCTGCGCGAAGCGCACCTCGAGCCGCAGGCGCTCACCCGCCGCGACGTCCGCGGGCGCGATCATCTTGGCGCCGCCGGCGCAGATGTTCACCGTCGTGCCGGAGAACGCCTGCTCCTGGCCCTCCTCCGCGTCGAGGCGGGTCACGCCCACGGGGAACTCGGCCATGACACGCAGGAACGCGCGGCGGTCGGTATGCATGGGGCGGGAGTCTAATTTGTCCTCAAGTCGGCGCGGAGGACCGCCGAAGAAGGGCGCATGACCGACTCCCCCAAGGTTCTCGTCGCCGATGACGAGCCGCATCTGCTCCGCCTGGTGAAGTTCCGCCTCGAGCGGGAGGGCTACCAGGTCGTGACGGCTCCGGACGGGCAGGCCGCCCTCGAGCTGGCCCGCTCCGAGCAGCCG
>JAICJM010000014.1 GCA_025928435.1 Thermoleophilia bacterium
CTGGAAAATGGCGAGCGAAAACCGAGCGATGCAAGGACTAAAGGGAGCCAATACCGGGTTGTATTGGCGCGACCGAGGACACCGCAGCGCGACGGTTTGCAGCCGCCAGAACGGGTCAGACATTGCGAGAAGGCCCACTAGGTCACCAGGCCGTTGCGGTAGGCGTAGGCCACCGCCTGGGCGCGGTCGCGGACCCCGGTCTTGCCGAACAGGTGGTTCACGTGGCTCTTCACGGTCGCCTCGGTGATCACGAGCCGGCCGGCGATCTCCGCGTTGCTGAGACCGGCGGCGATCAGCGACATCACCTCGGCCTCGCGCGGCGTCAGGCCGTCCGGGAGCGACTCCTCCGGGGCCTCGCCGGCGCCGCCGGCCGCGACCGCGGCGACCACGTGGTGCTGGACGGCGGGGTCGATCGCCGCCTCCCCCCGCATCACGGCGCGCAGCGCCTGGTCGATCTGGTCGGCGCCGGCGTCCTTGGTCAGGAACCCGCGCGCTCCCGCCCGCAGGGCCGAGACCACCGAGCGGTCGTCGGCATAGGTCGTCAGGACGAGGACGTGGGTGCCGGGCTGCCGCTCGCGCAGGCGGCGGGTCGCCTCGACGCCGTCGCAGTGCGGCATCCCCAGGTCCATGAGCACGACGTCCGGTCGCAGGCGGCCCGCGAGCTCCACCGCCTCCTCGCCGTCGGCAGCCGACCCGACCACGTCGATCCCCGGCAGCAGCCGCAGCAGCATCTCCAGGCCCTCGCGCACGACCCGCTGGTCGTCGGCCACCAGCACCCGGATCGCGGTCACGCGGGCACCCACAGCTCGACCCGGAAGCCCCGGCCGGTCGGGTCGGCGGCGAGCGTCCCACCGAGCAGCTCCGCCCGCTCGCGCATCCCCGTCAGCCCGTAGCCGCCGCCGTCCGATCCGGGGGCAGGCGGCGCGGCGCCGGGCGCGACGAAGTCCTCGACGGCGAGCCGGACGCCGTCGGGCTCGTACCCGAGGTGGAGCTCCACGCGCCCGGCGCCGGCGTGCTTGCGCACGTTCGTGAGCGCCTCCTGGGCGACCCGGTACACGGTCAGGCGCGCCTCGGATCCGAGCTCGCGCTCGTCACCGTCGACCTGGACATGGCAGGGGATGCGGGAATCGCGCTCGAACTCCTCGGCGAGGGCGCCGAGCCGCTCAGGACCGGGCAGGTCGTCGCCGCGCAGCATGCCGATCGCCCGCCGCGACTCCTCCAGGCCCGCCTTCGCCAGGTGGTGTGCCCGCTCGATGGCGCCGGCCAGCTCGGGATCGATGTGCTCCCGCTCGCGCGTCGCCATCAGGCGGGCGCCCTCGAGCTGGAGCACGAGGCCCGAGAGCGAATGGGCGAGGACGTCGTGCATCTCGCGCGCGAGGTGCTGGCGCTCCGAGAGCGCGGCAGCCCGCGCCTCCGCGGCGCGCGAGCCTTCGAGCTCGACCAGCAGCCGCTCGGCCTGGTCCTGGCCCTCACGCAGGCGCCGGGCGAGCAGCGCGAGCAGGTAGAACGCCGTCACGCCGAGGCCGTTCAGGGCGATCCCGATGAAGGTGCGGTGGGTCACCGTGGCACCGGCGACGACGACCGCGACCAGGGCGACACATGCCCCGATGACGCCGATGCGACCGCTGCCGCGCATCGCCGCGGTGGCGACGGCGACGAACACGCCGAGGATGCCCGGGCCGTTCGGCTGGAGCCACACGAGCGCCGCCGAGCTCAGGATCAGGGCCAGGAACAGCGGCCCCTGGACGTGCGGCGGGGCGGCCCGCGCGCGCATCGTCCCGAACCAGACGACGGTGAACACCGCGAGGGCCGCCAGGATCGCGAGCCCGCGGCCGTGCGCGCCCGGCTGCGGGTGCGACCGGGAGCCGGCGACGAGCATGATGGCGACGATGACGGCGCCCAGCGGCCGCAGGCGGCGCATGGCGATCCGCTGCCGCGCGCGGGCGGCCTCGAGCGACGCGAACGTCGGGGTCTCGGCTGTCACGTTCGTAGCCTACGGCGCTCGCCGAGGCGGGTCATCGGCCGCCGGGTGGACATGCCGGCACGGCCGGCTCCACCCGTGGTTGGACGCGAAGTTCGATCCGGGCGCCGATGCGCATCCGGGGCCCTATCCCTAGCGTTTCGGAAGGACATTCCACACCGAGGAGCGCCATGATCACCACCACCGAAACCCCATCTACAGAGCCCCTCCCGGCCGACCCGCCGTCCGCCGCGGCGGAGGCCGTGATCTCGGTTCGCGGCCTGCACAAGAGCTACGGCGACTTCGAGGCCGTCCGCGGCGTCGACCTCGAGGTGCACCGCGGCGAGATCGTCGCCTTCCTCGGCCCGAACGGCGCCGGCAAGACGACCGTGGTCGAGATCCTGGAGGGGTTCCGGGAGCGCACGGCGGGCGAGGTCACCGTGCTCGGGCGCGACCCCGCGCATGCGGGCGGCGCCTGGCGCGACCGCGTCGGCGTCGTGCTCCAGGAGTCGAGCGCCGAGCCCGGCCTGACCGTGCGCGAGTGCCTCGAGCTCTACGCCGGCTACTACCGCGCCCCGCGACCGATCTCCGAGACGCTCGAGCTCGTCGGGCTGACCGGCAAGTCCGACACGCCGGGCGAGGCGCTCTCCGGCGGCCAGCGCCGCCGGCTCGACGTCGCGCTCGCGCTCGTCGGCGATCCCGAGCTGATCTTCCTGGACGAGCCGACCACCGGCTTCGATCCCTCGGCCCGCCGGGCCGCGTGGGACGTCGTCGCCGGCCTGCGCGCGCTGGGCAAGACCGTCTTCCTCACCACCCACTACATGGACGAGGCCGAGCGCCTGGCCGACCGGATCGCGGTCATCGTCGCCGGCGAGATCGTCGCCTCGGGCACGCCCGCCACGCTCGGAGGGCGCGACCGCATGGATGCACGCATCCGCTTCTCTCCGCCGGCCGGCGCCGGGCCGCTCCCGGCCGCGCTGCGGCCGCTGGCCGAGGCCGGCGCGGACGCCGCCGTGACGCTCCGCAGCGAGTCCCCGCTCACGCACGCCGGGATGCTCGCCGACTGGGCGTTCCGTGGCGGTTTCGACCTGCCCGACCTCGACGTCCGCCGCCCGACGCTCGAGGACGTCTACCTCTCGCTGACCGCCGCCGACCGAAAGGACCGATCGTGATCCTGCTGCTGATCCGCCTCATCCGCGCCGTCGCCGGCAGGCTGGGCCCCCGGAGCTCGGCCGCCCGTCCGGACGATCCGGACGGGCCGGGCCGGGGCCCCATCGCCCTCGTCGCCCACCAGGCCCGTTACGACCTGCTCGGCATCCTGCGCGACCGCCAGGCGCGCTTTTTCACGATGATGCTGCCGCTGATCTTCCTGGTGATCTTCGTCGGGATCTTCGGCAACGACACCGTGGGGCCGGAGCACGTGAAGGCGTCGACGTACTACGTGCCCGGGCTGACTGCGATGGCCGTGATCGCCGGGTCGTTCGTGAACCTCGTCATCTCGGTGACGGCCCAGCGGGAGGCCGGCGTCCTCAAGCGTCGCCGGGCCACGCCCGTGCCCGCCTGGGTGATCATCGCCGGCCGCGCCGTCACGGCGATCGCCGTCTCGGCCGCTGTCTCCGCCGTGCTCCTTACTGTCGGTCGCGTCGCGTACGGCGTCCACCTGCCGACGTCGACGATCCCCGCCGTCGCCGTGACGATCGTCGCCGGGTCGGCCGCGTTCTGCGTGCTCGGCTACGCGCTCTCGACCGCGATCGGCTCCGCGGACTCCGCCCAGCCGACGACCCAGGCGGTGATGCTCCCGCTCTACTTCATCTCCGGCGTGTTCATCCCGAACCCGAACCTGCCGAACTGGCTCCAGGACGTCGCCCGGGTCTTCCCGGTGTCTCACCTGGCGGCCGCGCTGCACCACGCCTTCGATCCGTCCGTCCACGGCGCCGGGTTCGTCTGGAGCGACCTGGGGATGCTGGCGGCGTGGGCCGCGGTCGGGCTCCAGGTCGCCCTGCGCCGGTTCGCGTGGGCGCCGACGGCCGCTCCGGCTTAGGCCCGCGAGTGGGCGGCGAGCCGCTCCGCCAGGGCGCGGACGGTCGTCCGCAGGTCGTCGGGGCGGCGGATCTCGAATCCGCAGTCCAGGCCGGCGAGGACGCCCGCCATCCACTCGAGCGAGCTCGCCCGCATGCGCACGACCGTCCCGCCGCCGGCGGCGGCCAGCTCGGCCATCGTCGGCGGCAGGCGGCGTGCCGCGGCGTCCAGCGGCAGGTCGAGCACGACCTCGACCTCCCACGGCCACGGCACGCGGGCGAGGGAGGTGCTGACATGGGCGACGGCGTCGAACCCGTCCGGCGGCGCCAGCGCGGGCGCGTCCGTCACCGCCAGGTCGCGCATGCGGTCGACACGGAAGGCGCGCAGCGCAGCGCGGTCGTGGTCGTGGGCGGCGAGGTACCAGCGGCCGCCGTGCACGACGAGCCCGTGGGGCGAGAGCTCCCGGGTTGTGCGCTCGCCCGAGTACGCGCGGTAGCCCGCCCGCAGGCGCCGGCGGCGCCGGATCGCCTCGGCCAGCGCGAGGGCGGTCTCGCCGGCGACGGGCACCGCGGACGTCGCCGCGGGCGTGAGCTCGAGCGCGCCCTCGAGCGCCTCCACCCGCCGGCGTAGCGTCTCGGGCAGGGCGCGGTGCACCTTGGCCAGGGCGCTGGCCGCCGACTCCGGCGACCCGGCCAGGCCCAGGCGGGTCGCGGCGACGACGCCGAGTGCGACGGCGACCGCCTCGTCGTCCGCCAGCATCAGCGGCGGCAGGCGGAATCCGGGGCGCATCGCGTAGCCGCCGCCGACGCCACGCTGGCCCTCGACCGGGATGCCGAGGTCGCGCAGGGCGTCGACGTACCTGCGCACGGTGCGCGCGTCGACTCCCAGCCGGTCGGCGATCTCCCGCCCGGTGACGGCGGGCTGGGACTGCAGGAGCTCGAGCAGCTCGAGCAGCCGGGCGGTCGGCGTGAGCACGGTTCTAGTCAAGCACGAATAGCGGGCGCGATCCGCCCTATTTGGGCGCTACGGTGGCCGGGACGTTACGAGCGAGGAGGGATCGGGATGACCGAGACGGCGCAGGCCACCGGGACGGCGCGGGACTTCGACTTCTGGATGGGGAGCTGGAACGTCCACAACCGGCTGCTGCGGGCGCGGCTGCAGGGCTCGGACGAGTGGGAGGAGTTCGCGTCGACGGTCGTCGCGCGACCCATCCTGGACGGCCTCGGGAACGAGGACGAGTTCCGCACCTCCTGGGACGGCGGCTTCGTCGCCATGTCGTTCCGGTTCTTCGATCCGGGCTCGCGAAGGTGGTCGATCTACTGGGCCGACGCCCGCCGCTCGGGCCTGCTCGACCCGCCCGTGATCGGCGGCTTCGCCGGCGACACCGGCGTGTTCGAGGGCGAGGACACGCTCGAGGGGCGCCCGATCCTCGTGCGGTTCGTGTGGTCGGGCGTCACCACGCCGACGCCGCGCTGGGAGCAGTCGCTCTCCGGCGACGGCGGCGAGACGTGGGAGACGAACTGGATCATGGACTTCACCCGCAGGGAGGGGACGCGATGAGCACCGCCGGACTCGAGAGCCGCATACCGCAGGACTACCGTCACGTCGCCAAGCTGGCCCGCCCGGCGCCGGGCATCGAGGTCGCCGGCTCGACCCTCAAGTGGTACGACGTCGCCCGGGCCACGGCGCCGGTGCCCGACGAGATCCGCGCGCTTGCCCGCGCGGGGCTCGAGGACGCGGCCCGTACCGGCGGCCTGGCGCTCGCCGACGACGTCGGCTTCGTCATCCTGCATCGCTGCGGGCACGACTTCTACTTCCTGCTGGTCTCCACGTGGCGCAACCAGAACGAGGTGTGGGAGACGGTCTTCGCCAAGGACGGCGATGCGGACCCGTCCTTCCGGCCCTGGCCGGCCGACGGCCCGCACCGGCCCACGTTCTGCGTGTGGGAGCTGGGCGTCGTCTGCCACGAGCAGCGGGCCTGGACGCGCTACCTGCGCTCCGATCGGGATGCCGCAGCCCTGCAGACGTATCTCGAGGACGGCTTCGACGGGTCTGTCTAGCCGGTGGGCGCGCTCCCCATAACGGGGGTGTACGCGTGCGCATCCGGGTGCCATCGTGAGAGTGACCCCTTACGCACTCGAGGTGCGCACGCATGCTACGACGGACGATCGCGCTGGCACTGGCCGGCCTGGCAATCGCAGCGCCACCCGCGCTGGCCAACCACCACGCTCAATGGCACTCCCAGATGAAGGATGCGCCGGAGACCGCCTCGCGGTCCGCGGGCGGTTGCACGGTCAAGCCCGGCTGGCACGACTCGCTGTTCGTCACCTGTGACCGCCGGCATACCGCGACGTTCGTCTACGTCTTCCCGATCAGTCACAGTGGCCCTGGGCCTGGCCGCATCCAGGGGACGCCGACGTCCGGCGTCAGCTGGTGGGGGCGCGCCGCCGTCCACCGGAGCGTCAAGGTCGCGAGGAGCACGCTCAGGGTGACCGTCACGGTCACCGACGGCACCGCCCAGCTCAACTCCGTCAGCGTCGGCTACTACGCCTAGGACGATCCGGTGGCAGCGCAGGCAGACAGGGGGCGGATCGCAAGCGGGGTGCGGGAGCTGGCCTCGTTCGCCGGTGTCGGTGCGACGATCGCGGCGATGCTCTGTCTGTCGGCCTTCGCATGGACGACGATCCAGACCTCTCGCGGGGCGTCGGCGCGCGTGCACGACGCGACCGCGGCTGCGGCCCGGTACGACGCCGCGGCCGTGGCCGTCGAGCGGGTGCAGGCGGGGGCCAGCCGGTACGCGTTCTCGCCGCAGGCGAACACGTCTGCGGCGCTGAAGAGCGCCCAGCGCAGCCTCGACCGCGCGATCGGGTCGCTGCGTGTTCACGCCGCGACCCGCGCCGAGCGGTCCGCCGCGGCCCAGCTGTCGGCGGACGACGGCGTGCTCGACGCCGCGCTCGGCCGGCTGCAGTCAGCGGTCTCCCGTCGGGACGCCGGCAGCGTGGTCGGGCTCGTGAACAACGGCGTCCGCCCGCAGATTCAGGCGATGCGAGGGCTGATCGCCGGCGAGCGGGGCGCCTACATCCGCTCGGCGAGCACGAACATGGCGGCGTCCGGCGCCGCCGGCTCGCGGCTCAGCGTCGTCGCGATCATCACCGCCGTGCTGGGCGTCGCCGCGTCGCTGGCCGTGCTGCGGATGGTGCGCCTGCGCCGGCGGCTCGGCGCCGCTCACCGGCGCGAGCTCGAGCGGCTGCGGACGGCTGCCCTGCGCGACGGCCTCACCGGCCTTCCCAACCACCGCTGCTTCCACGAGGACCTGCGCGAGGCGATCGCCGCGTCGCGGGGGCTGCACCTGCTGTTCATCGACGTCGACAAGCTCAAGGAGACGAACGACGGCCACGGGCACAAGGCGGGCGACGAGCTCCTGGTGCGGCTCGGCACGGCGCTCGACCAGGTCGCCGCCGCGCATGGCGCATCCGCCTATCGGTTCGGCGGTGACGAGTTCGTGCTCCTCGTGGACGCCGGCGACGATTCCGATCGGGTGGCGGCCGAGATCCACCTCGCGTGCGGGCGCAGCGCCGAGCCCCAGCCCTCGGCGTCGGTCGCCGTGGTGTCGTGGGAAGCGGGACTCACCGCCGAGGAGATGTTCCGTCGCGTCGACGTTGCCCTCACGACGGCGAAGGCCGACCGCGCGCCCACCCGCCACTACAGCGTCCACCTCGAGTCCGGGCCGACCCAGGCCGACATCGAGCGCGCCCAGCTGCTCGCGGTGATCGACACGCCCGGGGCGATCACGCCGGTGTTCCAGCCGATCTTCGACCTGCGCTCGCAGGAGGTCGTCGGGTACGAGGCGCTCTCGCGCTTCCCGGCCGAGGTCGGCTACACGCCGCAGGAGTGGTTCGACCTCGCCCGCAAGCACGGCCTGGCCGTCGAGCTCGAGGCGGCCGCGGTGCGCGCTGCGCTCGCGGTGCCGGGGCGGCCCGCCGGCGTCTCGCTCTCGCTCAACCTGAGCCCGGAGGCGCTGCTGTCCGGCCGCGACGCCCTGAACCTGCCCGAGGATCTGAGCGCCATCACCATCGAGGTGACCGAGAATGCCCTCGTCACCGAGGGCCCCGAGCTCGAGCTGGCGCTGCAGGATCTGCGCGCCCGGGGCGCCCGCATCGCCGTCGACGACGCCGGTGTCGGCTATGCGGGCTTCGCCCAGCTGGTGCGCGTCCGCCCCGATGTCGTGAAGCTCGACCGCAGCCTGGTCGAGAGCGTGAACGTCCAGCCGACGAAGGCGGCGGTCATCAAGGCGTTCGTCGGGTTCGCCGAGGACACCGGCGCGCTGATCTGCGCCGAGGGCATCGAGACGGCCGGCGAGCTCCGGGTCGTCCGCCTCCTCGGGTCGGCGACCGGCCAGGGCTTCCTGCTCGGCCGCCCGGACGTCGACTGGGCCCCGGCGCAGCCGGCCGTGCAGCTGCCGGCCCCGCGCGAGGCCGACGGCACGGGCGTCGTCGAGCTGCGCCGCGCCGCGTCCTAGCGGAACGTCTCCGCGAACTCCTCGAGCTCCCGCTCGACGTGGTGGCCGGGCAGGTCGTGTTCGCAGTAGTGGTACTCGACGATGCGCTTGGGCGCCGTGATCGCGTTGTACGCGGCGAAGACCGTCGAGGGCGGGCAGCACGCGTCCATCAGGCCGACGCTGACCGTCGTCGAGGCCCGGATGCGCGGCGCCAACACGGCGTTGTCGACGTAGCGGAGGGTGTCGAGGACGCGCGGGATGTCGTCCTGGTGCTGGGACAGGAACTCGACCACTTCGGTGTAGGGCGGCTCGGCGGCGATCGCGATCGCGTGGGGGATGTCGCACAGGTACGGCATGTGCGCCTGGCACAGGTGGATGCGGTCGGGGGCGAGCGCCGACGTCGCGAGCGAGAGCGCTCCGCCCTGGCTGAAGCCGCCGACCCCGATCCGGTCGGGATCGACCCGCTCATGGGCCGCGGCCGTCTCGACACCGCGGACGGCATCGACGTAGAGGCGGCGGTAGTAGTAGGCGTTGCGGTCGAGGATCCCGCGGGTCATCACGCCCGGCGCCTCCGGGCCGGGAGCCGAGCCGGCGCCGGGGTCGCCGGTGTCGCCCGCCCTCCAGCTCCCGCCCTGCGACCGCGAGTCGACGACGAGCTCGCAGAAGCCGGCGGAGGCGTAGAGCGTGTGCTCGGCCGCGTGGCCCCGGCCGCCGCCGTAGCCGATGAAGGTGACCCGGCAGGGCAGCCGGTCACGGCCCGGCGGGCAGACGAACCAGGCGCGCACCGGGTCGCCGCCTGCGCCCGTGAACGTGACGTCCGAGATCTCCACGTTGCGATAGACGTCCGGGCGGTGGGGCTCGAAGACGGCCGGGCGTGCCTTCGCGCGCGCGTCGGCGATCGCCTTCTCCCAGTACGCGTCCAGGTCGTCCGGGGCGGTCACCGCGGTGCGGTAGGCGCGCAGCTCCTCCAGTGGGGCGTCGAAGTACGGCAACGGGATCCTCGCTTCGTCGGGTGCGCGGGTTATCTCAGATTCGCGCCCGTAGAATCGCCACGGTGGACGCACGCCCCTTCGACTTCGGCGGCCGGGTGGCGCTCGTGACCGGCTGCGGCAGCGAGTCCGGCATCGGGCACGCCTGCGCCCGGATGCTCGCCCGCCTGGGCGCCGCCGTCACCGAGACCGCGACGACGGATCGCGTCCAGGGCCGGGCGGAGGAGCTGCGCGCGGCGGGCGCGACCGCCACCGCCCATGTCGCCGACCTCAGCGTGCGGGGCGAGGCGTTCGCGCTCGTCGAGGCGGTCGAGCGCGAGCACGGGCGGCTGGACGTGCTCGTGAACGCCGCCGGGATCGCGCAGACGGGCATCCCGGCGCCGGACGCGGCCTTCGCCGACCTGAGCGAAGCGGAGTGGCGGCGCGAGCTCGACGTCAACCTCATGACCGCCGTCTTCACGACCCAGGCAGCGCTGCCCGGGATGGCCCGGCGCGGCTACGGGCGCGTCGTGATGATCTCATCGGTCACCGGGCCGTTCGTGATGGCCCCGAAACAGGCCGGCTACGGGGCGTCGAAGGGCGCGATGGACGGGGTCATGCGCTCGATCGCCCTCGACTACGGCCGCCGCGGCGTGACGGCGAACTCGGTCGCGCCGGGCTGGATCGACACCGCCTCGTCGCTCGAGGACGAGCTCGTGGCGGCGCGCAGCACGCCGGCCGGCCGGGCCGGCACGGCCGCCGAGGCGGCGGCTGTCGCCGTCTTCCTGGCCTCGCAGGAGGCCGCCTACGTCACCGGCCAGACGTTCGTGGTCGACGGCGGCAACATCATCCAGGAGCCGCACGGCATCGACCTGTACGGCGGGTGAATCGGGGACAGTCCCCGCCGCGCGGGGACTGTCCCCATCGTGCTACGAGCCGACGCCGACGCCGATCGGGCACGAGACGCCCGTCCCGCCGATGCCGCAGTAGCCGCCGGGGTTCTTCTCGAGGTACTGCTGGTGGTAGTCCTCGGCCGGGTAGAACGTCCCCGCCTCGGCGATCTCGGTCGTGATCTCGCCGCGATGGTTGGCGCGCAGGGCCTCGGCGTAGGCATCGCGGGTCGCAAGCGCGGCGTCGCGCTGCTCCGGCGTCCGCCAGTAGATGGCCGAGCGGTACTGGGTGCCGTGGTCGTTGCCCTGGCGCATCCCCTGCGTCGGGTCGTGGCCCTCCCAGAACAGGCGCATGACCTGCTCGGTCGAGATCCGCTTCGGGTCATACGCGACCAGCACGACCTCCGTGTGGCCGGTCATCCCGGTGCAGACGTCGCGGTAGGTCGGGTTGGGGGTGGCGCCGCCGGCGTAGCCGACCGCCGTCGAGTACACGCCGGGGGTCTGCCAGAAGATGCGCTCGGCGCCCCAGAAGCAGCCCATCCCGACGTAGAAGTCGTCGATGCCCTCGGGGTAGGGCGGGAGCAGCGGCGCGCCGAGCACCGCGTGGCGCTCGGGCACGTCGAAGGCGGGCTCGTCGCGGCCGGGCAGGGCCTCGGCGGCGTCGGGGACGGCGCTTGGCTTGCGCAGGAACATGCTGAGGAGTCCTTTCATGGGTTCGCTCTTTCAGTCTCGGTCAGGTCTCGAGCGTTACAGCCAGGCCGATCTCGACGTTGCCGCGCAGGGCGTTCGAGACCGGGCAGCCGCGCTCACCGTCTCCGGCCAGGCGCTCGAACTCGGCCTGGTCGATGCCGGGGACGCGGCCCCGCACCTTCAGGTCGATGCGGGTGATCGCGAAGCCGCCCTCGACCGGCCCGAACGTGCAAACGGCGTCGACGGCGACCCGTTCCGGGGCGTGCCCCGCCTCGGCCAGCGCGTGCGAGAAGGCCATCGCATAGCACGCCGCGTGCGCGGCGGCGATCAGCTCCTCGGGGCTCGTCTTGGAGTCGGGCCGCTCCGTGCGCGCCTTCCAGGTCACCGGCTGATCCGGGAACGCGCCGCTCGCGACGGCCACGGTCCCGGCGCCGCCCATCAGGTCGCCCTCCCACTCGGCGCTCGCTCGCGATTCGGCCACGTCCTTCTCCTCCCGTTCGGCTTTCCCGCACGATACCCCCGAGGGCGCGCGCGGTAGTGTGGCCCCATGCCGGAGGTGCACGTGCGGCTGTCGGGGACGCTGGCGCAGCGCCTGGGCGCGCGGCGCACGCTCGCCCTCGAGGACGGGGCGACCGTCGAGGATCTCGTCGCCGCCCTCGCCCGCGACGCCGGCTTCGATCCCGGCGAGCTGCGCGGGCTGGCCATCGTCTCGGGCGGCACGTTCCTCCCGCGCGGCCGCACGGTCGCCGACGGCGAGGAGCTCGACGTGCTCGTGCCGGTGTCCGGAGGCTAACCGTGCGCGTAGGGATACAGGTTGGGGGCGCGCGCCCATTGACCGCCGGTGCGCAGGCGCATCACATTGAACACGTCGAGAATCGGCGTCCCCTGGCTGGACTGGGCGCCCAGGAAGATCCCTTCGTATGCCCACCCCTGCCAGTCCTGCTTGGCGGGGCGATGCGGATCGAGCACCCGCATGATGGCCGGGACCTCGCGGGACAGCGTGGCCGGGGACGACGTCGTCTGGATGATGAGAAGCGGCGATCCTTCCGGCGCTCGCTCGAACCGCGATGAGACGACGCGGAACCCGTATCGCGAGCCGGCGCGCGCAACGCGCCCGCGGAACACATCAGGGCTCGGGGTCTGGTAGACCGTGCCCGGGTCGTGGCGGGCGGCCGCGTGGAGCATGCGCTCCCACCCGCGGACGCGCGATGACCATCCGGGCGCGACGCTCAGACGCGCGGCGGGCGTCGATTCCCAGCCGCCGCCGGTGTTTGCGGACTGACAGCCGCCGAACAGGACGCTCGACAGCACGAGTGCCAAGACAACGTGTCTCGCCATGCGAATCGTTCGACGCCGGGCCGACGACGGCGGTTCCCGCCGGTGAATAAAAGGGGTCTGACCCCGTTTATTCAGCCGCTGTGGCCTCCATGCCGTAGTGCGTCCGGACGAGCTCGTCCAGCCCGCGGCGGGCGAGCGCCTTCGCCGGCGCCAGGAACGTCACCTGGACGACGCCCGGCGCCCGGCCGATCTCGATCGCGCCCGTGATCGTGGCCCGGTTCTTGACCTCGGGCACCGTCATGTCGAGCAGGTCGGCCGCGCGGGCGAGGCCGTTGTCGACCGCGCTGTTCAGGTCGGGACCCGTGCCGACGACGGAGATGGGCAGCGACTCCTCGATCTCGGAGAGGCCGTTGCGCTGCGCGATCTCGGTCGCCCGCGCGCGCTCGGCCGGCGACAGCGGCCGGGCCAGAAACGGCAGGTCGGACGCCACCGGCAGCAGGATCGGCCCGTCGATGGTGAGGCCCTTGAGGACGTGCACCTGCAGCGTGACCGTCCCGGACACGTCGCATGTATGGCCGGCGATCTCGCCGTCGCCCTGCATCGCGTGCATGTCGCCGAGGTAGATCCCCGCGCCCGCCACCTTGACCGGCGCGATCAGGATCGCGCCCGCCCGGGCGGCGTCGACGTCGAGGTGGCCGTCGGTGCGGCCCTCGAGCTGCTCCGGCGTGGCGGCCCGCGAGTGGGGCGCGCCGATCAGGAACGCCCCGAAGTCGCCCGCGTTGTGCGAGTCCGGGAGGTCGACCGCCGGGGTCGTCCCGATCTGGCCCATGAACGGCCGTAGCCGGGTTGCGACGCCGACCAGGTCGTGCGGCGCGAACAGCAGGATCGGGTTCTGGACCGAGTTGGCGGGGATCGCGCCGGCAGTGTGGGCGTCGTTCGCGAACGCCTCGGCCTGCTCGCGGCCCACCGTCACGCCCACGCGCCACTCGTCGTCGAACGCGATCGTGTAGCCGTTCGTGAACGCAAATGGCGCCGCGGGCTCGCCGCAATTGGCGCAGCGGACACTGTCGGGGCCGATGCCCTCGACCACCGTCGCCTCGTCCTCGGCGCCGCACTTCGCGCACACCTTGGCGCAGTAGGGGTCGCCGTTGAACCGGCCCTCGATCATCCGGTCGTTGCCGGACGCCGTTGCGATGGAGGTCACCGAGATGTCGCGGATGTGGATCGCCACCGCGTCGCCCACCTCGGCCCCCTCGACCGCGACCGGCAGCGTCACCTCGTGGCCGCCCTTGATCGCCGGCGTGATCATCGGCCCCCAGCATCCGGGCGCGGTGTTGGCGACGATATGGCCGCCGTCGCGCACCGGGCCGAGCATTTCGCTCGACGGGCCGATGATGCCGTCGCAGAAGCGGTCGACGAACACCGTCTCCGCCCCTTGCCTGGTCGTGAATCGCGTCTCGACAGCCATCGGAAACCTCCTACGCCGCGCGCTGGAATGGAGTGCTGGTCAACCTATCACCACTCGACCAGGCGCCAGACGCCGGGCCGCGGCTCGTCCTCGTGGCCGCCGACCTCGGCGAAGATCGCCACGGCCCGCTTCAGCTCCTCCATCGCCTCGTCCTCGCGGCCGGCGCGGTGGAGGGTGTCGGCGAGGTTGTTGCGCAGCGCCGCCTCCCGATGGCGGTCGCCCTGCGCGGCGACGAGCGCGAGCGCCTCGCGGACAAGCCCGGCCGCCGGATCGAGATCGCCGTCGGCCGCGCGGGCGCGGGCCAGGTTGTTGAGCGCCGCGATCCGGATGCTGGGGTCGGGGAGCCGGGCGGCCAGCTCGAGGCTGCGCTCGAAGTGGCCGGGGTCGCCCAGGAGGCCGAGCGTGTTGTGGGCGCGGGCGGCGGCCTCGTCGTCGCCGTCGCGCTCGGCCAGCCGCAGCGCCTCGCGCGACAGCTCGAGCGCGCCGGGATCGCCCCGCCGCCAGGCGACCAGGCCGCGATCGGCCTGGACGCGGGCGGCGGGCGCGCCGAGCGCGAGCGCCTCCTGCAGGTGCCGCTCCGCCGGCTCCCACTCGCCCCGCCGCTCGTGCACCGCCGCGAGCTTGTGCTCGATCCCGCCCAGCCGGTCGGCCCCGGCGTGCGCAGCGGCGTTGTCATAGGCGGCGAGCGCCGCGGCGTAGTCGCCGCGGCGGGTGTGGACGTCGCCCATAGCCTCGTGCAGCCGGGCCGGGTCGGGATGCCCGAGCGCGAGGGCGGAGGCGTAGTGGTCGACCGCCTCGGCGCCGGCCGAGAGCGACCGGGCCCGGTCGCCCGCGGCGGCGTGCGCCTCCGCCGCTTCGGGCTCGCGGCCCGCGAGCTGCAGGTGGCGGGCCACGATCGCCGGGGCGCCGCTGCGGACGGCGAGCGCGTCCGCGACGCGGCCGTGCAGGAGCCGGCGGCGGGCCAGACCGGCGCGCTCGTCCACGGCGGCGCGCACTCGCTCGTGCCCGAAGTCGTAGGCGGCGCCGCGCTCGACGATCAGGCCGCGGGCGCACAGCTCCTCGAGCGCCGCGACCACCTCCTCGGGCGAGCGGCCGCTGGTCGCCCGGACGGTGTCGACGTCGAACGTCCGCCCGATCACCGCGGCCGCCGTGAGCACCTGCCCGGCGGTCTCGGAGACGGCGTCCAGGCGGCTCTCGACCGCGTCCCGCACGCCGGCGGGCGCGGCACCGGGGCGCCCGGCCGCGACCAGCTCCGCCAGGAAGAGCGGCAGACCCTCGCTCTCGGCGTAGAGCGCCTCGGCATCGCCGGCCCCGAGGCCCTGCGAGCGGGCCAGCTCGGCGACGTCGTCGCGGGTGAGCCGGCCGACCGGGATCCGCTCGCCGGCCTGGGCCAGCCGGGCGCACGCGTGGTCGGGGTCGGGCTCGTCGGTGCGGCGGGTGGTGAGGACGAGCAGGCGGCGGCCGTGCAGCCTCCGGGCGAGGTAGCCGAGGGCGTCGAGCGACGCGGGGTCGCTCCAGTGCAGGTCGTCGACCATGACCACGCCCGGTGACGGCCCTTCGCACGCGAGCGCGATCAGCTGGCAGGCGGCCTCCAGGAAGCGCAGCCGCGCTCCGGGGTCCTCGAGGCTCGCGTCCGGCGCCGGCCCCAGCTCGGGCAGGAGCCGGGCGGCTTCGGCGGCGCAGTGGGCGGGGAGGTCGCCGTCGAGCCGCTCGACGGCGGCCCGCAGGAGCTGGGCCAGCATCCCGTACGGGAGCGCGCGCTCGCCCTCCGAGGCCCGGGCGGCGATCATCGCCGCGCCCCGCTCGCCCAGCGCCGCGGCGACCTCGTCCGCGAGCCGGGTCTTGCCGGCGCCCGACTCGCCCTCGATCACCGCCAGGCGGCCCTCGGCGGCGATTCCGGCGTGGAGCCCCGCCAGTCGCCGCCACTGCTCGTCCCGGCCGACGAGCGGCTGCGCCGGGGCGGCGACGGCCACCGGCGCCTCGGCGGCCGCGGGCGTGCGGCCCTCGTTCACGGCGTTGTAGAGCTCGGTCGTCTCGGCCAGCGGTCGCACGCCCAGCTCGCGGTCGAGCGCCCGCACGCAGCGGCGGTACTGCTGCAGCGCGTCGGCCCGGCGGCCCGCGGCCGCATAGCGCTCGATCAGGCGGCGGTGGGCGGGCTCGTGCAAGGTGTCGAGCGCGAGCCGCTGCTCGGCCCGGGCGACGGCGTCGTCGTTGCGGCCCTCCGCGGCGAGCGTTTCGACGAGCCGGTCGAGCGCCGCCGCCCGCTCCTGGCGGACGCCTTCGGCGGAGAGCCGCTGCCAGTCGTCGAACGCGGCGGACGAGCGGATCGCGAAACCGGCCAGCAGGTCACCGCGGTGCAGATCAGCGGCGCGGCCGAGCGCGGCCGAGCCGGCGGAGGGATCGGCGGCCGTGCGCCGGAACTGGGCCAGGTCGAACCAGGCGCCGTCGAGGTCGAGCGCGATCGACGTCCGGTCGGCGGCGACGAAGCGGTCGCCGAGGGCCGCGCGCAGCGTCGAGAGCGTGCGCCGCAGTGCCGCGCGCGAGCGATCGATGTCGAACTCGGGCCAGAGCAGCGCCGCCACCACCTCGCGGCTCTGGGGGTGTCCGGTCACCGCCAGGTAGGCCAGCATCGCGGTCGCCTTGCGCGTGTCCACGTCGAGCGGGCGGCCCTGAAACTCGACCAGCGGCGTCCCCAGAAGTGAGATCCTCAGGTCGTGCACGTGACAAGCATGACACGCGAACGCAACGGGATGGCGGGGAGGGGCAGGCGCCGTAACGATTCCCGGACGGGCAGGGGTGGACACTTGCCCGCGTGAGGTTTCCGGCCCTCAGCCCCCGCGGCCTTCGCATCCTCGCCTGGTGCGTGCTCGCGTTCTGTGTCGCGGTGTGGATCTGGGCGCTCGCCTGGGGCTGGCTCGCGCGCAGCACCGAAATCTCGGATGCGAGCTGGTCGGGCGGGGGCTTCTGGGCGAACGCGGCCTTCATCCTCGCCGTCTTTCCGTTCCCCCTGACCGGCATCCTGATCGTGACGCGCCGGCCGGAGAACCGGATCGGCTGGCTCCTGCTCGCGATCGGGGTCGGCTGGGGGCTGACGAACGTGAGCTCCTACTCCGACTATGCGATCCTGCTTCACCACCCGCTCCCGGGCGCCGCCGCCCTCGCGGCGATCGGCGGGGCGACGTGGGTGATCCCGATCGGGCTCACCGGCACGTTCCTGATCCTGCTCTTCCCGGACGGGCGCCTGCCCGGGCCGCGGTGGCGGATCGTCGCCCGGATCGCCGGCTGGGCGATCGTCGCCGGCCTCGTGGTCGGCCTGCTGACGCCCGGGCCGATGAAGAGCGGCGGCTACCCGCACACCGACAACCCGTTCGGTGTCGGCGCGCTCGGCGGCGTGCTCGACGGGCTGCATCTCGTCATCCTGCTCATCCCGGCGATGATGGTGGCGGCGGCGGTGTCGCTGATCGTGCGCTTTCGCCGCTCGCACGGCATCGCCCGCCAGCAGGTGAAGTGGCTGGCGGCCGGGGCGGGCCTCGTCGCGATCACGTACCTGATCATCGAGACGACCTCGGTGACCGTTGCCCCCGAGGGCACGCACGCCCCCACGTGGCTGCTGGTCCTCCAGGGGTGCGCACTCGTCAGCTTCGGCCTCATCCCGACGGCGATCGGCATCGCGATCCTGCGCTACCGGCTGTTCGACATCGACCGGCTCGTCCGGCGCACGCTCGTCTACGCCGCGCTCGTGGCCTGCCTGGCGCTGATCTACCTGGCCGGCGTGTTCGTGCTCGAGTCGGCCGTCCGCACGGTGTCGGGCAGCTCCAGCACGCTCGCGGTGACGCTCTCGACCCTGGCGGTGGCGGCCGCGTTCCAGCCGCTACGGCGCCGCATCCAGGCGACGGTCGACCGCCGCTTCTACCGCGCCCGCTACGACGCCGCCTTGACGCTCGAGGCGTTCAGCGCGCGCATGCGCGGGGAGATCGACCTCGAGACGCTCACGGGCGACGTGGTGTCCGTCGTCCGGGACGCGCTTCACCCGAGCCACGCGACGGTGTGGCTGCGGCCGTCGGAGGGCGGGCGATGAGCGGCCTGCGGGCGCGCCGGACAGCGGTCGCGGCGCTCGTCGCCACGGCCGTGTTCCTCGCGATCGGCGGCGGCTTCTACCTCGCCGGCCCCGGGTTCGCCGTCACGGATGTGCTCGATGCGGTCCTGTTCGGCGTGCTGATGCTGGGGATGGCGGCGATCGGCATCCTGATCGCGGGCCGGGAGCCGGGCAATCCCGTGGGCTGGCTGTTCTCGATCGCGCCGCTCGGCGTGGCGGTGTCGGTGGGTACCGGCACGTTCGCCGAGTGGGCGGGACCGGACCACCACGATCTGCCGGGCGCCGCTCTCCCGGCCTGGGTGAGCGTGTGGGCGTGGCCGCTCGGGCTGCTCGCCTTCGCCATGTTCCTGCCCCTGCTCTTCCCCGACGGGCGGCCGCCGGCAGGGCGCTGGCGGCGGCTGGTGCCGTTCGACCTGGCGGTCCTGGCGCTGTTCACCCTCGTCCTCATGACGGATCCCGGCGACGACAACCCCTTCGGGATCGACGGTGCCGTGCGCACACCCGTCGTGGCGTTCGCAGTCGTGGGGATCGTCGCCGCGATCGTCCTGGGGCTCGCCTCGGCGTTCGTGCGCTACCGCCGCACCGGGCCGACGGAGCGCCGGCAGATGCGCGAGTGCCTGTTTGCCGCGTGCCTGACGTTCGCCGGCTTCGTCGTCATCTCCGCGCTCTTCCCGCGCGAGGTGCTCTACACGGTCGACTATGCGCTGATCCCGCTCGCTGTCGGCCTGGCGATGCTGCGCTACCGGCTGTACGAGGTCGACGTCGTCATCCGCCGGACGCTCGTGTATGCGGTGCTGGTCGCGGCGCTGGCGGTCATGTATCTGGCCGGGATCGCGCTGTTTGGGATGACACTGCGGGCGGCGGCGGGAATCGAGGGCTCGTTCGCCGTGACGCTGTCGACGCTGGCCGTGGCGGCGGCCTTCCACCCCTTCCGGCGGCGCATCCAGCACACGGTCGACCGCCGCTTCTCGCGCGCCGCCTACGACGCCCAGGCCGCGGTCGAGACGTTCGCCGGCGAGCTGCGCCAGCAGATCGACCTCGACGTCCTCTCCGACCGCCTGCTCGACACCGTCCGCGAGACGGTGCGGCCGCGCACCGCGAGCGTCTGGCTCGCGCCCGTAACGATCCCGGAACGGCCGTCCGGTAGAACGGAGGCATGACGATGCTCCCCCACACGCTGCGGAGGGTGATGCTGCGCCGGCCCCGCGCCGCCGGAGCCGTCGCGGCACCGATCGAGACGCGCGCATCGCTCCCGGCCACCGGCCGCGCGGCCGACCCCGGCCTGGAGATCTCGGCGAACGATCCGATCGTGCCCTACTTCCAGAGCGCGCCCGGCGCCGTCGAGCTGCGCAGCCTGGAGCTCGACTCCCCGGCGCTCGAGCAGATGCGCGCCCAGGGCATCACGATGGTCGTCCCGCTCGTCACCCAGGGCGAGCTGATCGGGCTCCTGAACCTCGGCCCGCGGCTGTCCGACCAGGAGTACTCGCCCGACGACCGCCGCCTGCTCGAGAGCCTGGCCGCGCAGGTCGCGCCGGCTGTCAAGGTTGGCCAGCTCGTGCGCGAGCAGGAGGCCGAGGTGCGGGCCCGGGAGCGGATCGAGCAGGAGCTCGAGGTCGCCCGCCTGATCCAGCAGAACTTCCTGCCGAAGGAGCTACCCGAGCTGGACGGCTGGCAGGTCGCGGCCTACTACCGGCCCGCGCGCACCGTCGGCGGCGACTTCTACGACTTCATCGAGCTCCCCAATGGCCGCATCGGTCTGGTCGTCGGCGACGTCACCGACAAGGGCGTCCCGGCGGCGATGGTGATGGCCGCCACCCGCAGCGTCCTGCGGGCGGCCGCGCAGCGGCTGCTCGAGCCGGGCGACGTGCTCGCGCGCGTCAACGACACGCTCTGCGACGAGATCCCGCCCAACATGTTCGTCACCTGCCTCTACGGTGTCCTCGACCCGGCCGCCGGCCTGCTCCGATACGCGAATGCGGGCCACAACCTGCCGATCGTCGAGAGCGGGGGCGAGGTCTTGGAGCTGCGGGCGACGGGCATGCCGCTCGGCCTCCTGCCGGGCATGGCCTACGAGGAGAAGGAGGCGACGATCGCGGCCGGCTCGAGCGTCCTGCTCTACAGCGACGGGCTGACCGAGGCCCACGACCCGGAGCGCGAGATGTTCGGCACGCCGCGGGTGCGCGAACGGCTGGCCGCCGGCGCGGTGGCCGACGAGCTGATCTCCGACCTGCTGGCCGACCTCGACCGCTTCACCGGCGGCGAGGCCGAGCAGGAGGACGACATCACGCTGGTCGCGCTCGCCCGGGCCGGCGCGACGCCCGGGCTCGTGCCCGTGCTTGAATTCTCGGTGCCGAGCGCCGAGGGCAACGAGCGCGAGGCGATGCGTCGGGTGGCGGAGGCCGCCGCCGCGGCGGGCGTCGACGAGTCCAGGCTGGAGCGGCTGAAGACGGCGGTGGCCGAGGCGACCATGAACGCAATGGAGCACGGCAACCGCTACGACCCCGACCTGGCGGTCGAGATCGCGGTGGCGCGGTCGGACGCCGTCCTGTCGGTGCGGATCACCGACCACGGGGGCTCCCGCGAGATCCCCAGGACGGAGACGCCCGACATCGAGGCGAAGCTGGCGGGCGAGCAGGCTCCCCGCGGCTGGGGCCTCTTCCTGATCGAGAACATGGTCGACGAGGTGCGCGCGGACGGCGACGGCGATCGCCACACGCTGGAGCTGATCACGCACCTGAAGGGACACGGTGAGGGCAGATGAGCCAGACCCCGCTCGAGGCAACGACGGCTCGCACGGATGCCGGCGCGACGATCGCGCTCTCCGGCGACATCGATGGCAGCGCCCGCGAGACGCTGGACGCCGCCTACGCCGGGGTCGCCGCCGGTGACCCCGTCCTGCTGGATTTCAGCCGCGTGGACTACATCAACTCCACCGGGATCGCCCTGATCGTGGGCGTGCTCGCCCGCGCCCGGGCCCAGAACCGGCCGGTGAGCGCCTGCGGCCTCTCCGAGCACTACCGCGAGATCTTCGAGATCACCCGACTGTCCGACTTCATGACCATCCTTGCGGACGGGCCCGTGCCCGCCGCCGACAACGGAGGCACGCGATGACAGACGCGACCATCCGGCTGAGCGTGCGTACGCCCCGGCCGGGCTGCAGCGTGATCGAGCTTGTGGGGGAGGTGACCGGCGCGAGCGAGGCCGCCCTCTCGGACGCGTTCGACCGGGCCTCGGCGGACGAGGTGCGGGCCGTGGTGCTCGACTTCGGCGGGCTGCAGTACATGAATTCGAGCGGCATCGGCCTTCTGGTGACGCTGCTCGTGCGGGCCAACCGCAACCGCCAGCGCATGCTCGCCTACGGCCTCTCCGAGCACTACCGGCAGATCTTCGAGCTGACCAGGCTGGACGAGGCCATCGCGATCCACGAGAACGAGGACGCGGCACTGGCCGCGGCCGCCTGACCTCAGAAAGGACGCAACATGACCAGCGAACCCGACAAGCGGGATGCCGCCGCATGGGCGCAGCCGATCGACCGCCTCCAGGTCACGGCCGCCGCACCCGGCGGGCGCAACATCAACGTCAGCGGCCGCCGCCAGACGTCGCCGATCCAGGGTTTCGGCCGCATGTGGCAGAAGACCTACCGCGTGCCCCTGGGCGGGATCGAGGCGTCGCCGGGCCAGGTGATCGACGTGTGGAAGCGGCACTTCCCCGAGTTCTGGCCCAGGGGCAACAGCTTCTTCGCGCCGCTGGCCGGGATCGCGCCCGGTGAGGTGGCGGCGCTCGACCTCTCCATGCCGGGCGGCCTCAGGCTCTCGACCGGCGTGCTCGTGCTCTACGCCGACCACGAGTCCTTCACCCTGATGACCCCGCAGGGCCATATGTTCGCCGGCTGGATCACGTTCAGCGCCTTCGTCGAGGAGGGCGTCACCCACGCCCAGGCGCAGGTGCTGATGCGCGCGAGCGACCCGATGTACGAGCTGGGGATGACGTTCGGCGGCCACGGCAAGGAGGACAAGCACTGGCAGCACACTCTGCGGTCGCTCGCCGAGCACCTGGGCGCCACCGGCGAGGTGGCCACCACGACGGTGTGCGTCGACCGCGGGCGGCAGTGGTCGCGGGCGACGAACATCTGGCACAACGCGGGGATACGCTCCGGCATCTACATGACCGGTGCGCCGATCCGCCTGATCAAACGGCCGTTCCGGCGAGGCGGCTGAAGGGTTGCCCGACGCCGTCGTCGTCGGCGCGGGGCCGAACGGCCTCGCGGCCGCGATCGAGCTGGCCCGCGCCGGCCGCTCGGTGCTCCTCTGCGAGCGCAACGAGACGATCGGCGGCGGGACGCGGACGGCCGAGCTGACGCTGCCGGGGTACCGGCACGACGTCTGCTCGGCCATCCACCCGCTCGCCGTCGGCTCGCCCTTCCTGCGGACCCTCCCCCTGGCGGAGCACGGACTCGAGCTGCTCGAGCCCGAGGTGCAGGCCGCGCACCCGCTCGACGGCGGCCGGGCGGCCGTCCTGCACCGGTCGCTGGATGCGACCGCAGCCGGTCTGGGCGGTGACGGCGGCGCCTACGCCTCGCTCTTGAGGCCCTTCTCGGAGGGCTGGGACGACCTCGCCCCGGTCGTGCTCGGCGCACCGCGGCCGCCGCGGCACCCGCTGCTCGCCGTCCGGTTCGCGCGGGCCGGCGTCCGCGGCGCGGCGGGCCTCGCGACGTCGCGGTTCAGGTCGGACGCCGCCCGGGCGCTCTTCGGCGGGATGGCGGCGCACTCGTTCCGGCCGCTCCACCGGGCGCCCACGGCCGGGTTCGCGCTCGTGCTGCTCGCGCTCGGCCACGCCGCCGGCTGGCCCGTGGCGCGCGGCGGCTCGCAGGCGATCGCCGACGCGATGGCGGCCCACCTGCGCACGCTGGGCGCCGAGATCCGCACGGGCTTCGAGGTGCGCACGCTGGGGGACCTGCCCGAGGCGCGGGCGCTGCTGTTCGACGTCACGCCCCGCCAGCTCGACGCGATCTGCGGCGAGGCGCTGCCCGGCCGCTACGCCCGCGCCCTGCGGCGCTACCGCTACGGCGCCGGCGCCTTCAAGGTCGACTATGCCCTGTCCGAGCCCGTGCCGTGGACGGCGGAGGCCGCCCGCCGGGCGGGCACGGTCCACCTCGGCGGCACCCTGCCGGAGCTGGCCGCCTCGGAGGCGACCGTCGCCGCCGGCGGCCACCCCGAGCGGCCGTTCGTGCTCGTCGGCCAGCAGAGCCTGGTCGACCCCGGCCGCGCGCCCCCGGGCAAGCACACCCTGTGGGCGTACTGCCACGTCCCCAACGGCTCGCGGGTCGACATGACGGGGGCGATCGAGCGCCAGATGGAGCGGTTCGCCCCCGGGTTCCGCGACGTCGTGCTCGAGCGCGCCGTCCGCGGACCGGCCGAGCTCGAGTCGGAGAACCCGAACTACGTCGGCGGCGACATCAACGGCGGGGCGGCCGACCTGCGCCAGGTGCTGGCCCGGCCAGCGGCGCGGATCACGCCGTACGCGACCCCGAACCCGCGCATCTTCCTGTGCTCGTCGTCGACCCCGCCCGGCGGCGGCGTCCACGGCATGTGCGGGTATCACGCCGCCCGCGCCGCGCTGCGGAGCGCCCTTCGCTAGTGGAGGCGCTCGACCGGTCGGCGGTGGAGTGGATGTCGAGCCTGCACTGGCCCGTGGTCACGCCGGTCATGAAGGGGCTGACCTACGCCGGCGCAGCGGGCCTGGTGTGGATCGTGCTCGCCGCCGTCGTGTCCGTGTGGCTGCGGCGGCCGCTCGTCCTCATCGCCCTGATCGCGGCGATCGAGGCCGCGTCGTTTGCGGACCGCGCGCTGAAGTCGGCCATCGGCCGGGCGCGGCCGTTCGTCGGCGACCCGCGCGTGCACCCGTCGATCGGGCTGCCGCACGACCCGTCGATGCCGAGCGGCCACGCGATGAACGCGTTCGCCGGCGCCGTGCTGCTCGCCATGGCGGTGCCGCGGGCGCGCGGGCCGCTGCTCGGCCTCGCCGCCCTGATCGCCCTCTCCCGGGTCTACCTGGGCGTCCACTTCCCGAGCGACGTGATCGCCGGCGCGATCCTCGGCGCCGCCGTCGGCGCCGCGGCCGCCTGGCTCCTTCGTCGCGGCGAGCGCCTCCTGGGCGCCACCCGGTGGGGCCAGACCCCGTGACGGGGCCTGTCCCCGGCGGCCCGTGACGGGGCCCCGGCGGTGCGTGGGGACAGTCCCCGAATGTGGGGGACTGTCCCCGGTTGAGTGGGGCATAATCGTCCCGATGGCGTCCGAGACCGTCCGCGCGCCCGGCCTCGTCCTCACGGAGCACGAGTTCGGCGTCCCGCTCGACCACGACCGCCCGGACGGGGAGCGGATCACCGTCTTCGCGCGGGAGGTGGCCGACCCGGAGGGGCGTGACCGGCCCTTCCTGGTCTACTTCCAGGGCGGGCCGGGGTCGGAGGCGCCGCGCCCGCTCCGGCGGCCGGGGTCGCCCGCGTGGCTCGACCGGGCGCTGACGGAGTTTCGAGTGCTCATGCTCGACCAGCGCGGCACGGGCCGCTCGACGCCCGTCGGCGCCCTGGCCGGCCGCAGCCCGCAGGAGCAGGCCGAGTACCTGGCCCACTTCCGGGCCGACTCGATCGTGCGCGACGCGGAGTGGATCCGCAAGGAGCTCGGCGTCGAGCGCTGGAGCATCCTCGGCCAGAGCTTCGGCGGGTTCTGCGTCACGACCTACCTGTCGTTCGCCCCCGAGGGCCTGCGCGAGGCGTTCCTCACAGGCGGCCTGCCGCCCGTCGGCCGCCCCACCGACGACGTCTACCGGCTCACCTACGAGCGGGTGCTCGAGCGCACCCGCCGCTATTACGCGCGCTACCCGTCCGACCGGGGCCGGATGCGCGATCTGCGCCGCCGCCTGGACACCGAGGACGTGCGCCTCCCGTCGGGAGACCGGCTCACCGGGCCGCGGATGCGCCAGCTCGGGATGCTGCTCGGGATGGGGCCCGGCGCCGAGCGGCTGCACTACATCCTGGAGCTCCCGCACGACTCGCCCGCGTTCCTGCACGACGTCGAGCGCGCCCTCGACTTCCGCCGCAACCCGATCTACTCCGTCATCCACGAGGCCTGTTACGCGGACGGCTGCGCGACCCGCTGGTCGGCCGAGCGGCTGCTCCCGCCGGCCTACGCCGACGACCCCGAGCTCCTCACCGGCGAGCACGTCTACCCGTGGATGTTCGAGAACTACGGCACGCTCGCGCCGCTGCGCGAGGCCGCCGACATCCTGGCCGAGCGCGAGTGGCCGCGGCTCTACGACGCCGACCGGCTGGCGCGCAACGAGGTGCCGGCCGCGGCCATCATCTACGCCGAGGACATGTACGTCGAGCGCGCGCTCTCGGAGGAGACGGCGGCCGGGATCCGCGGCCTGCGGCCGTGGCTGACGAACGAGTACGAGCACGACGGCCTGCGCGTCGACGGCGAGCGCATCCTGGGGCGCCTGATCGACCTCGCCCGGGGCAACGCGTAGCCGGCACTAGATGATTGATTCCACGCCGCCGTGGTGTCCTGGGCGGTTGCGGACCAAGCAGCGCAAGGACGCAGGGAGCGTTCATAGCTGGTTCTATGGGCGACCGAGGACGCCGCGATGCGACGGTTCGCAGCCGCAGCCTCACCCGCGATCCGAACCATCGCCGACAGTCTGACGTCCAGGCGCGCGGGGGCGTGGAATCAATTCATCTAGGCTCGCGGCCATGAGCGAGTCCGAGCCGACCGCGGCCTACTCCGGCCACACCGCCTGGGCGCGCAGCCTGGAGCGGCCGCTGCGCGAGTTCCTGAACACCGAGACCGGCAGCGCCGCCGTCCTGCTCGTGGCGACGATCGCCGCCCTCGTGTGGGTGAACGCCGACGCCGGCTCGTACCGGTCGGCATGGGGAACGGAGCTCACCGTCCGGGTCGGCGGCGACGCGATCGCGATGAGCCTGCGCGAGTGGGTGAACAGCGGCCTGATGACGTTCTTCTTCTTCGTGGTCGGGCTCGAGGCGCGGCGCGAGTTCGACATGGGGGAGCTGCGCGAGCGGCGCCGGGTGACGCTGCCGCTCGTCGCCGGCCTTGGCGGCATGGCGGTGCCGGTGCTGATCTACCTGGCGATCAACGCGGGCCAGGGATCGGCCCACGGGTGGGGGACGGCCATGTCGACCGACACCGCGTTCGCGCTCGGGATGCTGACCCTCGTGGGGCCGCGCTTCCCGGAGAGGTTGCGTTCCTTCATGCTGACCGTGGTCGTCGTCGACGACGTCGCGGCGCTGATCGTGATCGCGACCGTCTACACGGGCGACGTCTGGATGGCGGCCCTCGGCGTGGCCGGCTGCGTGCTCGTCCTCATCCTGGTGGTGCGGGCCGCCGGCGTGCACATCGGGCTCGTCTACGCGGGGTTGGGGGCGGGGCTATGGATCGCGCTCCTGAAGTCGGGCGTCGACCCGATCCTGGCCGGGCTCGTGATGGGCCTGCTCACCTACGCCTACCCGGCGCAGCGCTCCGACCTCGAGCGCGCGTCCGACCTCTTCCGGCTGTTCCGGGAGCAGCCGACGCCCGAGCTGGCCCGCTCCGCGCAGGCCGGGCTCCAGAGCGCGATCTCGCCGAACGAGCGCCTCCAGCAGCTCTACCACCCGTGGACGAGCTACGTGATCGTGCCGCTCTTCGCGCTCGCGAACGCCGGGATCGTCATCTCCGGCAGCTTCCTCGGCCACGCGTTCACGTCGCCGATCACGCTCGGGATCCTGTTCGGCTACGTGCTCGGCAAGCCGGTCGGGGTGGTCACGAGCGCGTGGATCGTCACGCGCGTGAGCCGCGGGCGGCTGCGGCCGCCGGTGGGCTGGGTGGCCGTCGCCGGCGGCGGCACGGTCGCGGGCATCGGGTTCACGGTGTCGATCCTGATCGCGACGCTCGCGTTCCACGGGGGCGAGCTCGAGGAGGCGAAGCTCGGCGTGCTGTGCGCCGCGCTTGTCTCGTCGGGCATGACATGGACGGTGTTCCGCGCCACCGAGCGGCTGCCGAAGCGGATGCGCCTGCGGGCGCTGCTGGGCTCGGTCCGGCCGATCGTCGACCTGGCCGTGCCGGTCGACCCCGACCGCGACCACGTCCGCGGCCCGCTCGAGGCGCCCGTCACCCTGCTCGAGTACGGCGACCTCGAGTGCCCGTTCTGCGGCCAGGCGGAGGCCGTCGTCCGCGAGATCCTGGCGGACTTCGGCGACGTGCGCTACGTCTGGCGGCATCTGCCGCTGAACGACGTTCACCCGTACGCCCAGCTGGCGGCCGAGGCCACCGAGGCGGCGGCCGAGCAGGGGCGGTTCTGGGATCTGCACGACCTGCTCCTGCGCCATCAGGGCGCGCTCAAGCTGCCCGACCTGATCGCGTACGCCGAGCAGCTCGGGCTCGACGCGAACCGCTTCGGCGAGGACATGCGCAAGCGGATCGGCCGCGCCCGTATCGCCGAGGACGTCGACGGTGCCGACCTGTCCGGCGTGTCCGGGACGCCGACGTTCTTCGTGAACGGCCGCCGCCACTACGGCGCCTACGACGTCGAGACCCTCGCCCGCGCCGTCCGCGCGGCCCGCGCCCGCGCGGCGCTGAAAACCGGGGTCTGACCCCGAACGGGCGGCGGGCGAGAGTTGTTGCAGAATTGTTGCAACCTGGCCGCCGGGGGCGAACCGCCTCCCTCCGCCGGGCGTATACAAGGGACGTGGATCTGACGCTGATCGCGGTCGCGGCTGTCGCCGGGCTCGCGACCTTCCTCTCGCCATGCGTGCTCCCCGTGCTCCCGGTGGTGGCCGCGGCGTCGACCACGGGCGGCCGCCGGCGCCCGCTCGGGATCGCCGCGGGGCTCGCGGTCGCCTTCGTCGTCTTCACCCTGCTCGCCTCGCGCGCCCTCTCTGCGCTCGGCCTGCCCCAGGACCTGCTCCGCAACATCGCCATCGGCCTGCTCGCCGTCGCCGGCGTCGCCCTGCTCGTGCCGGCGGCCGGTGAGGCGCTCGGCCGCGCGTTCCAGCCGCTCGCGGCCCGGGCCGGGGGCGGTCTTGCCCGCGGGGACGGGTTCTGGTCGGGGGTCGCGCTCGGCGCCGGGCTCGCGCTCGTGTGGACGCCGTGCGCCGGGCCGATCCTGGCCGCCGTCACGGCGCTCAGCGCCGAGCGCCGCATCTCGCCCGAGCTCCTGGCGATTACCGTCGGCTACGCCGCCGGGGCCACGCTGCCGCTGTTCGCCCTCGCCCTGCTGGGGCACCGCGCGGCCGGATCGGTCGCGGGCGTGCGCCGGGCCGGGCTCGTCGTCCGGCGCGCGTCGGGCGTCGTGCTCGTCGCGGCCGCGTATCTCTTCACGACCGACATCCCGACCCGGCTCGCCGCGAGCGCTCCGGGCTACGTCTCGGCCATCCAGAAGGTCGAGCGCTCGCACGGCGTCGCCGGCGACCTGCGCGACCTGACCGCCTCGGGGGCGAACGCCCCTGCCGCCGTCGCCGCCGGCAGCTCGCCCGACACGCTCCGCAACTACGGGCCGGCTCCGGACTTCACCGGGATCACGAGCTGGATCAACTCGCGCCCGCTGACGCTCCGAGGGCTGCGCGGCAAGGTCGTGCTCGTCGGCTTCTGGACGTATTCGTGCGTCAACTGCATCCGCACCCTGCCGTACCTGAAGGCGTGGTACGGGCGCTACCACCGCGACGGGCTCGTGATCGTCGGCGTCCACACGCCCGAGTTCGCGTTCGAGCACGTCGTCTCGAACGTCCAGCGGGCGGTGCGCGAGCACGGCATCCGCTATCCCGTCGCCGTCGACGACGCGTACGGCACCTGGGATGCATGGGCGAACCAGTACTGGCCGGCGGACTACCTGATCGACCGGAACGGCGACGTCCGCGACGCCCACTTCGGGGAGGGCGCGTACGCCCAGACCCAGGACGACATCCGGGCGCTCCTGGGCGAGCGGGGGACGGGCCCGATGGCCGAGGCGAAGGGCGCGATCAGGCCGTCGACCCAGGTGCAGACAGCCGAGACCTACCTGGGGACCTACCGGGCCCAGGGCTACGGGCAGCAGCTGCACCCGAACACCGACTTCGACTACGGCCCGCCGGCGCCCCCGGAGCCGAACACCGTCGCGCTCGCCGGCCACTGGAAGGTGGAGAGCCACCGGATCGTCGCGGGCGCGGGCGCGAAGCTCCTGTTCCAGTACCACGCGCCGCGGATCTACCTGGTCGCGGCGCCGCCGGCGTCGGGCCCGGCGGCCCTGGGCGTCTCCGTCGACGGGTCGCCGAAGGCGTCCGTGCGCGTGCCCGACGACGACCTCTACCAGCTGGCGCACATGCCGGACGCCGGGCCGCACGAGCTCGTGCTCTCCGTGCCGGCGGGCACGTCGCTGTACTCGTTCACGTTCGGTTAGCGGTTCTGACTACGGCACGTACGGCGAGGGCCGGTCGACCCAGATCCGGCGCTCGGACTCGTCGATCCGATAGTCGTTGATGCTCGCGTCGCGGCGGCGCATGTACCCGAGCTCGTCGAATTCCCAGTGCTCGTTGCCGTGGCTGCGCCACCATTGCCCGGACGGGTCATGGCTCTCGTACTCGAAGCGCACCGAGATGCGGTTCTCGTGGAAGCACCAGAGCTCCTTGCGCAGCCGGTAGGAGAGCTCGTTCGACCACTTCCGGCGCAGGAACTCGACGATCGCGTCGCGGCCCCGGAAGAACTCGTCGCGGTTGCGCCAGTCGGAGTCCGGGGAGTAGGCGCCGGCGACCCGCTCGGGGTCGCAGGTGTTCCAGGCGTCCTCGGCCGCCTGCACCTTCTGGCGCGCCGTCTCCTCGGTGAAGGGGGGTACGGGTGGGCGTGTCTCCATGCCGGGGATCCTATCGCGGGCGATGGACCGTTCCCTGTCGCTCAGCAGCCGTCGCGGGGGACCCGCTCCTGCCAGGTGCGGCGATGGAACGGCTCGCCGTCGCGTCGCACCTCGAGCTCGAGGTCGACCAGGAACTCCGTCCCGGTCGAGCGGAAGCGGCCGCTCGCCCGCGCCTCGACGTCGTGCCCGGGCGTCCGCACCCGGAACCGCGTGCGGCCCTCGGCCTCGGCGGACAGCGGGTCGTCGTCGATCACCGATGTGCGGTAGCGGTGCCCCTCTTCGCACAGGAGGCCCTCGCCGGGGAACTCGAACGACGTCCAGTCGGACGCCTCGATCCCGGCCCGGCCGGTCATCACGTCGGTCACGATCGTCCAGGCCGGGGGCCGGTCGCGGCCGACGGCGTCCTCCGCGGTCACCGTCACGATCTCGCCCTCGGGCGTGTGCGGGGCGGCGTCGGCCGGAAGGCCGGGCAGGACGAGCTCGACCGGCGTGGTGACCGCGAGCTCGTGCAGCGCCGGCAGCGGCCACAGGCACGGCCAGTCGTTCGCCGCCACGGCGACGCGGATGCGGTGGCCGGGCCGGAAGCGCCAGCCGGTCGCCATCAGCGGCAGCTCGATGTCGGCCTCACCCTCGCAGGCGATGTTCACGGCGCCGCGCGTGACCGGGGCGGAGGAGCCGTCCGGAGCGACGTCGTTCAGCTTCACCGAGACGATCGCCCGCGGGCCGGGGTGGCGGATCCGGAACCGGGCAATCGGCGCGCCCAGAACGTCGATTGGCGCCGGGAGCTCGTCGCCCGTGAAGCACGCGCTGCGGGCCTCGTCGACGCGCTGGTCCGCGAACAGGCCGTGCGCGGGCGGCGGCGGGCACCAGTTGCCGGTGGCGACCCCGACGGTTGCGCTGGCGGGCGCCACGGCCGGCTCGCCCAGCCGCAGCACGGTCTCCCCGCACCCGTCCGGCCACGTCTCGCTCGCGTACCAGCGGCCGCTCACCTGCGCGTGCGGCACCGACGGCGGGTCGTGCTCGCCGAGGAAGACGACGCTGCGGGGACGCGCGCCCCCGGGCTCGTCGCGGAGGTGGGCCGAGAAGAAGCGCACCAGCTCGGCCATGAACGGGTAGCGTGGCGCCGGGACGCCGCGGTCGGGGGCGAAGTGGGCCCACGGGCCGGCGAGCAGCTGCCACGGCGCCTCCAGCTCCCTCGCCATGCGCAGGCCGGACGTGCGGTAGCCGTCGCGCCATCCGCTGATGATGAACGTGGGACAGCGGATCCGGCCGGGAGCGGGCCGCAGCGAGCCGTTGCGCCAGTAGGGGCCGTCGCGCTGCTCCCGCACCCACCGCAGCACCCACGGCGGCGTGCGCTCGAGCCGCTCGCGCCAGCGCGCGTCATCGCCGTCTCCGGCCGGGAGCGCGTTCATCGCGAGCATGCGGACGGGGTAGTTCGTGAGCTCGAACGCGCACAGGGCGCCGCCGTCGAAGTGCATGTCATCCGTGAAGCGGTCGTCGGTCGCGTACACCGGGGCGATGGCGCCGAGGGCGGGCGGGTTGCGGGCGGCGAGCTGGATGCACGAGAAGCCCCCGTACGACTTGCCCCAGGCGCCGACCCGGCCCGTGCACCAGTCCTGCTCGGCGATCCAGGCCACGACCTCGACGCCGTCGAGCTGCTCGGCCTCGGTGTACTCGTCCTCGGCGACGCCCTCGGAGCTGCCCGTGCCGCGCACGTCGAGGCGCACGCACACGAAGCCGGCCCGGACGAGGATCATGTTCTGGCCGCGGTCCTGTGCGGAGCGCAGGTCGTCCTTGCGATACGGGATGTGCTCGAGCAGGGCGGGGAAACGCCCCGGCCGGTTCGGCCGGTAGACGTCGACCGAGAGGCGGATGCCGTCGCGGACGACGATGCCGACGTCGCGCTCGAGGAGCACGTCTCCGCTGGCGAGGGCGATCGGGTCCGCTCGTGCTACGGCCGGCCCCCGGCTCCTGGGTGGGCCCAGCGCTCGAGACCCAGGATCAGATCATGCAGCGGCTTCGTCGCCGCCCCGATGCCGAGGCCGCTGACGACGACGTCGACGTAGCGCGGCGCACCGGTGTCGCCGAACGCGTGCAGCAGGCCGAGGCCGAAGAACCCGCAGGCGATCATCGCGAGCGCGGCCGCGAGGCCGAGGCAGATCGCCGCGCGCCGCGGCCGCAGGCGCGGGTCGGCGGCGGTGTCGCCGCCGAGGGGCCGGAAGTAGTTCAGGGGCTCGAGCAGGCGCTCGATCGCCGCGGCCAGCACGAACACGGCCGCGAACACGCCCAGCCCGGTGGCGGGGCCGATGGACGGCGGGTTGCGGTAGTACAGGAAGAGCATCCCGACGACGGCCCCGATGACGGCCAGCACGAGCGCGACCAGCCAGGCGAACATGATCGGGTCGACCGGGGCCGACGTCTCGGGGCCGGGGCCCGCCGGCTCCGCGGGAGGACGTCTGGGAGCGTTCGGCATCCGGGTCGTATAACAGCGCTGCGGCCGCCGTGTCAAACGCGCCCCACCTCGCAGTCGGCATCCGCGGCGACGGTCAATCGGCGGGCGACACGTCGCCCTCTCTAGGCCCCCAGACGCGGCAGTTGCTCGCGCCACCGCCGGTCGGCGAAGCGGCGTCCGTCGACGGTCACGCGCAGTCGCAGGTCGACGTGGAAGTGCTCGGGCGTCGCCCGGAACGCGCTGTCGGCCCGCGCCACCACGTCGAGCCCGGGCCGGCGCAGCCGGAAGCGGCGGTAGCCCCAGATCCGGGCCGAGAGCGGGTCATCGTCCGTGGCCATCGCCATCCGCAGGCCGGTCTCGTCGCAGCGCAGGCCCTCCGCCGGGATCGCGAACCGCTCGGCGACGGTCGTCTCGATGCCGGTCTCGCCGGTGAGCACGTCGTCCACGACCCGCCAGCCCGGGCGGATCGACGACGTCGCCCCCGGCTGCGCGATCGCGACCATCGGATCGTCGGCCGGCGTGAACGGGCGGGCGTCCGCGGGGAGGCCGGGCAGCGTGAGCTCGACCGGCGAGGTGATCTCGAGCGGGGCCAGCACGGGCAGCGGCCACAGGTGCGGCCAGTCGTTCACCGCCACGGAGACCCGGATGCGGCTCCCGGGCGCGAACCGCCACCCGGTCGCGAGCAGCGGCACCTCGACCGCCGTCTCGCCGCGCGGCGCGATCAGCATCGCCGCCCGCGTCACCGGGGCTGAGGAGCCGTCGGGGGCGACGTCGTTCAGCCGCACCGAGACGATTGCGCCCGGGCCGGGATGGCGCACGGTGAAGTGGGCGACCGGGATCCCCAGGACGTCGACCGGCTCTGCGAGCGGCGGCGTGTCGAAGCAGGCGCTGCGCGCGTCGTCGCGGCGCTGGTCGAGGAACTGGCCGTGGTGGGGCGGGGGCGGGCACCACTGACCCGTCATCACCCCGACGGTGACGCTCGCCGGCGCGGCGGCTGGCCGCCCGATCGTGAGCGTCGTCTCCGCCGCCCCGTCCGGCCAGGAGGCGCTCGCGATCCACTCGCCGGGGACCGTCTCGTGCGGCCGCGCTGGCGTCGCGCGCCGGCCGATCCAGAGCACCGACCGCGGCCGCTCCCCGCCGCCGGCCGGCCCGGCGCCGTCGAGGTGGCGATGGAAGAAGCGCGCCATCTCGGCCAGGAACGGGTAGCGCGGACCGGGCCGGCCGCGGTCGGGCAGCACATGCGCCCACGGCCCGGCCAGGATCTCCCACGGGGCCCGCAGCTCCCGGGCCATCCGTGCCGCCGCCGTCCGGTAGCCGTCCCGCCACCCGGCCACGATCAGCACGGGGCAGGCGATCCGGCCGAAGTCGGGCCGCAGCGAGCCGTTGCGCCAGTAGGGGCCGTCGACCTGCTCCCGCGCCCATGCCACCACCCACGGGGGCGTCTCCTCGATCCGGCGCAGCCACGCCTCGTCGAAGGCGGCGCCGCGGTCGCCCACGGGCGGGAGCGCGTTCATCGCGATCATCTCGGTCGGGTAGGCGGGCAGGCTGCTCGCGTTCAGCGCCCCGCCCTCGAAGTGCATGTCGTCGGTGTAGCGGTCGTCGGTCGCGTAGACCGGCGCGATCGCCCGCAGCGACGGCGGCCGCAGCGCGGCCAGCTGGATACAGGCGAAGCCGCCGTAGGAGACGCCCCACGAGGCGACGGCGCCGGTGCACCACTCCTGCCGGGCCATCCACTCCACCACCTCGTAGCCGTCGCGCTGCTCGGTCTCGGTGTACTCGTCGTCGGCGACGCCGCCGGAGCTGCCCGTGCCGCGCACGTCGAGCCGCACGCAGGCGAACCCGGCGCTGCACAGGAAGGTGTTCTGCGACCGGTCCTCGATCGCCCGCAGGTCGTCCTTGCGATAGGGGATGTGCTCGAGCACCGCGGGAAACCGGCCGGGCCGGTTGGGCCGGTAGACGTCGACCGAGAGCCGTACGCCGTCGCGCACCCGCACCCCGACGTCGCGCTCGAGGAGCACGCGCCCGTCGTCGAGGAGGATCGGCTCGGAACCCGCCACCCCGGCGAGACTAACCCGTATCATCGAGGGCAGGATGCAGGCGCCCGGCGAGCGCAGGACGACCCGTGCCCAGATCGTGCGGCATGCCGCCGCGGGCGTCGCGGCCGGCCTGGTCGCGACCGGTTGCCGCTCGCAGGGCGCCGCCCGGGCGGCCCGCGACCGCGACCGGGTCATCGTGGTCGGTGCCGGCGTCGCGGGGCTCACGTGCGCGTACCGCCTGCTGCAGGGCGCGATCCACGCGTCCGTCTACGAGGCCTCCGAGCGCGTCGGCGGGCGCACGCTGACCCTGCGCGGCTTCTTCGCAGACGGCCAGATCGTCGAGCAGGGCGGCGAGGCCATCGACACCGGCCAGCACGCCGTCCGCCGGCTCGCCGCCGAGCTCGGTCTGCGGCTCGACGACACCTATGCCGAGACGCCCGGGGGTCTGCGCTCGAACCGTTTCGACTTCCACCGCCGCCGCTACCGGTACCGCGCGCCGGCCGCGACTTCGCCGAGGTGTACCCGGCGCTCCAGCGCGACCTGCGCGCCTACGCCCGCTCGCAGCGCGCGGCCCGCGAGCTGGACGAGATGTCCGCGGCCGACTGGATCGGCTCGCGCGTCCCCGGCGGGGTCGGCTCACAGCTCGGGAGCCTGA
>JAICJM010000284.1 GCA_025928435.1 Thermoleophilia bacterium
CAGCACGGTGCCCATGACGGTCGCCCGCTTGCCCATCAGCGCCCGCAGCGAGATGTCGGTGTCGGCCCCCGTGCCGGTGCCGACCACGATGATGCGGCCGAGCGGCGCCAGCGCCTGCAGGCTGCCGGTCAGGTTGTGGGCACCGACCAGCTCGATCACGACGTCGACGCCGGTGGCGTCGTCGAGCGCGACCGGCTCGGCCCCGAGCCCCGTGAGGTCGTCCTGGTGCGAGCGCGCGTTCGCGAGCACGCGGGCGCCGATCGCGACGCCCATCTGGACGGCGGCCGTGCCGACCCCGCCGGTGGCGCCGTTCACGAGCAGCGTCTCGCCCATGCTCAAGGCCGCACGGGTGAAGATCGCGTCGTGGGCGGTCACGAAGGCCTCGGGCACGGCGGCCGCGTCGCGGTCGGACAGCGCGTCAGGGACGCCGGTCACATGCCGCTCGTTCGCGACGACGGTGTCGGCCAGCCCGCCGCCGCCGACGATCCCGAACACGCGGTCACCCTCGCGCCAGGCGGTGACGGCGGAGCCGCACGCGATGACGCGGCCGGAGACCTCGAGCCCGGGGATGTCCTGCGGCGACCCGGCCGGCGCCGGGTAGTGCCCGGCCCGCTGGGCCAGGTCGGCGGGGTTGAGCCCCGCGTGGGTGGCGCGGACGAGGACCTCGTGGTCGCCCGGAACCGGATCGGGGCGCTCCCCGACGGTGACGACCTCGGGGCCCCCGGCGCCCGTGTAGGTGACGGCAATCATGGCGCGGATCCTACGGGCTTACTCGGGCTCGCGCCCCGCCAGCTCGCCGTCGAGCACGACCACCGTCCGCGCGCCCTCCCCCCGGCGCAGCCGCGCCATCGCCCCCTCGACCCCGTCCAGGCCGACGACGTGCGAGACGACGGCCGCCAGGTCGATCTCGCCGGCGGCGGCCAGCGCCACCAGCCCGGGCAGCTCGGCGGCCACATCGGCCGAGCCGTAGTAGCAGCCGCGAAGCGTCTTCTCGCTCAGGAGGTCGAGCGCCCGCAGCGACACCTCCACGCCGGCGGGGGCGATCCCGACGATCGTCGCCTGCCCAGCGGGCCGCAGGACGTCCCAGGCGAGCCGGATCGTGTCGGCGCGGCCGATGACCTCGAAGGCGTGGTCGAACCCGCCCTCCACGAGGTCGCGGGCCGCCCTGCGGACGTCGGGGCGGGCCTCGAGCGCGTCGGTCGCGCCCCGCTCGCGCGCGAGCGCCAGCTTGGCCGGATCACGGTCGATCGCGACGATCCGCCCGGCGCGCGCCAGCCGCGCGCCCGAGACGACCTGCAGGCCGACGCCGCCGCACCCGATCACGCACACCGTCTCGCCCTCGGCCACCCGGGCCGCGTTGCGGACCGCGCCGACTCCGGTGACGACGCCGCACCCCACCAGCGCGGCCTGCCACAGGGGCAGGTCGTCGCCGATCGGCACGGCGCCGGCCGCCGGGACGACGCAGCGCTCGGCGAAGCAGGAGACGGTCAGGAAGTGCTTGATGGGCGTGCCGTCCGGGCGCTTCAGCCGGGAGGTGCCGTCCATCAGCGTGCCCGCGAGCGACCGGTCGGCCGCCGGCTCGCACAGGTGCGGCCGCCCGGCGCGGCACATGCGGCACTCTCCGCACGACGGGACGAAGCAGAAGGCGACCCGGTCGCCCGGGCGGACGTGGGTCACGCTCTCCCCCACCGCCTCGACGACGCCCGCGCCCTCGTGCCCGAGCACGGCCGGCCAGCGCCCGTCGCCGAGGTGGCCCTCGGCCAGGTGCAGGTCGGAGTGGCACACGCCGGCCGCGGCCACCCGCACGAGCACCTCGTCGTGGCGGGGCGGGTCGAGCAGCAGCGTCTCGACGCGCAGCGGCGCGCCCTTGTCCTCGAGCACCGCGGCCCGGATCTCGACGGCGCCGGCGCTCATTCCACCAGGTAGCGGTCGAGGGTCTCGAGATCGGGCTCGACGCCGAGGCCGGGGCCGTCCGGGGGGCGGATGGTGCCGTCCGCGGCGATCTCGACCGGCGCAGGCAGCAGCCAGTCGCGCCGCTCGGCCGGCAGGGCCGGCGGGTCGAACGGCACCTCGACGTACGGGCAGGTCGAGAACGCGAGCGCCGCGTGCAGGTTGGCCACGAGGCCGTACCCGTTCGACCACGTGTGCGGCGACCACGTCCGCCCGTGCAGGTCGGCGACCGCCGCGATCCTGCGGGCGCCGCCGATCCCGCCCGCGAGCACGACGTCGGGCTGGATCACGTCGACCCCGCCGCGCACGACCAGGTCACGGGCCGCGGCGGCGTCGCGCACCATCTCGCCCGCGGCGATCCGCAGCGACGTCGCGCGCCGCAGGGCGGCGTACCCGTCGACGTCGTCCGTGCGCAGCGGCTCCTCCAGCCACTCGACGCCCAGTGGCTCGAGCGCCCGGGCGCAGGCGATCGCCGTCGCGACGTCCCAGCGCGGGCGCAGGTCGCCGGGCATGCGCCAGCCCTGGTTGGCGTCGACCATGACGGCGAACCCCGGCCCGACCGCGTCGCGCACCGCCTCGACGGTCTCGACGCCGGCGCGCCAGTCGTCGCCGAAGCGCAGCTTGACCGCCCGCACGCCCGCGTCGCGCAGGGCGGCGCCGCGGCGGGCGCGCTCGCCGGGGGGCGCCGGCTCGGCGCTCGACGCGTACGCGACGAGCGACTCGCTGCGCCCGCCCAGGATCCGCCACAGCGGCTGGCCGAGCGCGCGGCCGACGAGGTCCCAGACCGCCACCTCGAGCGTCCACGGCCGGCCGCCGTGGAAGTCGACCGTCTCGCACACCTCGCGCACGACCTCCGTGCGCAACGGGTCGACGCCGGCCAGGAGCCGCCCCAGCGCCTCGGCGTCGGGCAGCGCGTCGCCGCTCGCGTACCCGCGGGTGCCGTCGTCCGCGACGACGCAGACGAGCGTCGCGTCCTGGTGCGTCCGCGGCTGCGGGTCCCACGCGGCCCGCAGGGGTGGGTCGAACGGGAACCGGTAGCGCCGGGTCTCGACCGCGGCGATCTTCACGCGGCGTCCTCGGGGCCGAGCGCCAGCACCGCCCGGCGGGCTCCGCCCTCCCGCAGCAGCGCGAAGCCGTCCTCGATCCGCTCCAGCGGGAGCCGGTGCGAGATCAGCCGGTCGAGCGGGAGCCGCCCGCGCCGGTAGGCGTCCAGGACCAGCCCGAAGTCGCGCTCGGGCCGGGACGACCCGTACAGGGCGCCGATCACGCGCTTCTCGCCGCGCGGGATCAGCCGGGCGGGGATGCGCAGCTCGGCGTCGATACGCGGGATGCCGATCAGGACGGCCTGCCCGCGCGGGCGCAGCGACATGAACGCGGCCCGCATCGCCTCCGGCCGCCCGGTCGCCTCGAAGGCGTGGTCGACGCCGCCGCCCGACGCCTCCTGCACGGCCGCGCCGGTCGCATCGGCGTCGCCCGCCCACGCAACCGCGTCCGTCGCGCCGAACTCCGCCGCCGCCTGGGCGCGTTCGAGACTCACGTCGACGGCCACGATCGGCTCGGCGCCGGCCGCCGCGGCGCCCATCACGGCCGACAACCCGACGCCCCCGCAGCCGAACACGGCCACTCGCTCGCCCGGCGCCACCCGGGCGGTGCGCCAGGCGGCGCAGACGCCGGTCGTGATCGCGCAGCCGACGAGCGCGGCGACGTCGAACGGCACGTCG
>JAICJM010000256.1 GCA_025928435.1 Thermoleophilia bacterium
CCGCGAGAGCCGGTACAGGCCCGACTTGCCCTTCAGCTCGTGGGTGCCGGCGTCCTCGTAGACGACGGTCGGCTCGGTCGCGCGCCGGGTGGCGTCGCCGGCGAGCACCTGGCCCGGCTCGGCCACCGACTGGATCCGCGCTGCCGTGTTCACGATGTCGCCCGCGACCATGCCCTGCCCGTCGGCGCCGACCGTGACCGTCGCCTCGCCCGTCAGCACGCCGGCGCGGGCACGCAGGCCGGTGACCCCGATCTCGTCGCCCAGGGCGGTCACGGCGGCGACCAGGTCGAGCGCCGCCCGCACGCCCCGCTCCGCGTCGTCCTCGGTGGCGACGGGGGTCCCCCACACCGCCATGACGGCATCGCCGATGAACTTCTCCACCGTGCCGCCGTAGAGCTCGATCAGGCGCCGCGAGGTCTCGAAGTAGCGCGACAGGAGCTCGCGCACCTCGTCCGAGTCGCGCCCCTCGGAGATGGTCGTGAACCCGACCAGATCGGCGAAGAGCACGGAGACGAGCCGCCGCTCCGCCACGGGTGAGGGCGCGGACGGCTCGGCTCCGGGCTCAGGCGCCGGCACCTCCTGGAGGGGCGATCCGCACTCGCCGCAGAACTTCGTGCCCGGCTCGATCGCGGCGCCGCACGCCGGGCATCCCATGAGGAGCCCGGCGCCGCACTCGCCGCAGAATTTGCGGCCGGGGCTGTTGTCCGTTCCGCACTGCGAACAGTTCACACGGCAAGTCTACGAGACTCGGACGTCGCGGCCGAGCCCCGGCATCACCCCTTTCCGCGCTGGGCGGCATCCGCCTCCCGGGCGAGCTCCTGGGCGGCCTGGAAGAACTTCTTCGACTGACCCTTGAAGAGGCCGGTCGACGTCAGGAAGGCCACCACCGCCATCGCGCCCGCGTTCCGGTCGAGCGAGGGCCGGATGACGGAGCATTTCGGCAGGCTCTTGCGGATGAAGTCCGCCGGCTCGGGCATGATCAGGTTGGTCTGGAAGAGCTCTCCGCCGAACGGCGGCGAGTTCAGGTCGGGGAACGTCACGCCCGTCTCGGGATCCGTCACGCCGGCGAGCGGCTGGGCCACCGCGTTCCCGGCCTTGTCGTGCCAGACCGCGAAGTGGTTCACCTCGGTGCCGCCGATCGAGACGACGATCCGCAGCACCTCGAGGTCGGTGGCCTTGAGGCTCATCGTCGTGTACAGGCTCGATCCGCCCTGCTCGATCATCGCGAAGTGGAAGCCGGCGGTGTTCGCGATCGCCTGCATCCGGCGCTGCTTCGCCGTCGTCGGCGGTACCGGCTGCGACATGCCCGGGGGCGTGTCCGCGTCGCTCACCGGGATGGCCGGCTCGCCGTGGATGTGGACGGCCTGCGGGAACGTCGCCCCGAAGTCGGGGTTCTTACCGCTGCGGTAGCGGGTGTACCAGCTCGTGTCGACGTTCAGGTCCATCAGGTTGGTGAGGCGTCCGATCTGCCTCGCGCCCGTGGCCCTGCTGCTCGGCAGCGTCCGGAACTCGTCCAGATTCACGGCGTCCTCGCCCTTCGACCGCAGGTACGCGTTCAGGAACGCGGCGTGGCTCATCTCGTCGTCGGTGTTGTCCGAGATGTACTGCGGCATGTCCCCGTCGAGGTTCTCGAGCGCGGCCGTGTAGGCCGGGTTGCCGCCGTTCACCCCTCCGAGCTCCGTGTACTGCTGCCACAGGTCGGTCTCGATGAGCTCGGCGGCGGCCAGGAACCGCAGGATGGCCGCGTCGCCCCGCGAGAGCCGCCCGCCGGAGGCGAACACCGCCCCCGCCGTCGCCAGGCCTCCGCCCGCGACCGCGGCCGCGCCGGCCGCGCCGACGCCCACCAGGAAGCCGCGCCGGCCGACGACGCGGCTCCAGCGCTCGTCCAGCTCGGCGGCCGCCGGGACGCCCTCGGTGCTCGTGGTCGAATCCATGTGCCCTCCCTCTCCGTGTGTTGGTCTGCCCGCGACCCCGATTACGAAGGGGATGGGAGGGTGGTTTCGGCGCGTGTGAGTGGCGTCACACCGAGGGCCCGGCGTCAGCGCGGGCCGTGGTGATCGGCGATGTACTTCTCGCCCTCGTCGCAGAAGAGCGTGACGATCGTGTTCAGATCCGGCCGGCGGCCGCGCAGGGTCTTCGCCGCCAGCATGTGCGCCCCTGAGCTCGGGCCGACGAAGATGCCGTGGTCGTGCGCGAGCCGGCGCATCTCGGCCAGGGCGTCCTCGCTCGACACGCTCACGAACTCGGAGATCTGCGACCTGTGACGGGCGATGATCCCGGGCACGAACCCGTCCGAGATCCCCTCGATCGCGTGCATGGCGATCTCGCCGCAGCAGATCGTGCGCGACTCGCCCGGCTCGAGGCCGACGACGAGCACGTCGGGGTTCACCGCCCGGAAGGCCTGCCCCACGCCGATCAGCGTGCCGCCGGTGCCGACGCCGACAACGAGCGCGTCGGGCGGCTCGGGCAGCTGCGCCAGGATCTCGGCACCGAGCCACTCGCGGTTCTCGGTCACGTTCCACTCCGAGTCGAACTGCCCGGGATGGAAGTAGCCGGGCCGCTCGCCCAGGATGCGGGCGTGCTCGAGGGCGGCCGTGACGTGGAAGTCGCCGATCAGGAGCACGTCGGCGCCGTGCGCGCGAGAGATGGCGACGCGCTCCGGGCTCATCCCCTCCGGCATGACGACGAGCATGCGGTAGCCCTTGGCCGCCGCCACCATGCTCATCGCGTTGCCCGTGTTGCCGCTCGACGCCTCGACGATGGTGTCGCCGGGGCGCAGGAGCCCCTCGCGCTCCGCCCGCTCGATCATGTAGCGGGCCAGGCGCGCCTTCACCGAGCCCGACGGGTTCAGGTACTCGAGCTTCGCGTAGATGCCCTCGATCGCGAGCAGCGGCGTGCCGCCGATCGCCTCGACGACCGAGGTCGAGAGCGGAGGTGCGGCCCGATGGCTGCTCGTGTCGACGACCACATGGTCACCGTACCAGGTTCCCCCGCGCCCGCAGGCCCTCACCTGAGAGACTTGGACGTGGATGCCGGAGCAGCCACCATTCGCGGGCCGGCGGGCCATCGTCACCGGCGGCCTCTCCGGCATCGGGGCGGCCACGGCGGCCCTGCTCGCGGGCCGCGGCGCGGCCGTGGCGGTCCTCGATCTCGGGTCGGAGGCCGACGTGGTCGTGGACGTGCGCGACGCGGAGGCGGTCGCCGCGGCCGTGGCGGAGGCCGCGGTGCGGCTGGGCGGTCCGGCGGACGTGCTGGTCGCGAGCGCCGGCGTCTACCGGATCGCGCCCTTCCTCGCCCTCGAGCCGGCCGAGTGGGACGACGTGCTCGCGATCAACCTGCGCGGCGTCTACGTCACCGGCCGCGCGTTCGCGCGGGCGCTCGTGGACGCCGGCCGGCCGGGCGCGATCGTCAACCTGGCCTCGACCGCCGCGCTCGTGGGCGACGCGGACGAGCCGGGGGCGCACTACAACGCCTCGAAGGCGGGCGTCGTGTCGCTCACGCGCCAGATGGCGATCGAGCTCGCGCCGCACGGGATCCGGGTGAACTGCGTCTGCCCCGGCGTGATCGACACGCCGATGCTCCGCGTGATGGACGACCCGGCGGCCGGCGAGCGGTACCTGCGCGAGGCGGTGCCGCTGCGGCGGCTGGGGACGGCACCCGAGGTGGCGGCGACCATCGCGTTCCTGGCATCGGACGAGGCGGCCTACATCACCGGCGCCGCGCTGCCTATCGACGGGGGCTCGACGCTCCTCTAGGGTTGGCCGGCATGGAATTCGGATTCGGCCTCATCGCCTGCCAGCGGTTCCCGGGAGATCCCCGCTCGGACGTCGAGCTCTACCGCGACGCGGTCGAGGTGGCCGTGCTCGCCGAGCGGCTCGGGTTCGAGTCGGTCTGGGTCTCCGAGCACCACTTCGTCGACGACGGCTACCTGCCGTCGCTCCTGCCCGTGGCCGCGGCGATCGCCGCCCGCACGGAGCGCGTGCGCATCGGCACGGCGCTCCTGCTCGCGCCGCTCCACGATCCCGTCCGGCTGGCCGAGGATGCGGCCGTCGTCGACCTCCTGAGCGCCGGGAGGCTGACGCTCGGGCTCGGGCTGGGCTGGCGGCAGGAGGAGTTCGACGGGCTCGGGATCCCGATCCGCTCGCGGCGGCGCCGGCTCGAGGACTCGATCGAGATCCTGCACCAGGCCTGGGGCGACGGCGTGGTGACGGGCACGCCCGCGGCGCCCTACCCGGGCATCTCCGTCACCCCCAAGCCGGCCCGAGCGGGCGGACCGCCGATCTGGATCGGCGGCTTCGCCGAGCCCGCCGTGCGCCGGGCGGGGCGGCTGGCCGACGGCTTCATGGGCGGCGAGGTGACCCCGGACTCGCTCGCGGAGCAGGTCGCATGGGCGACCGAGGAGCTCGGGCGGGCGGGACGCGACCCGGACGCGTTCGAGTGGAGCATCTACCTCCCCACCTTCCCCTGGCACGGCGACGACGCCTGGGAGCGGGTGCGCGACCACCACTGGTACGTGGACTGGAAGTACGCCGACATGGACGATGCGCGCGGTCGCACCGGCCCGCCGCCGCCCGCACCGCCC
>JAICJM010000048.1 GCA_025928435.1 Thermoleophilia bacterium
CGGAGATGTCACACGTGGGTGACGAGGCGTCGTGAGAGTGTCAGGGAACCGCAAATGACACATGCAAACGACGCCAACTGCCGATCCAACGGCATCCGTTTCCCCGAGAACCTCGCGCGGCCACCAGCCCCGCGGGCACCACGCCAGACGCGCCTCCGGCGGCGGTTCGGCCGGGCGCGGTTCGGCTGACCGTCAGCCGACGGCCGGCACGAGCTCGCTGCCGAAGAGTTCGACTGCGTCCAGGTCGTCGTGCAGCAGGTGCTGGAGCATCATCCGCTCGACGCCCGCGTCGGCCAGGTCGCGGAGGCGCGCCACCGCCTCGTCGACCGTCCCGCACACCCAGCGGTCGCGGTTCTCGGCCAGGGCCGACGCGCCGTCGCCGGCCTCGTAGCCGCGGTCGACGAGCAACTGGGCCCGGGCCTCAGCCTCGGCCGCGTCCGCGCCGACCACGACCGTGCACATCGCCGACAGGACGAGCGAGGAGGGGTCGCGGCCGTGGCGCTCGCAGGCGGCGTCCATCCGACGGCGCAGGTCGCGGGCCTCCTCGACCGTGGGCGCGACGACGTTGTACTCCTGGCCCAGCCGGGCGGCCACCTCGACGGTGCGGCGCTTGCCCGCGCCGCCGACGATCAGCGGCGGGTGCGGCCGCTGCACCGGCTTCGGCAGCGCGTCGCAGTCCTCGAGCGTGTAATGGCGGCCCGAGTACGAGAACGACTCCGTCGTCCACTGGCCGACGATGACCTCGGCCTGCTCCTCGAAGACCTCCATGCGCTCGCCCAGCGATGCGAACGGGAACCCGAACGCGCGGTGCTCGCGCTCGTACCAGCCCGCGCCGATGCCGAGCTCGGCCCGGCCGCCGGAGATGTGGTCGACGGTCGTCGCGGCCCGGCCGAGCACCGACGGGTGCCGGAACGTGGCCGGCGAGACCATCGTCCCGAGCCGGATCCGCTCCGTGCGGGCGGCGAGACCGGCGAGCGTCGTCCAGGCGTCGAGCGATCCGCGGGTCGAGCCCTCGTCCACCGAGACGTAGTGGTCGGAGCGGAAGAGGCCCTCGAGGCCGACCCGCTCGCAGGTCTCGGCAAGCGCGACCCACTGCGGCCAGGTGACGTCCTCCTGGCCCTCGATCATCAGGCACAGGCGCATGGCGGCTGACGCTAGCACGGCCGCCTGTCCGGGCCGCGAACCGGGGACTGTCCCCGTCGAGCGGGGACAGTCCCCACCGGTGCCGTCCGAGAGAATTCACCGCGCGTTTACGAATGGTTTTCCGGGCGGTAACCCATTGCGCCCGCGGGCGGGCGACACTTCCGTCCGCCGTACCGCTGCGGCGCGCTCCCCCCGGGCGCACCGCGTCCAAGGTCTGGGCCGCTGAAGGTTCCCCGGAGGGGGAAACACGCCCGGGGCTCCGCTGTGAGGGAGCCCCGGGTCAACCCTGGGAACAAATACCCGGTGGCTGGCACCGGGTATTCAGCGAGGGAGGCGTCGACGCGCCCGGGATCGTCTAGTTTGCAAAGCCCCATGGCGAGGGCAGCAAGCCACATCACGGGCAGCGCGGTCCCCGACGCCGAGGGCAGGCGCAGGGTCGTGGTCGAAAACCTGCGCCCGTGCGTCGACGGCGGCCGGTTCTGCGTGAAGCGGGTCGCGGGCGACCACGTCGCGGTGACCGCCGATGTGTTCGCCGACGGCCACGACGTCGTCGCGGCGGTCGTGCGCCACCGGCGCGACGGCGAGCGCCGCTTCCGCGAGGTGCGCATGGAACCGGTCGGGAACGACCGCTTCGCGGCCTCCTTCCCCGTCGAGGTGCTCGGCCGCCACTCCTACTCCGTGCGGGCCTGGGTCGATCGCTTCGCGACCTGGCGCGACCAGCTCCGCCGCCGGGTCGACGCGGGCCAGGACGTGCGCGTCGAGCTGGCCGTCGGCGCCGAGCTGGTCGAGGCGGCCGCGGCCGGGGCGCCGGCCGCTGTGGCGACGGAGCTCGAGAAGTGGCGCGGCCGGCTCACCGGCGAGGACGCCGAGGCTGCGGCCGCGGCGGCGCTCGACCCCGCCCTGGCAGGGCTCATGCAGGCCCACGACCCGCGCCCGCAGCACACCGATTCCGACCTGGCGGTGCCGGTCTGGGTCGACCGGCCCCTGGCCCGGTTCTCGGCCTGGTACGAGCTCTTCCCGCGCTCGCTCGGCGGCGACCGCCACGGCACGCTGCGCGACGTGCGCGGCGAGCTCGGGCGGATCGCGGACATGGGCTTCGACGTGCTCTATCTGCCGCCGGTCCACCCGATCGGCGAGACCCACCGCAAGGGCCGCAACAACACGCCGGCCGCCGAGCCCGGCGACGTCGGCAGCCCCTGGGCGATCGGCGCCGCGGAGGGCGGCCACACGGCCGTCCACCCCGACCTCGGCACGGTCGCCGACGTGCGCCGGCTGGCCGAGGCGTGCACGAAGCGCGGCATCGCCCTCGCGCTCGACATCGCCTTCCAGTGTTCCCCCAACCACCCCTGGGTATCGGAGCACCCGGAGTGGTTCCGGCACCGCCCGGACGGCTCCATCCGGTATGCGGAAAACCCGCCGAAGCGCTACGAGGACATCTACCCGCTCGACTTCGAGTGCGACGACTGGGCCGGGCTCTGGCAGGCCCTCGCGGATGTGATCCGCTTCTGGCTGCGCCAGGGCGTCTCGGTCTTCCGCGTCGACAACCCGCACACGAAGCCGTTCGCGTTCTGGGAGTGGCTCATCGCCGACGTGACCCGCGACCACCCCGAGACGATCTTCCTGGCCGAGGCGTTCACCCGCCCGCGCGTCATGGAGCGGCTGGCCAAGGCCGGGTTCACCCAGTCCTACACGTACTTCGCCTGGCGCAACGGCAAGCACGAGCTCGAGGGCTACCTGCGCGAGCTGACGGAGACCGACCTGCGCGAGTACTTCCGGCCCAACTTCTGGCCGAACACGCCGGACATCCTCACCGAGCCGATGCAGACCGGCGGGCGGCCGACGTTCACCGCGCGGCTCGTGCTGGCGGCGACGCTCTCGCCCAGCTACGGCATCTACGGCCCCGCCTTCGAGCTCGTGGAGCGACGCAGCCTGCGGCCCGGGAGCGAGGAGTACCTGGACTCGGAGAAGTACCAGCTGCGCGGCTGGGACACGGCGAGCCCCGAGTCGCTCACGCCGCTCCTGACGGCCGTGAATGCGGCCCGACGCGCGCACCCGGCGCTGCAGACGAACGAGCGGCTCGAGTTCCGGCAGGTCGACAACGACATGCTGCTCGCCTATACCAAGCACTCCGCGGACCGCGCCGACGTCGTCCTCTGCATCGTGAACCTCGACCCCCACTACACCCAGTCCGGCTGGATCGACCTGCCGCTGGAGCACCTCGGCATCGGGACCGACGGCCCCTACCAGCTGCACGACCTCCTGACGGACGAGGCCTACACCTGGCAGGGCGGGCACAACTACGTGGAGCTTGACCCGCACCGCGTCCCGGCCCACGTCTTCCACGTCCGCAGGCGGCTGCGGACCGAGCACGACTTCGAGTACTACGCATGACCCTCGCCGGCCCCAAGCCCGCCACGATCGTCGCGCCGACCGCCGTCGGCACCGCCGGCCGCTGGTACGAGGACGCGATCATCTACGAGCTCCACGTGCGCGCGTTCGCCGACTCCGACGGCGACGGAATCGGTGACTTCCGCGGGCTGACCGAGCGGCTCGACTACCTCGAGGACCTCGGCGTCACGACGATATGGCTGCTGCCGTTCTACCCCTCCCCGCTGCGCGACGACGGCTACGACATCGCCAACTACCGGGCGGTGCACCCGGACTACGGCACGATGCGCGACTTCCGCGCGTTCCTGCGCGCCGCCCACGCGCGCGGCCTCCGCGTCATCACCGAGCTCGTCCTCAACCACACGTCGGACACGCACGACTGGTTCCAGCGCGCCCGCCGCGCGGCTCCCGGGAGCCGGGCCCGCAACTTCTACGTCTGGAGCGACAGCCCCGACCGCTACCGGGGCGTGCGCATCATCTTCCAGGACTTCGAGAGCTCCAACTGGTCGTGGGACCCCGTCGCCGGCGCCTACTACTGGCACCGCTTCTACTCGCACCAGCCCGACCTGAACTGGGACAACCCCGAGGTGCAGCGGGCCATGTTCGGGGTGGTCGACTTCTGGCTCTCGATGGGGGTCGACGGGCTGCGGCTCGACGCCGTGCCGTACCTGTTCGAGCGCGAGGGCACGAACTGCGAGAACCTGCCCGAGACGCACACGGCGCTGCGGGCGCTGCGCCGCCACATGGACGAGAAGTTCCCCGACCGGATGCTGCTCGCCGAGGCCAACCAGTGGCCGGAGGACGCGGTCGCCTACTTCGGCGACGGGGACGAGTGCAACATGGCCTACCACTTCCCGCTCATGCCGCGGATGTTCATGGCGGTGCGGATGGAGGACCGCTACCCGCTCGTCGACATCCTGGCCCAGACGCCCCCGATCCCGGACGGATGCCAGTGGGCGATCTTCCTGCGCAACCACGACGAGCTGACCCTCGAGATGGTCACCGACGAGGAGCGCGACTACATGTACCGCGCCTACGCCGACGATCCACAGGCGCGGATCAACCTCGGCATCCGCCGGCGGCTGGCGCCGCTGCTCGGGAACGACCGGCGGGTCATCGAGCTCGTGAACGCGCTCCTGCTCTCGCTCCCCGGGACGCCGGTCATCTACTACGGCGACGAGCTCGGGATGGGCGACAACATCTATCTCGGCGACCGCAACGGCGTCCGCACGCCGATGCAGTGGAGCCTCGACCGCAACGGCGGCTTCTCGCGGGCCAACCCGCAGCAGCTCTATCTGCCGGTCGTCTCCGACCCGGAGTACGGCGCGGTCAACGTCGAGTCGCAGCAGGCGAACCCCAACTCGCTGCTCTGGTGGATGAAGCGGCTGCTCGCCCTGCGCAAGCGCTACCAGGCCTTCGGCCGGGGGACGCTCGAGTTCCTGCTGCCCGAGAACCGCAAGGTGCTCTCCTACCTGCGCGAGTACGGGGAGGAGCGCATCCTGGTCGTCTGCAACCTCTCGCGGCGGGCGCAGTACGTCGAGCTCGACCTGCGCCGCTACGAGGGGCTCGTGCCGGAGGAGCTGCTCGGGCACAGCCAGTTCCCGTCGATCCGCAGCGACCGCCTCTACCCGCTCGCGCTGGGGCCGCACGACTTCTACCTCTTCGTCCTGCACCCGGCCCCGCCCGACGGGCTGGCTGCGGGCGGCCCGTGCCCGGAGATCCGCGTACCGGGCCGGTGGCCGGCCGTGTTCGAGCGGCGGACGCGGCGCCAGCTCGACGACGCGATCGCCCAGTTCCTGCCGTCGCGGCGCTGGTTCGCCGGCAAGTCGCGCGGCATCCGCCGGGTGGTGCTGGACGACGCCGTGCGCGTCCCCGGGCCGGCCCGGCGCGAGGCCGGCTACCTGTGCATCTTCCGGGTCGAGTATCGCGAGGGCGAGCCGGACACCTACGTGGTGCCGATGGTCGCGCGGACGCCGCTCGAGAACGGGCGCGCGCCGGGCGGCGCGACCATCGCGATGCTCGAGACCCAGGAAGGGCGGATCGCCCTGCTCGACGGCGCCGACGACCCGGTGCTCGCGACCGCGCTCCTGGGGATGCTGCGCCGCGGCCGCCGCACCGGCGGGCTGGTCGGGTCGCTCGCCACCACCCGGACGCGGGAGCTGCGGGGGATCGTCGCCGACGGCGAGGGCCTGGAGCCGCAGGCGCTCGGCGCCGAGCAGTCGAACAGCTCGATCGCGTTCGGCCAGCGGGCGGTGCTGAAGATCTTCCGCCGGGTCGAGGCCGGCCCGAACCCGGAGGCCGAGGTGACGGCGGCGCTGACGCGGGCCGGCTTCACCCACGTCTCGCCGCCGGCCGGCACGATCGAGTACCACCGCCGCCGCCGGCAGCCGGTCACGATCGGGCTGCTGCAGGGCTTCGTCACGAACGAGGGCGACGCCTGGGAGTACACGATGGACGAGGTCGGCCGCTACCTCGAGGACGTCCTCGCCCGCGACGACCCGTCGCCGCCGGTGGTGCCGGAGGCCCGCCTGGTCGACCTGGCCGCGCAGGACGTCCCGACGGAGGTGGCCGACTCGATCGGCTCCTACCTCGAGTTCGCCCGCCTGCTGGGCGAGCGCACCGCGCAGATGCACCGGGCGCTCGCGGCGGCCGACGACGGCGCCGACTTCGAGCCCGAGGCCTTCACGGCGCTCCAGCAGCGGGCGCAGTACCAGTCGCTGCGCAACCTCATCCGCCAGGTGCTCGCCGCCGCGCGCAGGGCCGGTGACGGGGTGGCCGAGCTGGAGTGGATCACGCCCGGCGACCAGCCCGCGCTCGCGCACGTCCGCAAGCTGATGGACGGCCTGCTGCACGGCCGGCGCATCCGCGCCCACGGCGACTACCACCTCGGGCAGGTGCTCTGGACCGGCCGCGACGTGGTCATCATCGACTTCGAGGGCGAGCCGGCCCGGCCGCTGGCCCAGCGGCGGCTGAAGCGCTCGCCCGCCTACGACGTGGCCGGGATGCTGCGCTCGTTCCACTACGCCGCCTACGCCGCGCTCTTCCGCGAGAGCGGCCGCGACGCCGCCGTCGGCGGGCCCCCGGAGGCGTGGGCGAAGCTGTGGCGGGCCTGGGTCTCGGCGGCCTTCCTGCGGGCCTACCGGGCGGAGGTCGCGCCGGCCGGGATCATGCCGGAGGACGACGACGAGCTCGCCCGCCTGATCGACCTGCACCTGATCGAGAAGGCCGTCTACGAGCTCGGATACGAGCTGGACAACCGCCCCGAGTGGGTCGTCATCCCCGCCCGCGGGCTCCAGGAGTTGCTCGGAACGTGACCGTCCGGAGGGCTCGCGGCGCGCTGGAAGCGCTGGCCGCGGCGGAGGGCGTGCTGCGGTCATACACCGACACGACCGGCCGCCGCCGCCGGGCCTCGCCGCAGGCGCTGGCCGCGGTGCTGCGGGCGCTCGGGCACGACGTGGACGAGTCGGGCCGCGGCTCGGGCGAGGCGCTGCGGGCCGCGGAGGCGACGCGGGCCGGCCGGCTCGCCGAGCCGGTCGCCGTGGCCTGGGGCCGGGCCCCGGCGCGGATCCGGCTCACCGCGGAGGGACGGGCGACGTGGACGCTGGCGCTCGAGGACGGCGGCGAGCTCCACGGGCGCGGCGACGGCGGCGCCGCCGAGCTGCCCCGGCTCCCCTACGGCCGTCACCGGCTGGCGCTCGAGGCGGGCGGCCGAACGCAGGAGGTGACCGTCCTGCAGGCGCCGCGGCGCGCCCACGCCGGCCCGGCGCGGTCGTGGGGCGTGTTCGTGCCGCTGTACGCGCTCCCTGGGCCGTTCGGGCCCGGCGACCTGACCCGGATGCGGCTGCTGGCGGAGTGGACGGCCGGCCTCGGCGGCGACCTGGTCGGCTCGACGCCGCTGAACGCCGTCTTCCTGGACGAGCCGTTCGAGCCCAGCCCCTACCTCCCGGTCACCCGCCTGTACTGGAACGAGCTCTACGTCGACCCGGCGGCGGCGCCCGAATGGGACGCCTCGGCGCGCGCCCGCGAGCTGGCCGCTGGCGCGCCCCGGCCAGAGGGCCGCCTGATCGACTACCGCGCCGCGATGGCCGCCAAGCGGCGGGTGGTCGAGGCGCTCCTGGCCGCCCTGGACGGCCGGCGGCTGGACGCGTTCGAGCGCCACCTGGACGACCACCCCGACCTGGCCGCGTACGCCGGATTCCGCGCCCGCTGCGAGCGCGAGCGGGCCGGGTGGCGCGAGTGGCGCGATCCGGACGCGCCCGGCGACGAGGCCGCCGCCCGCTATCACGCCTACGCCCAGTGGCTGTGCGAGGAGCAGCTCGCGGGCGCGGGCGCGGGCGGCGCCGGGCCCTACCTCGACCTGCCGCTCGGCGTGCATCCCGGCGGCTACGACACCTGGCGGTTCCGCGATGCCTTCGCCGACGGCATCTCGGTCGGCGCGCCGCCGGACGGGTTCTTCGAGGGCGGCCAGAGCTGGGGCCTGGCCCCGCTTCATCCCGGCCGGCTGCGGGAGGGGGGTCACGCCTACCCGGCGGCCTGCATCCGCGCGCTGTGCCGCCACGCCGTTGCCGCCCGCATCGACCACGTCATGGGCCTGCACCGCATGTTCTGGGTGCCCGACGGCCTGCCGGCGACCGAGGGCGTGTACGTGCGCTACCCGTTCGAGGAGCTCTATGCCGTCCTCTGCATCGAGTCGCAGCGGGCCCGCACCCGGCTTGTCGGCGAGGACATGGGCACCGTTCCCGCCGCCGTCCGGCGGACGATGGCAGCCCACGGCCTGCTGCGCATCTATGCCGTTCAGACCGAGCTCGGCAACACCGATCCGTTCGACCGCGTGCCTTCCGACGCGATGGTGGGCATGAATACCCACGACATGTCCACCTTCGCGAGGTTCTGGGATGACGAGGGAGCCGCCGACGGCCGCCGCGACGCGCTGCGGGCGGCGCTCGAGCGCCGCGGCCACACGGTCGCCGACGGCCCCGGCGCGCTCGACGCCTGCCTGCTCGAGCTGGCGGGCTCCGACGCGAGCGCGGAACTCGTGAGCCTCGAGGACATGTGGTGGGAGCGCGAGCCCCAGAACGTGCCCGGGACGACGACCGAGCAGCCCAACTGGCGGCGGCTTGCGCGCCACGGCGTCGAGGAGCTCGACGCCGTCCCCGGCCTGGCGCCGCGCCTGCGCCGCGTCGCCGCCGCGAGGAGTGACGGCCGATGAGCGAGCCTCGCACTCGCAAGCCGCCGGCGCCCCGGCGTCCGAAGAGCCGCCTGAGCGCCGACGACCTGCACCTCTTCAACGAGGGCACCCACTACCGGCTGGCCGAGAAGCTCGGGGCCCACCCGGTCACGATCGGCAAGCGGGCCGGGACGCAGTTCGCCGTGTGGGCGCCGAACGCGGAGGGCGTCTCGGTGATCGGCGACTGGAACGGCTGGTCGCACGGCGCGGACGCGCTGGCCGCGACGGGCAGCTCCGGCATCTGGGAGGGGTTCGTGCCCGGCGTCGCTCAGGGAGCCGCGTACAAGTACGCCATCGCGGCGGGTGGCGACGTGCTCGAGAAGGCCGACCCGTTCGCCCGGTTCGCCGAGCAGCCGCCGCGGACCGCGTCGGTCGTCTGGGAGCTCGGCTACGAGTGGCGCGACGAGGACTGGATGCGCACGCGGGCCGAGCGCAGCGCCCTCGACGCGCCCATCGCGATCTACGAGCTCCACCTCGGCTCGTGGCGGCGGAAGGTCGACGAGGGCAACCGGCCGCTGACCTACCTCGAGCTGGCCGAGCAACTCCCCGCCTACGCCGTCGAGAACGGCTTCACCCACGTCGAGCTGCTCCCGATCATGGAGCACCCCTACACCGGCTCGTGGGGGTACCAGTCGCTCGGCTACTTCGCGCCCACGAGCCGCTACGGCACGCCGCAGGAGTTCATGGCGCTCGTCGACGCCCTGCACGCCGCCGGTGTCGGGGTGATCCTCGACTGGGTGCCGTCGCACTTCGCCACCGATCCGCACGGCCTCGCCCTCTTCGACGGCACGCACCTGTTCGAGCACGCCGACCCGCGCCAGGGCTTCCATCCGGACTGGGGCAGCTTCATCTTCAACTACGGCCGCAACGAGGTTCGCAGCTTCCTGCTCTCGAGCGCGATGCACTGGCTCGACGCGTACCACGCCGACGGCCTGCGGGTCGATGCCGTGGCCTCGATGCTCTACCTGGACTACTCCCGCGAGGAGGGCGAATGGATCCCCAACCGCCACGGCGGACGGGAGAACCTGGAGGCGATCGACCTCATGCGGGCGCTCAACAGCGCCGTCTACGCCGAGCATCCCGGAGTGCAGACCTACGCCGAGGAGTCGACGGCCTGGCCGATGGTGTCGCGGCCGACGTACCTGGGCGGGCTCGGCTTCGGCTTCAAGTGGGACATGGGCTGGATGCACGACACGCTCGTCTACTTCGGCCACGACCCGGTGCACCGCCGCTTCCACCACCACGAGCTGACGTTCCGGGGCCTCTACGCCTTCACCGAGAACTACGTGCTGCCGCTCTCCCACGACGAGGTCGTGCACGGCAAGCGCTCTCTGATCGGCCGCATGCCCGGGAACGAGTGGCAGATGCGCGCCAACCTGCGCGCCCTCTACGGCTACATGTACGCGGTGCCCGGGAAGAAGCTGCTCTTCATGGGCGGCGAGCTGGGCCAGTGGGACGAGTGGGACCACGATGCCAGCATCGCCTGGCACCTGCTCGACCGGCCGGAGCACGACGGCATCCGGCGCTGGGTGGCCGACCTCAACCGGGCCTACCGCGAGCAGCCGGCGCTGCACGAGCTCGACTGCGACCCGGCCGGGTTCGAGTGGGTGCACGCGTCCGACAGCGAGTCGAGCGTGCTGGCGTTCATGCGGCTCGCGAGGGGCGGCGAGTCCGCGGCCCTGGCGGTCTTCAACCTGACGCCCGTCCTGCGCCCGAACTACCGCATCGGCGCGCCGCGGGCGGGGGTCTGGCGCGAGCTCCTGAACAGCGACGCCCACGTCTACGGCGGGAGCGGCGCCGGGAACATGGGACGGGTCGAGGCGGTCGCGGAGCCGGCGCACGGCCGCGACTACTCGATGACGCTCGTGCTGCCGCCGCTCTCGTGCCTGATCCTCACGAAGGAGGGCGCTTCGTGATCGCCCGCCCCCGGCTGGGGGCGACGCCGAGCACGGACGGAGAGGGCACGCGGTTCGCCGTATGGGCGCCGAACGCCGACCGGGTCGACGTCGTCCTGCTCGACCCGGACGCGGCGGTGGCGCTCGAGCCCCTGGGCGACGGGCTGTTCGCCTGCGTCGCCGCGGGGGCCGAGCCGGGACGGCGCTACCGCTACCGGCTGGACGGCGGCGACGAGCTGCCCGACCCGGCCTCCTCGCTCCAGCCCGAGGGCGTGTCCGGGCCGTCCGAGGTGGTCGGCGCCTGGCGGGACTGGACAGACGGCGGCTGGCGGGGGGTGCCGCTCTCCGAGCTCGTGCTCTACGAGCTGCACGTCGGTACCTTCACGCCGGAGGGGACGTTCGACGCCGTCGTGCCGCGGCTGGCCGACCTGCGCGAGCTGGGCATCACCGCGATCGAGCTCATGCCGGTCTCGCAGTTCCCGGGCGCGCGCAACTGGGGCTACGACGGCGTGTTCCCCTACGCCGTCCAGAACTCCTACGGCGGCCCGGACGGCCTGTGCCGGCTCGTCGACGCCGCCCACGCCGCCGGGCTGGCGGTGTGCCTCGACTGCGTCTACAACCACCTGGGGCCGGAGGGCAACGTGCTGCCCCGGTTCGGCCCGGTCTTCACCGACCGCTACCGCACGCCGTGGGGGCAGGCGATCAACATGGACGGCCGCGGGAGCGACGGCGTGCGGGCGCTTCTGATCGGGAGCGCCCTGCGCTTCCTGGAGGACTACCACGTCGACGCGCTGCGGCTCGACGCCGTCGACCAGATCGCCGACGCCTCGTCGACCCACTTCCTGGCGGAGCTCGCCGACGCGGCCGCCGAGGCGGCCGGCCGGGCCGGGCGGCCGCTGCACCTGATCGCCGAGAGCGACCTGAACGACCCGCGCATGATCACCGCACGAGCGGCCGGCGGCCTGGGCATGGACGCGCAGTGGAGCGGCGACCTGCACCACTCCCTGCATACGCTCGTCACGGGCGAGGACACGGGCTACTACGCCGACTTCGCCGGCCGCGGGACGCGGATGGCCGCGCGGGCCTACCGGGAGGCCTTCGCCTACACGGGCCAGCGCTCGCGCCACCGCGGGCGGCGCCACGGGGCCCCCGCCGCAGGCGTCCACGGCAGCCGGTTCGTCGTCTTCGGCCAGAACCACGACCAGGTCGGCAACCGGATGCTGGGCGACCGTCTGGCCCAGACCGCCGGCCTCGAGGCGGCCAAGCTGATGGCCGGGGCGATCCTGCTCGCCCCGCAGGTGCCGCTGCTCTTCATGGGCGAGGAGTACGCCGAGGACGCGCCCTTCCCGTTCTTCACGAGCCACGCCGGCGCCGAGCTGATCGAGGCCGTCCGCCGCGGGCGGGCGGAGGAGTTCCGGTCGTTCCGCTGGGCCGGCGAGCCGCCCGATCCGCAGTCCGAGGAGACGTTCCGCACCGCCACCCTGCGCTGGGACTCGCGCGGGGACGGTGCCCACGGGCAGGTGCTGGGCCTCTACCGCGAGCTGCTGCGGCTGCGGCGCGAGCTGGCCCCGCTGCGCGACCTCGATCCCGACCGGGTCGAGGTGACGCGGACCGACGACCCGGCCGTCGTATGGATGCTCCGGGGCGACCCGGCGAGCGAGACTGTGGTCGTGTGCCTCCACTTCGGGAACGAGCCGCGGCTCCTGGATGTGCCGTTCGGCGACGCCGGCCGCGTCCTGCTCGACTCCGCCGAAGCGCGGTTCGGCGGCCCGGGCGCGGTCGCGCCGTCCGGCGGCGCGATCACCGCCGCCCCGCAGTCGGTCGTCCTCCTGGAGGGCGCGCGTGGCTAGCCTGCGCGTCTGGCCGGGCTCACCGTATCCGCTCGGCGCCTCGTGGGACGGCGAGGGGACGAACTTCACCCTCTTCTCCGAGCACGCCACGGGCGTGGAGCTGTGCCTGTTCGAGCGGCCCGAGGACGCGGAGGAGTCGTACCGGATCGAGGTCGTCGACCGCACCGACCTGATCTGGCACGCCTACCTCCCGGACGTGCGGCCGGGGCAGCTCTACGGCTACCGGGTGCACGGCCCGTACGAGCCGGAGCACGGCCACCGCTTCAACCCGAACAAGCTCGTGCTCGACCCGTACGCGAAGGCCGTCACCGGGCAGCCGCGCTGGGACGACTCGCTCTTCGGCTACACCGTCGGCGACGCCAAGGAAGACCTCTCGTTCGACACCCGCTCGAGCGCGGGCGAGATGCCGAAGTGCGCCGTCATCGACCCCGCCTTCCCCTGGGGCGACGACCGCCACCCGGCGGTGCCGTGGAACCGGTCAGTGATCTACGAGTGCCACGTGCGCGGGCTGACGATGCTCCATCCGGGCGTCCCGCCGGAGCTGCGCGGCACCTACCTGGGCATGGCGAGCGACCCGATCATCGACCACCTGCTCTCGCTGGGCGTCACCGCCGTCGAGCTCATGCCCGTGCACCAGTTCATCAACGACCGCGTGCTGGTCGAGCGCGGCCTCACGAACTACTGGGGCTACAACTCGATCGCCTTCCTCGCCCCCGACGCCCGCTTCGCCGCAGGCGGCACGCGCGGCACCCAGGTCAGCGAGTTCAAGTCGATGGTGAAGGCGTTCCACCGGGCCGGGATCGAGGTGATCCTGGACGTCGTCTACAACCACACCGGCGAGGGCAACCAGATGGGCCCGACGCTCTCGCTGCGCGGCGTCGACAACGCGTCGTACTACCGGCTCTCGTCGGAGAACCCGCGCTACCACGTGGACTTCACCGGCACGGGGAACAGCCTGAACGTCCAGCACCCGCGGACGGTGCAGCTGATCTTCGACAGCCTCCGCTACTGGGTCACCGAGATGCACGTCGACGGCTTCCGCTTCGACCTCGCGCCGGTGCTCGCCCGCGAGCTGTTCGAGGTCGACCGGCTGGCGGCGTTCTTCGACATCATGCAGCAGGACCCGACCCTGTCGCAGGTGAAGCTGATCGCCGAGCCGTGGGACGTGGGCGAGGGCGGTTACCAGGTCGGCAACTTCCCGGTCGGCTGGGCGGAGTGGAACGGCGTCTACCGCGACTCCGTGCGGGCGTTCTGGCAGAGCGGCGACGGCCGGCTGTCGGATCTCGCCTCGCGGATCTCCGGGTCGAGCGACCTCTACCAGGCGAGCGGCCGGCGCACCTACGCGAGCGTCAACTTCATCACCGCGCACGACGGCTTCTCGCTCACCGACCTGGTGTCGTACAGCCAGAAGCACAACGAGGCCAACGGCGAGGAGAACCGCGACGGGGCCGACGACAACCGCAGCGCGAACTGGGGCGTCGAGGGGCCCACAGACGACGCGGCCGTGACCGAGCTGCGGTGGCGGATGCGGCGCAACTTCATCGCGACGCTCGTGTTCTCGCAGGGAGTGCGGATGCTGCTCGGCGGCGACGAGCTCGGCCGCACGCAGTGGGGCAACAACAACGCCTACTGCCAGGACAACGAGATCTCGTGGGTGAACTGGAACCTCGACGGCGACGACCGCGAGCTGCTCGAGTTCACGCGCGAGACCCTGCGGATCTTCCGCGAGAACCCCGTCTTCCGCCGGCGCGGGTTCTTCGCCGGCCGGCCGCTGCGCGGCGGCAGCAAGGACGTCACCTGGCTGCATCCGTCGGGACGCGAGATGACACAGGCGGACTGGGACGACGCGGGCCAGAAGGCGGTCGGGATGCTGATCGACGGCGAGGCGACGGACGAGGTCGACGAGCGCGGGCGGCCGGTGTCGGGGCAGACGGTGCTCTTGCTGTTCAACGGCGGGGAGCCGTCGCGCCGGTTCGTGCTGCCCGAATCGGATCAGGCCGGGGTGTGGGAGGAGCTCGTGAACACTGCCCGGCCGGGGCGGCGCGTGATCCCCCGCTCCGCCGTCAACCTGGTCGGGCGCTCGTTCATCCTCGCGACCCGGACGAGCGAGCCCGCCGGGGCATGAGGCTCCCGGCCTCCTGCTACCGCCTCCAGCTCTCGCCGGCGTTCACCTTCGACGACGCCGGCAGGGTCGCGGCGTACCTGCGCGACCTGGGCGTCGGCGACATGTACCTCTCGCCGATCATGGCCGCGCGGCCGGGGAGCGAGCACGGCTACGACGTCTGCGACCCGTCCCGGGTCAGCCCCGACCTGGGCGGAGCCGAGGCGCTCGAGCGGCTCGCGGGCGAGCTGCGCCGGCTCGACATGGGGCTGCTGGTCGACGTGGTGCCCAACCACATGGCGGCCGACCACCGCAACCCCTGGTGGTGGGACGTGCTGCTGCACGGCCGGGAGGCCCGGTGGGCGCATGTGTTCGACATCGACTGGGACGCGCCGGGGGCCGACGGCCGACTCGTCCTGCCGCTGCTCGGCTCCCCGCGGGCGGACGCCGTCGCGGCCGGGGAGCTGCGGCTCGTGCAGGAGGACGGCGAGGCGCGGATCGCCTACTACGACGCGCGCTATCCGGTCGCGGAGGGCACGGGGGGCGGCGACGTCGAGCGCGTCCTTCGGGCCCAGCACTACCGGCTCGAGGATTGGCGCACCGGCGTGCCCAACTACCGCCGGTTCTTCGACATCGGCGACCTGCCGGCGGTCGCGGTCGAGCACGAGGACGTGTTCGCGGCGACCCATGCCGAGGTCGTGCGGCTCGTGCGCGAGGGGATCGTGGCCGGCCTTCGCATCGACCACGTCGACGGGCTGGCCGACCCGGCCGGGTACCTCGAGCGGCTGCGCGACGCGACCGGCGGGGCCTACGTCGTGGTGGAGAAGATCCTGTCCCGGGACGAGTCGCTGCCGCCGGAGTGGGCAACCGCCGGGACGACGGGCTACGACTTCCTGGCTCTGGCCGGCGGCGTCTTCGTCGACCCGGACGGCGAGGCGCGGCTGCACGCGGCCCACCGGCGCGTCACCGGGATGCCGGACCGCTTCGAGGACATCGCCGCGCAGACCACGCGGGACGCGCTCGACGAGATGCTCGCGCCCGACCTCGCCCGCGTCGTCCGGGCCGCGCCGGCCGGGACCGACCCGGCGGCGGTGCGCGAGCTGACGGTCGAGCTCGACATCTACCGCACGTACGTCCGCGACGGCGCCGCGAGCGCCGCCGATCTCGAGCGGCTGCGGGCGGCCGGGGAGCGCGCCGGCGGCGGGACGGCGGCGCTGGCCGGTGCCATCGCCCATCCATCGCCCGAGCTGCGCCCGTTCGTCGGCCGCTGGCAGCAGCTGACCGGCCCTGCCGCGGCCAAGGGGGTCGAGGACACCGCCCTCTACGTCGACGCCGCCTTCCTCGCCCGCAACGAGCCCGGCTGCGCGCCGGACTGGCCGTTCACCGACGCGGCCGAGCTGCACGCACGGCTGGCGCAGCGGGCGGGCGGCCACCCGCTGAACGCGACCTCGACCCACGACACGAAGCGCAGCGAGGACGTGCGCATGCGCATCACCGCGCTGTCCGAACTGGCGGGCGAGTGGGAGGAGGCGTTCGCGCGCTGGCACGAGCGCAACGCCCCGCTGCGGCGCCGCCCGGACACCGCGCCCGACGCGAACGAGGAGTGGCTGCTGTACCAGACGCTGGTGGGCGCCTGGCCAATTGGCATCCACCGCGTGCGCCAATTCGTTTTGAAAGCCCTCCGCGAGGCGAAGGTGCACACGACCTGGGCCGCGCCGGACGAGGCGTACGAGGCCGACGTCTTCGCGTTCGCCGAGGCGATTCTGACCTCACCGGACTTCACGGGCGACCTGGCGGCGTTCGCGGATCGCTGCGCCGCGACCGGCGCCCGCAACTCGCTCGCCCTTCTCGTCCTCAAGCTGGCGGCGCCGGGCGTTCCCGACATCTACTGGGGCAACGAGGACTGGGATCTCTCGCTGGTCGACCCCGACAACCGCCGGCCGGTCGACTTCGCGGCCCGCGCCGCGCCCGGCGCCGCCCGGAGCGACAAGGTCGCGATCACGCGGGCCGGTCTGGCGCTCCGCCGTCGCGACCCCGAGCTCTTCGCCCACGGCGCCTACGTGCCGGTCGAGATCGCCGGCCGCCACGCCGATCGCGCCGTCGCGTTCGCCCGCGTCCACGACGGCCGCTGGGCGCTCGCCGCCGTCGCCAGGCTGACGGCGAACCTGGACGGATGGGCCGACACCCGCCTCGTCCTCCCGGCCGGCGCGCCGGATCGCTGGCACGACGTCCTCACGGGATCGGCTCCGGGCGATCTCTCCGCCGAGGCGCTCTTCGCGACCTACCCCGCGGCGCTGCTCACCGGCGATCAGGGACCCCCCTCGAGGCCGTAGACGATGTCGCACCCGCTGCTCGGCTGGGCCGCGACCGCCACGTCGGCGGGCTCGCCGGGCGAGGGGGCGCTCTCGAACAGCGGGATTCTTGCCGTGCCCGCGGTCGCCACGCGCCTGACGATCAGAGCGGCGGCGATGGAGGCGAGCCGGCGCATCTCTCGCCCGATCCGGTGAATAAAAGGGGTCTGACCCCGTTTATTCACGCACGTGGCCGTCGCCGTGCACGACGTACTTCGTCGTCGTCAGCTCCTCCAGGCCGACCGGGCCGCGCGCGTGCAGCCGGTTGGTGGAATTGCCGATCTCGGCGCCCATGCCGTACTCGCCGCCGTCCGTGAACCGGGTGGACGCGTTGACGTACACCGCCGCGGCGTCCACCTCGCTCGCGAACCGGGCCGCCGCGGCCTCGTCCTGGGTGACGATCGCCTCGGAGTGGCCGGTGCCGTAGCGGTTGATGTGCTCGATCGCGTCGTCGAGCGAGTCGACCGCCCCGACCGCCATCTTCAGGTCGAGGAACTCGGTCGCGAACGCCTCGTCGCCTCCGGCGAGCTCCACCCCGGCGGACTCGAGCGCAGCGGAGATCCGCGTCAGGAGCTCGGGGCGGTCGCGGTGGACGAGCAGCGTCTCGGCCGCGTTGCACACGCCCGGCCGCTGCACCTTGGCGTTCAGGGCGATCGCGACGGCGCGATCGGCGTCGGCCGCCGCATCGATATAGACATGGCAGTTCCCGCCGGCGGCCGCGAGCACCGGGATGCGCGACTCGCGCAGCAGGAGCTTCTTCAGCTCCTCGCCTCCGCGGGGGATGACGACGTCGGCCGTCGCCGGGTCGGCGATCAGCGCCGCCAGCTCCTCGTGCCCGCCCTCGACCGCCGTCACCGCGTCGGCCGGCAGCCCCGCCTCGGCGAGACCCGCCCGGACGATCTCCGTGAGGACGCGGTTCGTGTTCGCCGCCATGCGCGACCCGCGCAGGATGCACGCGTTGGCGGACTTGAGGCACAGCGCCGCGGCGTCGACGGTGACGTTCGGCCGCGCCTCGTAGACGACGAGCACGACGCCCAGAGGCACGCGCAGCTTGCGGATCCGGATCCCGCTCGGCGGCCGCAGCTCGCGGATCGTCTCCCCGACGGGGCTCGGCAGGGCGGCGACGGCGCGCACGGCGGCGGCCAGCGCGGCGACGCGGCCGGCGTCGAGCGCGAGCCGGTCGCGGATGGCGGGCCGCTGGGCCGCCGCCGCCTCGCCGTCGAGCGCGTTGGCGGCCAGGATCTCGTCGACCCGGGCCTCGATCCGAAGCGCGATCCGCTCGAGCGCGGCGTCGCGCTCGGCCTCGCTCGTGGCCGCCAGCCGGCGCGCCGCGCCGCGCACATCGGGCCTGGCGGCGACGCTCACAGCAGCACCAGGTCGTCGCGGCGCACAGCCTCGGGCAGCCCCCGGCGGCCCAGCGCCCGGGCCAGGTCGCCGGCCTCGTAGCGGCTGACGCCGACCGCGAACGCGCCGCCGTCCGGGCCGACCAGCTCGACCGCGTCGCCTGCGCCGAAGGTGCCGTCCACGGCCGTCAACCCTACCGGCAGCAGGCTCGTCCCACGCTCGGCCACCGCGCGGCGCGCTCCGTCGTCGCACACGAGCCGGCCGCGCACGGGCGTCCCGTGCCGCAGCCACAGCTTGTACGCAGAGGGCAGCTGATCCGCGGCCGGCACCCGCGTCCCCGAGGCCTCTCCCGCGGCGGCTGCCCTGATCGCGCCGGCGGCCAGGCCGGACGCGATGACCGCCTCCACCCCGGCGGAGCCGGCCATGCGGGCCGACCGGAGCTTGGCGCCGATCCCGCCCGACCCCCAGCCGGCGGCCTCCGCCGGCGCCTCCTCGGCGACCGCGTCGACCTGGGCCTGGTCGAGGATCTCCGGGATCAGGCGCGCGTCCGGCCGGGACGGGTCGCGGTCGTACACGCCGTCGATGTCCGTCAGGAGCACCAGCAGCCGCGCCTGCAGCATCACCGCCACATGGGCGGCCAGCGCGTCGTTGTCGCCGAAGGTGATCTCCTCGGTCGCCGTCGAGTCGTTCTCGTTCACGACCGGGACGACGCCCCACGACAGCAGCCGCCGCAGCGCCCGGCGGGCGTTCACGTAGGAGCCGCGCCGGTGGATGTCGCCCTCGGTCAAGAGCACCTGGCCGGTGCGGATGTCGAGGCCGCCAAATGCCCGTTCCCAGTGCAGCTGCAGCAGCGTCTGCCCGAGGGCGGAGGCGGCCTGGAGGTCGCCCAGCGCGCGCGGCCGGATGGCCTTTCCGAGCTCGCCGATGCCGAGCGCGACCGCGCCCGAGCTGACGACGACGACCGGCGTGCCGGCCGAGACGAGCTCCGCGCACTCGCCCGCGATGCGGGCGAAGACGGGCCGGCGCGGGCGGCCGGCGTCATCGACGAGCGTGCTGGAGCCGACCTTGACCACGACGATCCGGCGCAGCCCGGGGCGCCGGTCAGCCACCGGACATCGCCGATCGCGCCCGCGCGAGCTGGGCGTGCAGGGCCTCGAGCGGCATCCTCGCGGCGGCCGCCTCCGCGGCGGTGGGCGAGTCGAACCGCTCGCCCGCGGCGACGCGGCCGGCGACCTCGGCGTGGGCGTAGCGGAAGGGTATACCTCCCTGTACGAGCCGTTCGGCCAGATCGGTTGCCACCGTCGTGCCGTCGCCGGCCGCGGCGCCCATCCGCCCGGTGTCGAACGCAACGCCGGCAACGCACACCCGCAGCGCGGCCAGCGCCCCCTGGAGGTCGTCGACCTGGTCGAAGCAGGCCCGCTTGTCCTCCTGGAGGTCGCGGTTGTACGCGAGCGGCAGCCCCTTCAGCGTCGCCAGCAGGCCCGCCAGCCGTCCCACGGCCGTGCCGGCCTTGCCCCGCGCCAGCTCGGCCGGATCGGGGTTCTTCTTCTGCGGCATGATCGAGGAGCCGGTGGCGGCCGCGTCGTCGAGGTGCGCGAACCCGTACTCGGCCGACGTCCACAGAACGAGCTCCTCGGCCAGCCGGGACAGGTGCACGAAGCAGAGCGCGCAGGCGAAGACGAGCTCGGCGCAGTAGTCGCGGTCGGCCACGGCGTCCATGGAGTTCTCGAAGACGGCGGCGAAGCCGAGCTCCTCCGCCACCGAGGCCGGGTCGATCGGCAGGCTCGAGCCGGCGAGCGCGCCGGCGCCGGCCGGGCTCGTGTCGGCGCTCGCCCGGGCGGCGTCGATCCGGACGAGGTCGCGTCGCAGCGACCAGACGTGCGCGGCCAGGTGGTGGCCCAGCCACACCGGCTGCGCCCGCTGCCCGTGCGTGTAACCGGGCATGAGCGCCTCGCCGTCGCGGTCGGCGACGTCGAGCAGCGCCAGCGCGAGCCCGCGCACCCCCTCCGACAGCCGGTCGCAGGCGTCCCTCGCCCACAGCCGCATCGCCGTCTGCACCTGGTCGTTGCGGCTGCGGCCCGCGTGCACCCACGGGCCGAGGTCGCCCAGCAGCCGCTCGATGGCCGAGTGGACGTCCTCGTCGGTCGCGTCCGGCTCGATCTCGACGGAGAAAAGCGCGGCGCAGATCGCCTCCGCCTTCTCGGCCGGGATCAGCCCCTGGCGCCCGAGCATGCGCGCGTGGGCCGCCGACGCCTCGAGGTCGAACGGCAGCAGGCGCCGGTCGACCTCGAGCGAGGCGGTGAAGTGAAGGACGGCGGGGTCGAGTCCGCCGGCCAGCCGCCCGGCCCAGAGCGCGGAGCTCACGCCGGTGCGGCCTCCTTCACCGTCTCGGCCGCCTCGGTCGTTGCGGCGGCCCACGTCTTGGTGGGAAGCGACCACACGTGGATGAACCCGGCGGCCGCCCCGTGCTGGAAGCTGTCGCCCTGCTCGTACGTGGCCAGGCCGTGGTCGTAGAGCGACGAGCCGGCCTTGCGCCCGATCACGGCGCAGCTGCCCCGGTACAGGCGCACCCGGGCGGTGCCGGTGACGGCGCCCGCAGCGGTGTCCATGAAGGCCGCCATGGCGGCCCGAAGCGGCGAGAACCAGAGGCCGTTGTAGACGAGCGTCGCGTACCGCCCGGCCAGCTCGGCCTTCGCATGGCTGAGGTCGCGCTCGCACACGAGCTCCTCCACCCCGGCGTAGGCGGCCATGAGCAGCGCCGCCGCGGGCGTCTCGTACACCTCGCGGCTCTTGATGCCGACCAGGCGGTTCTCGATCATGTCGATGCGGCCCACCCCGTGCGCGCCCGCGAGCGCCGCCGCCCGCGCGATCAGGTCCACGAGGCCGAGGCGCTCGCCGTCGATCGCGACCGGGACGCCGGCCTCGAACTCCACCTCGACCTCGTGCGGCGCCGCGAACGCGCGCTCCGGCGCCATCGTGAGCGCGAACGCCTCCTCGGGCGGCTCGAGCCACGGGTCCTCGAGCGGGCCGGCCTCGATCGAGCGGCCCCACAGGTTGTGGTCGATCGAGTAGGCCGCGCCGGACTTGACCGGCACCTCGATGCCGTGCTCGTGCGCATAGGCGATCTCCTGCTCGCGCGTCATGCCCCAGTCGCGCACCGGCGCGAGCACCGCCAGGTCGGGGGCGAGCGCGGCCACGGCCGTCTCGAACCGCACCTGATCGTTGCCCTTGCCCGTGCAGCCGTGGGCGACCGCGGTGGCCCCGTGCTCGCGGGCGGTCCGCACGAGCCAGCGCGCGATCAGCGGCCGCGAGAGCGCGGACACGAGCGGGTAGCGGCCCTCGTAGAGGGCGCCCGCCTGCAGCACCGGCAGGACGTAGGAGGCGGCGAACTCGTCCCGCGCGTCGGCGATCACGACGTCGCTCGCGCCGGCCAGACGTGCACGCCGCTCGACCTGCTCCGCGTCGATGCCCTGCCCGACGTCGACGAGCAGCGCGACGACTTCCGCGCCGTACTCGTCGGCCAGCCAGCGCAGCGCCACCGACGTGTCGAGGCCTCCCGAATACGCGAGCACGATC
>JAICJM010000077.1 GCA_025928435.1 Thermoleophilia bacterium
CCGCCGACCCGCCGCGTCGACCCTACGGGCGAGCGGACGCTCGCGGCGATCCGGGCCGCGATCGCCCAGCACGGCGCGGAGACGATCGCCGCCTTCTTCTGCGAGCCGGTCTCGGCCGCGGCGATGCCGGCGTTCCGGCCCCCCGACCGGTTCTGGGAAGGGCTCGAGGAGCTGCGTCGCCAGCACGGCTTCCTCGTCTGCCTGGACGAGGTCGTCACCGGGATGGGCCGCACGGGCACGTGGTTTCACGCCCAGCAGCTGCCGCTCGAGCCCGACATCATCGCGACCGCGAAGGGGCTCGGCGCGGGCTACGCGCCGGTGGCCGCCGTGCTCTGCCGCGAGCACGTCTACGCCGCCGTCGCCGGCGGGTCGCGCAGCTTCGAGCTCGGCCACACCTGGGACGGCGCACCGCTCTCGTGCGCCGTCGGCCTGGCGGTGATCGAGCACCTGAAGCGAGAGCGGCTCGTGGAGCGGGTGGCGGCCCGCGGCCCGCAGGTGCGGGCGGCGCTCGCGGATGCACTGGGGGGGAGCCCGATGGTGGCCGAGGTGCGCGGGCAGGGATTCCTGCTCGGGATCGAGTACGCCGACCCCGCGGACGGCGAGTCGTTCCTCGACCCGGCGCTGCGGGTGGCCCCGCGCATCGACCAGGAGGCGCTGCGGCGGGGCCTGATCGTGTACTCGACGCAGCCGACCGCGGACGGCTACGCCGGCGACCAGACCCTGCTCGCCCCCGCGTTCAACGCGACCGACTCCGAGCTCGAGGAGATGGTCGAGCGGATGCGGGCGACGGTCGCCGCGGTGCACGCGGAGACGTTCGCCGCACGCCCCGGATGAGCTCTCAGGCCTCGGCGGCGCCCGGCTGCGGCACCCGCCACAGGATCCAGGCAACGGGGGAGACGACGATGATCGTGGCGCCGACGGCGAGCGCCCCGACGCCGGCCGACTCGAGGCCGTAGCCGCCGATCAGCGCCAGACTGGCGCCCAGGAGGGCCGCGACGAGGTCGTTGAACCCGAGCAGCTTCCCGCGTTCGCCGGCCGCCGTGCAGTCGGCCATCTGCGCGGTCGCGGCCACGAAGGAGATGTTCCAGCCGATGCCGAGGCCGAACAGGAGGACGGCGGTCATCGGCACGCCGCTGAACCACTGCAGGCAGATCGTGGAGGCGCCCATCACGACCAGGCCGGCGCCGAGCGCCGGCGTGCGGCCGACGCGGTCGATGAGCGCGCCGACGACCAGCACCAGCGCGTACATGCCGAGCACGTGCGCGCCGATGATCGGGAACACCGAGTCCTGCGAGTGGTGGTGCTCCTCCACCACGACGTAGCCGGCCAGGTTCATCACCGAGACCATGACGCCGAAGCTGGCCAGGCTCGCGATCATCGCCGGCACGACGCCGGGCCGGCGCAGGATCTCGGCCAGCGGCGCCGCCGCCGGCTCCGGCTCGCCCGCGTGGGTGCTCAGGAGCTGCCCGATCGCGCGCGTGTCCGGCCGCACGAGCAGCACGATCGCGAGCGCGACGAGGGCGATGCCGGCAGCCGAGAGCCACGGCACGGTCAGCTGGGAGGCGTCGAGCTCGCGGTCGGCGAACATCGGGCTGAAGACGGCCGGCCCCAGCACCGCGCCGACCACGGCGCCCGAGAGCACGTATGAGATCCCGCGCGCCCGCCTGGCCGCCACGTACATGTCGCCCGCGGCCGCCCGGATCAGGAGCGACGTGGCCTGGCCCATCCCGATCAGGATGAACCCGAGCAGGAGGACGGGCACGGACGAGATGTGGGTGGCGAGCGCCGTCAGGGCGCACCCGGCGGCCGCGGCGACGAAGCCGGCCGCGAGGACGGGCCGGCGGCCGTACCGGTCCATCGTGCGGCCGGCGACGACCGCGGTCAGCCCCGACGACGTGAGGAAGATCGCCGGCCCCAGGCCGAGCAGCCCGCGCTGGCCCGTGACGAGCACGAATGTGATCGACGAGACGGCCGACGCCAGCTGCAGCACCACCGAGTTCACGGCCGTCACGGTGGCGAGCAGGAGCGTGTTCCGCCGGATCGTCCGGTCGAGCTCGGGCACGCGCATAGCCTTGCAGATGGGACGGCGGCGCCTATGATCGACGGCGACGACCGATGCCCGATTCCACGCCGATCGAGATCGACGCCGCGGGCCGCACCGTTCCGGTGTCGAGCCCGGACAAGGTCTTCTTCTCCGAGCGGGGGGAGACGAAGCTCGACCTGATCCGCTACTACCTCGCCGTGGAGGACGAGGTGATGCGGGCGCTGGGCGGCCGGCCCGTGCTCATGGAGCGCTACCCGAACGGGGCCGGGGGAACGTCCTTCTTCCAGAAGCGCGTGCCCGCGAACGCCCCCGAGTGGCTGCAGACGACCACGGTGCAGACGCCGAACGGCACGCCGTCCCGGGCGCTCGTCGTGGCCGACGTCGCCCATCTGGCCTGGGCGGTGAACCTGGGCTGCCTCGGGTTCCACGTCTGGCCGTACCACGCCGACGACCCCGACCACGCGGACGAGCTGCGCATCGACCTCGACCCGTCACCGGGCGTCACGTTCGCGATGGTGCGCGAGGCGGCGGCCGAGACGAAGCGCCTGCTGGACGGGCTCGGGATGGCGTGCGGGCCGAAGACCACGGGCCGCAACGGCATCCACGTCTACGTCCGGCTCGAGCCGCGGCACGACTCGTTCGCCGTGCGGGCCGCCGCCGTCGCCCTGGCGCGCGAGCTGGAGCGGCGCCGCCCCGACCTCGTCACCGCGGCCTGGTGGAAGGAGGAGCGGGGGACGCGCGTGTTCTGCGACTTCAACCAGAACGCGCCCCACAAGACCGTGCTCGGGGCGTGGAGCGTGCGCCCGCGCGTCGGCGGCCAGGTCTCGACGCCGTTTCGGTGGGACGAGCTCGAGGCGATCGCGCCCGAGGAGCTCACGCTCGCGAACGTGCCCGCGCGGGTGGCCGGCTCGGGCGATCCCTGGGAGCCGCTGTCGGCCGCGTCGCAGCCGCTCGAACCGCTGCTCGAGTGGCACGAGCGCGACATGGCCTCGGGCCTGCAGGACGCGCCCTGGCCGCCGGTCTACCCGAAGATGCCCAACGAGCCGGCCCGGGTTGCGCCCAGCCGGGCGCGAAAGACCTGAGCGGGTCGCCGGCATCCGACCCGCTGCCCTGGCGGGCCGGGCGTGTGACGCTGCGGCGTCTGCGCCCGGACGACCTGGTCCCGCTCCAGGCCTATCGCAGCGACCCCGAGGTCGGCCGCTACCAGGGCTGGGAGCCGATGACCGACGCCGAGGCGGCGGCGATGATCGCCGAGATGGCGGCGGCGCCCTGCCCCACGCTCGGCGGCTGGGTGCAGATCGCGATCGCCGACGCCGAGACCGACGCGCTGCTCGGCGACATCGGGCTGCACGTCTCGGAGTCTGGCGAGGGGGCCGAGCTCGGGATCACCCTGGCCCCGCATGCCCAGGGGCGGGGGCTGGCCGAGGAGGCGGCCCGCGCGCTCATCGCGGGCCTCGCGGCGGACACGGCGGTGCGCCGCCTCGTCGGCATCACGGACGCCCGCAACACGCCCAGCGCCCGGCTGCTGGAGCGGCTCGGGATGACGTTCGAGGCCGAGGAGGAGACGACCTTCCGGGGCGAGCCCTGCCGCGAGCGGCGATACGCGCTCGCGCTGTAGCAGGGCCGGCGTCGCTACCCTGCCCGGCGACATGCAGGCCCGCGCCGACATCCGCAACATCGCGATCATCGCCCACGTCGACCACGGCAAGACGACGCTCGTCGACGCGCTCCTGCGCCAGTCGGGCACGTTCGCCGCGCACGAGGAGGCCGTCGACCGGGTCATGGACGCCGGCCTCGAGCGCGAGCGCGGCATCACGATCCTGGCCAAGAACACCGCCGTGCGCTTCGGCGACGCGCGGATCAACATCATCGACACGCCCGGCCATGCCGACTTCGGCGGCGAGGTCGAGCGCGGCCTCTCGATGGTCGACGGGGTGCTGCTGCTCGTCGACGCGAGCGAGGGCCCGCTGCCGCAGACGCGGTTCGTGTTGCGCAAGGCCCTTGCCGCCCGGCTCCCGGTGATCCTGGTCGTGAACAAGATCGACCGCCCCGACGCCCGGATCCCCGAGGTCGTCGACGAGGTGTACGCGCTCTTCTTCGATGAGGACGCGGATGAGTCGCAGATCGACTTCCCCATCGTCTATACGAACGCGCGGGCCGGCACCGCGAGCCTCGACCCCGACGTCGCGGGCGAGACGATCCAGCCGCTGCTGGACCTGATCCTCTCGCACATGCCCCCGCCGACCTTCGACCCGGGGCACGCGTTCCAGGCGCAGGTCGCGAACCTCGACTCGTCGCCGTACCTCGGCCGGCTGGCGCTGTGCCGGGTGCGCCACGGCGAGGTCACTCGCGGATCCACCGTCGGCTGGTGCCGCCGGGATGGCTCGGTCACCCGCATCCGCCTGACCGAGATGCTGATCGCCGAGGGCCTCGAGCGCGTCCCGGCCGAACGGGCGGGGCCTGGCGACATCATCGCCGTCGCCGGCCTCGACGAGGTGATGATCGGGGAGACGATCGCCGATCCCGACGATCCCCGGCCGCTGCCGCTGATCGTCGTCGACGAGCCCAGCCTGTCCGTCACGATCGCGATCAACACGAGCCCGCTCGCGGGCCGCAGCGGATCGCGGCTCACGGCCCGGATGATCAAGGACCGGCTCGACCGGGAGCTGCTCGGCAACGTCGGCCTGCGCGTGCTCGACACCGAGCGGCCGGACACCTGGGAGGTGCAGGGCCGCGGTGAGATGCAGTTCGCCGTGCTCGCCGAGATGATGCGGCGCGAGGGCTACGAGATCACCATCGGGAAGCCGCGGGTGGTCACGCGTACCGTCGGCGGGAAGGTCGAGGAGCCGGTCGAGCGGGTGTCGATCGACGTCCCCGAGGAGTACTCCGGGGTCGTGATCCAGGCGCTTGCCCTCCGCCGCGGCCGGATGGAGAGCATGACCAACCACGGCACCGGCTGGGTGCGGCTGGAGCACCTCGTGCCCGCCCGCGGGCTGCTCGGGTTCCGCTCCGAGTTCCAGACCGAGACGCGCGGCACGGGCCAGCTGCACCACGTGTTCGAGGAGTACGGGCCCTGGGCGGGCGAGATCAAGGGCCGGCCGAACGGCTCACTCGTCGCCGACCGCAGCGGCCAGGCGACGGGGTACTCGATCCAGAACCTGCAGGCGCGGGGCGTGCTCTTCGTCGCTCCCGGGGAGGACGTCTACGAGGGGATGATCCTGGGCGAGAACAGCCGCAGCGGCGACCTCGACGTCAACATCACCAAGGCGAAGCAGATGACGAACGTGCGCTCGAACGCGGACGTCCTCGTGCGCCTGAACCCCCCGCACCGCATGAGTCTCGACCAGGCGATCGAGTACATCCAGGAGGGCGAGTGCGTCGAGGTGACGCCCGCCGGCGTGCGCCTGCGCAAGGCCGTGCTCTCGGCGTCCGAGCGAGCGACCCGGCGCTCGAAGGCCGTCCGCGAGGCGACCTTGACGTGACCCGGCACGGCTGTAGCTTGTAGGCGGTTCGATCTCCGAGTCAGGAGCGGGTGGATGCGGCGCAGCGTGAAGCGGGCGGTTGGCGTGGGTGTGGCAGTGGGCGTGCTGGGCGCGGCCTTCTCGGGCACGGCGTTCGGGGTGGTCCGCACCTCCCCGGTCGCCACGTACCAGGCGAACGGCCGGGTGCAGGTGGTCACGGTCGCGAACGGGACGGTCTACATCGGCGGCGAGTTCACGAGCGTGCGCCCGGCGGGGTCGGGCGGAACGTCGACGACGCGCAACCACGTCGCGGCCTTCGACGAGGCGACGGGCGCGCTCCTGCAGTGGAACCCCAACGTCACGGGCACCGTGCGCGCGATCGAGATCGTCGGATCGACCGCGTATCTGGGCGGCTCGTTCTCGGGGGTCGGCACCGCCGCCCGGCACAACCTGGCGGCAGTCGATGCGACCTCGGGCGCCGTGGGGTCATGGAACCCCGGTGCGAGCAGCCAGGTGCTCGACATGGGGCACATCGGCGGCCTGCTCTACGTGGGCGGCGACTTCACGACCGCCGGCGGCGCCGCCCGCACCCGCCTGGCCGCGTTCGACACGACCACCGGCGCGCTCACCTCGTGGGCGCCGTCGGCCGATGCGCTGGTGAAGGCGCTCTCCGTCGCCGCCGACGGGTCGAAGGTGATCGTCGGCGGCGACTTCACACACGTGAACGGGTCGTCGCAGAGCCACATCGCGGCCCTCGATCCGGCGACGGCCGCGCCGCTGCCGTGGGCGACCCACGTCCCGTACTCGGTGATCGACCTCGACGTCGACACGACCGGGGTCTTCGTGGCGGGCGGCGGCGGAGGCGGGAACTTCGCCGGCCTCGATCCGTCGACGGGCGCGCGGCAGTGGATCGGCGGGACGAACGGGAACGTGCAGGCGATCGCGGCCGTCGGCGGCGTCGTCTACGCGGGCGGCCACTGGTCGAACTACTGCGGCCAGACGGCCGGCGCGCACACGTGCCCGCACCCGACCCCGCGGCCGAAGCTGCTCGCGGTCGACGAGGCTACCGGAGCGCTGCTGCCGTGGAACCCCGGGGCGAACAGCTCGCTGGGCGTGTTCGCGCTCGCCGGAGACGCGGCCACCGGCAACCTGTTCGCCGGCGGCGACTTCACGGTCATCGGCGGCCGCTCGCAGGGGCGCTACGCGGAGTTCACGCCCTAGATCCGGCGGTACCGCGCCTCGGCGATCGAGAAGATCCCGAAGGCGATCAGCCCCGCGGCCACCACCGCGAGCAGGAAGGTCCCGTAGGACTGGCGGGCGAGCTTCTCGAGCGCCCCGTCCAGGCCGACGGCCTTCTTGGGCGCGTAGTCGACCGCCGCCTTGATCACCAAGACGCCGATCAGGCCGAACGCGACCATCCGCGCCAGGTGGCCGATGACGCCGCTGATCGTGATCCAGCGCTTCACGAGCGGGCCCATCTCCTCGGTCTTGTCGTCATCGAGGAACTTCCGCGACACGCCCTTGTACCCCTGGTAGAGCGCCACGCCCACGAAGATGGCGCCGGCAATGCCGACGATCCACTGGCCTCCCGGCCAACCGAGCACACCGGCGGCCGACTTGTGCGGGCTGCCCGAGCTCCCGCTCGAGGAGCCCACGAGGATCGACACCGCGAGCGCGCACATCGCCAGGTGCGCGCAGCCGCTCGCCGCGGCGGAGATGCGGCCGAAGGTCGACGCGTCGCCGCCGCCCTCCGGGCCGTGGCCGGCGTAGGCCTGCACGAACCGCCAGATCGCGTAGGCGCCCAGCCCGGCCGCCACCACGATGAGCAGCCAGTGGCCGAGCGGCTGCTTGTCGATCGTCTCCAGCGCGCCCTTCTGGTTCGTCGGCGTCTTCGGCGTCGTGTGGGTCGCGACCTGGATCGCGAGCCCGCCGATGATGGCGTAGATGACTCCGCGGGCCACGAAGCCCGTTCGCGTCAGCACCTCGAACGCCGTGCTGTGGGCGGTCGTGCGGCCTGCCGAGCGGGCCCGCGTCTCGATCCTGCTGCTCATGCGGTTCCATCTCCGTTTCTGCTCCCGGCGGGCACGCACACGGTGATGGCGGCCGGCTCGATCGCGAGCCGGTATGCCTTGACCTTCGTGCGCGAGCCGCCGTCGAGCTCGTAGAGGACCTTGCGGTCGAGCTTGACCTTCACCTTCCGGCCCTGGGTGATGCGGAAGTTCGGCGATCGTTCCGGGTGGCCGGCGATGGTGCGGCCGACCGTCCCGGCCCACTGGGCGACGCCGTCGGCGGTGATCACCGCGAGGTCGAGCAGGCCGTCGTCCGGCTCCGCGTCGGCGAACACCTCCACGCCGGCGAAGAGCGAGCCCATGTTGCCGGCCAGGATGCAGCTCGCCGGGCCCTCGTACCACGGGCTCCCGTCGACCCGGATCCGGGCCTCGAACGGGCGCACGCGCAGGCTCTTCGCGCCCGTCACCAGGTATGCCGCGCGGCCGAGGCGGCGCTTCAGCTTGCCGTCGGCGCCGTCGATCATCTCGGCGTCGAACCCGGTCCCGGCCATGACCGCGAACCGCTCGCCGTTGAGCGAGGCGACGTCGATCTTCCGCCGCCGGCCGTGGAGCCCCACGTCGACCGCCTTCGTGACGGCCTTGGGGATGCCGAGGTTCGAGGCGAGCAGGTTCGACGTCCCGGCCGGCACGATCGCCAGGGTCGCGTCCGTCCCGGCCAGCGTGTCGATGCACCGTTGTGCCATGCCGTCGCCGCCCCACACGAAGATGTGATCCGCGCCGCGGTCGAGGAGCTTGCGGAGCTGCTTGGGGGCGCGCTTGCTCTTGGGCACCTCGACCCACATCGGGTCGACGCCCCAGCGCTCGAGCGCGCGGCGCAGCTTCGGAAGGTCGGCCGTGCGCTTGCGGCCGTGAGCGATGACGGCGATCGTGCTCACGCCGCCCTCCGCTCCTGCGCCGACGCCGCGGCCCGCGCAGCGAGGATGGCCACGGCGATGGAGCCCACGCCCCACAGCACCCCGGCCGTCACGTCGGTGGGATGGTGCATGCCGCGGTACATGCGCGAGAGGGCGACGAGGAGCGGGATCGCGATCGCGACCAGCCACACCGCGACCCTGGCGGCGCTGTTGCGAACGGCGCTCGTGATCAGCAGCGCCACCCCGCAGTACACGGCGACCGATGCGGCCGTGTGGCCGGAGTAGTAGCTCGCGTCGACCGGCAGGTGGTCGAGGCGGGGGACGCGCGGCCGCTCACGGTGGATCGCGAGCGTCGCGGCGCGGTAGGTCGCCGCCTCGACCGTGATGGCCGTGACGATGAACCCGGCCACCCGCCAGTGCCGGCGCACGGCCGCGACCAACGCCGTGAGCGCCACGACGACCGGGATCGCCGGGATGTCGCCGATCATGGACATCCAGAACGACGCGTCGTTGCGGGCGCCGCTGCGGTGATGCGACAGCCACACGTTGACGTGCTCGTCGGAGTGGCCGATGCCGTCGTCCGGGAGCACGTAGGTCTTGAGGGCCCACCCGGCCACGATCGCGATGACCGCGAGTACCGCGAACCCAAGGACGGCGGCGACGATGAACGCGACGACCGGCCGGCCCGCGAACCGCCCGCCCACGAGCGCCGAAGGTCCATGCCGGCGCGACTCGAGGAATCTCGGACCCTCGCCCCTCGAGGCCTCGTCGTGACGCCGGGGCGACCGGAGCTCTGCGGGCCGGCGCTGTTCGCCGATCTGCATGACCCGACGTTTTCCCCCATTGCCTCCTGGGCAAACGGCGGCCATGGGCGCTCCCCGATGCTGATCGCAGATCTCGCCGCAGTTTCCGCGGTTTTCGCCGGAGTGACGTTCGCCGTCTTCCAGGCGGCGCTGCGTACCTGGTGGGGACGCGCGCCCGCCGCCGCGACCGCCGAGGCGATCGAGGAGCACACCGGCGTGCGCCGCTTCGTCCACAACCGGCTCGAGGTGGGCGTCGCCACCGGCCTGGCGCTCACCGTCGCGCTCGTGGCGATCGTCGTCGCCGGGCTCGTCGTCGCCGCCCTTGCGGTGGCCGTCCGGCACGTCGAGGGCCTCGCGGACGTCGACTCCGCGGCGGCGCTCTGGGCCAACCGCCACACCGGCTCCGTGCAGCACCGGCTGCTCGAGGACGTCTCGACGTTCGCCACCACCGGCGGCGTGATCGTGATCGCCGTGGTCGTCGGCGTGGCCGAATGGGTGCGCGTGCCCAGTCGGACCATCCCCGTCTTCCTGGCCGTCGTCACGATCGGCGACTCGCTCGTCACGAACGCGGTCAAGGGCGCGATCGACAGGGCGCGGCCGGCGATCGACCCGGTGGCGGCCACGCTGGGGCCGTCCTTCCCGAGCGGCCACTCGTCCACGGCGGCGGCCTTCTTCGCCGCGCTCGCGCTGCTGGCGGGACGGCGGCGCGGGATCCGGGCACGGGCGGCCCTGGCCGGGGCCGCCGTCGGCATCGCCGTGGCGGTGGCCTGCAGCCGTGTGATGCTCGACCTGCACTGGACGTCCGACGTCGTGGGCGGCCTGGCGCTCGGCTGGGGCTGGTTCGCCGCCTGCGCGATCGCGTTCGGGGGCTGGCTGGTCGAGTTCGGCGCGCCGGTCGAACGGGCGGCGGGCGATCCGGGCCCGGCCGCGGTCAGCCGGCCCGCGGACCGTCCGAGAGCAGATGCGAGTGCAGCGGCTGGAGCGCGTCGGCCGGGTCGCCCGGCTCCGCCCGGTAGATCGTGACCTCGGCCCGGCGGCCGTCCAGCTCGACGATGCCGACGGAGTTCTCGAAGGTGGGGCCGGTGCGGAACTGCCACCGTACCGCCGGCATGCGAACGCCGGCGAGGCTCGCGAGAGTGCCCATGACCGCCCCCGCCGCTCGGGTGCCGGTGAGCTTGATCAGCCGCCGCTGGGTCGGGGAGAGCGGGTTGCGGAACGGTGAGCAGACGATCTGGTGCACCCGGCTGCGGGCGGGGTCACGCCGCCCCAGCGACACCTCGGCGACGTAGGCGTTGTGGATGTCGCCGCCGATGACGCTCACCGAGGCGGGTGGGTTGCGGCGCCCCTCGCCACCCGTCGCGACGTCGCGGATCAGGTCGACCATGCGCACGAACGACCGGTGAAACGCGGGCCAGTGCTCGAGGTCGAGGGCGCGCCGGAGGTGCTCGCCGAGCGCCGCCGCCGGCCGCCCCCAGACGCCGCTGCAGATCGCCTCGTTCCAGCTCTCGAGGTGGTGGACGCCCGGTGACAGGAACACCGGGAGGGTGCTCACGATCAGGAGGTGGTCGACGTCCGCGCGGCTCTGCTCCGTGATCCACTCCCACTCGTCGTCGTCGACCATCTCCCGGTTGTGGTCGTCGAGGACGCGGGCCGCGCGCGAGTCGACGACCAGCACGCGCGAGCGGCCGAAGTCGCGCATCGACGCCCAGCGGCTCGCCGCCGACTCGCGATCGGCCTGGCGGGCGAACGCCTCGAGCTCGGGGCCGACGTCCCCGTCCTTCTCCACCGCGGTGCGGTACATCGCCTCGCCGGCCAGCTCCTGCGGGGTCAGGTTGCCGATGTGCTGGTAGAGCCAGTACGACATGAACGCGCCGGTGATGCGGGCATCCCACCACGAGCACGAGCGGGCATCCCGCAGCCACTCCCACGAGATGTTCCAGTCGTCGATGACGTCGTGGTCGTCGAAGATCATCACGCTCGGCACGGTGGCGAGCAGCCAGCGGATGTCCGGTTCCGTCCACGACTCGCGGTAGAGCTGTGTGTACTCCTCGAAGTCCGCGATCTCCTCGCCCGGCGGCTGCGAGGTATCGCGGCGGGCGCGGATGAAGTCGAGCGTCGCGGGCGAGACCTCGTCCGCGTACACCTGGTCGCCGATCAGGAGCAGGCCGTCGGGCCACTCCTCGAGCCCCTCCTGCAGCCGGCGCGAGTACGCCCACAGGGCGTCGACGCCGAAGCCGTGCTCCTCGCCGGGCGGGCGGGTGTACGGCTCGCGCTCGGGCGCGCCGACGCGGCATGAGCCGAACACGAGCCGGGCGCGGCGCTCGCCCTTGCGGGTGTGGATCGCCGGCCGCGGCCGGGGCTCGTCCGTCGGCGGCCATACCTGCGCGCCGTCGAGCTTCACCGCGTACTCGGTGACCGTCCCGGGCTCGAGTCCCGTGAGCCCGACGACGGCATAGTGGTGCCCGCGCACCTCGAACGTGCGCGCGGTGTGGCCGAGGACGTCCACCTCGCACGCGGCGTCGGCCTCGACCCACACCGCCGCCTCGGTGTCGCCGACGTAGCGCAGCAGGGGACCGAGCACGAGCAACGCCATGGAGCCGGATTGTACGAATGCCTCGCGGCGATGGATCCAGGCTCCCTCGGGGATCTCTGTCCATGTTGTCCCGATCCAGGAGGCTCGCATGAGACGAGTGATGGTTCGCTACACGGTCAAGCCCGGCCGCGCCGAGGAGAACGAGCGGCTCGTGCGCGACGTCTACGACGAGCTGCACCGCACCGGCCCGGAGGGCATCCGGTATGCGACGTTCCGGCTCGCGGACGGAGTCACGTTCGTGCACGTCGCGTCCGTCGAGACGGACGACGGCCGCAACCCGCTCGCGGACGTGGCCGCCTTCGCCCGGTTCCAGGACGCGGTCGCCGAGCGCTGCGACGTGCCGCCCGCCGTGACGGAGCTCACCGAGGTCGGCAGCTACCGGCTGCTCGGCGAGGCGATCGGCGCCTGAATCTCGATCTAGGCTGGGACGCGATGCCGACGATGCCGCCCCCGATGACCCACCGCGAGCGCGACCTGCTGGCCGCCGCCCGGCGCGGCGACGAGGACGCGTATGCGGGCCTGGTCGCGCCGTACCGGGCGGCGCTCCACGTCCACTGCTACCGCATGCTCGGCTCGCTGCCCGACGCCGAGGACGCGCTCCAGGACGCGCTGCTGCGCGCGTGGCGCGGGCTGCCGCGGTTCGAGGGCCGAAGCTCGCTGCGCTCGTGGCTCTACACGATCGCCACGAACGCCTGCCTGAAGGCGATCGCGCGCCGGCCGCGGCGCGTGCTGCCGCTGGACTACGGCGGTCCCGGCGACCCGGAAGACGGCCCGGGCCGGCCGCTGGTCGAGTCCGTCTGGATCGACCCCTACCCGGACGGCGAGCTGGGCGTCGAGGACGGGCGCGCGGCGCCCGAGGCCCGCTACGAGCAGCGCGAGGGCGTCGAGCTGGCGTTCATCGCGGCGCTCCAGCAGCTGCCGCCGCGCCAGCGGGCGGCCCTGATCCTGCGCGACGTGCTCGGGCTCTCCGGCGCCGAGGTGGCCGCCGCGCTCGAGACGACGCCCGCCTCCGTCTACAGCGCGCTGCAGCGGGCGCATCGTGCCCTCGAGGAGCGGCGGCTCGACCGCACCCAGCAGGCGACCCTGCGTGCGCTCGGCGATCCCGCCCTGGCCGACATCGTCGGCGCCTACGTCGACGCCTGGGAGCGGTGCGATCTCGACGCCGTCGTGGCGCTGCTGACCGAGGACGCGAGCCTGGCGATGCCGCCGTTCCCCGCCTGGTTCCAGGGCCGCGCGGACGTGGTGGCGTTCCTCGCGAGCCGTCCGTTCGCGGCGGGGACGCGATGGCGGCTCGTGCCGACCCGGGCCAACGGCCAGCTCGCGTTCGCCCACTACCTCTGGGACGGGGAACGGGGCCGGTTCGGCGCGCACAGCATCAACGTCATCACGCTCTCCGGCGAACGCGTCGCCGCGATCACCGCCTTCCTCGACGCCTCCACGTTCCCCGCCTTCGGCCTGCCTCTGGTACGCTCGCGACCCTGACTGACTCGTCAGTCAGCCCAGCCGCTCGCACCTGGAGGTCGTGTGACCACCGTTCCTGCCACGACGAAGCTCTACTTCGGCCCCTGGTACCGGCGCTCGCCCTACTTCGAGGCCACGCTCAAGGCCGGTTGCCTGGCCTACGACATCTACAACAAGATGTACCTGCCGGCCGAGTACGACGACCCCGAGGTCGAGTACTGGGCCTTGAACGACGGCGTCACGCTGTGGGACGTCGGCGTCGAGCGCACCGTGCAGGTGAGCGGGCCCGACGCCGACCGCCTGATCGACATGCTCACCTGCCGTGACCTCACCCGCTGCGCGGTGAAGCAGGGCAAGTACATGCTGGTGATGTCCCCGCAGGGCGGGATCGTGAACGACCCCGTGCTCCTCCACGTCGACGAGAACGTGTGGTGGATGCAGCTCGCCGACAGCGACGCCGGCCTGTATGCGATGGGCGTCCTGTCGGGCTCCGGCCTCGACGCCGAGGTGACCTACCCCGACGTGCACCCCGTGCAGGTGCAGGGCCCGCACGCCGCGGCGACGCTGGCGAAGCTCGCGGGCGACGCGATCTACGACATCCGCTACTACTGGTGCGAGCGGTTCGTCGTCGGCGACATCCCGGTCGTCATCAGCCGCACGGGCTGGTCGGCGGTGCCCGGCTTCGAGGTGAACCTGCTGGACGGGGCCCGCGGGACCGACCTGTGGGACGCGATCATGGCCGCGGGCGCGGAGTTCTCGATCCGGCCGATCGCGCCGAACGAGGCCCGCCGGGTCGAGGCGGGGATCTTCAACCTCGGCTCCGACATGACGATCGCCGACACGCCCTACCACGTGATGGGCCTCGAGCGCCTGGTCGAGGACCAGCCCCAGGACTACATCGGCAAGGCGGCCCTCGAGCGTGTGCGCCGGGAGGGCGTCGACCGCAAGCTGGTCGGGATCGAGTTCGACCGCGAGGAGCCGTTCCCGGGCATCACGGCGGCCTGGCCGGCGAGCCACTCCGGCGTCGCCGTCGGGCGGGTCACCGACGCCGTCTGGTCGCCGGGGCTCTCGAAGAACATCGGCTACGTCTGGGTGCCGATCGACCTCGCCGGGCCGGGGACGCCGATCGACGTCGAGTCCGAGCACGGCTGGGTGACCGGCCGCACGGCCGCGATCCCGTTCGTCGACCCGCGCAAGGAGCGGCCGGCTGCGTCGCTGCGCCCGGCATCGGCATAACGTCGATGCGCGATCCCCGCTACGACGTCCTGTTCGAGCCCGTGCCCCTGGGCCCGGTGACGGCCCGCAACCGCTTCTTCCAGGTGCCGCACTGCAACGGCATGGGCCACGTCTATCCGAGCGCGCATGCCGAGATGCGCGGGGTGAAGGCGGAGGGCGGCTGGGCGGTCGTCTGCACGGAGGAGGTCGAGCTGCACCACTCGACGGACGTCGCCGGGTACATCGAGGGCCGGCTGTGGGACGACGCCGACATCCCGATGCACGCCCTCCTCGTCGACAAGGTGCACGAGCACGGGTCGCTGGCCGGCATCGAGCTCGTCCACAGCGGGATGACGGCGGCCAACCTGTACGTGCGCCAGCCGCCGATGGGGCCCAGCCACCTGCCGGTGCAGACGAACGACCCGGTGCAGGCGCGGCGGATGAGCAAGGGCGACATCGCCGATCTGCGGCGCTGGCACCAGGCCGCGGTCGAGCGCTCGCTGCGGGCGGGGTACGACCTCGTCTACGTGTACGCGGCCCACGGGCTGACGACGCTCCAGCACTTCCTCTCGCGCCGGTTCAACGACCGCACGGACGAGTACGGCGGCAGCGTCGAGAACCGCGCCCGGCTGCTGCGGGAGATCCTCGAGGACACCGTCGAGACCGTCGCCGGCCGGGCGGCGGTCGCCTGCCGCATCTGCGTCGACGAGCAGCTCGGCGACCGCGGCATCGACCGGGCCGAGATCGAGGAGGTGCTCGGCCTCGTCGGCGAGCTGCCCGACGTGTGGGACTTCATGGTGGGCGAGTGGGAGAACGACTCGCTCTCCTCCCGCTTCGCCGAGGAGGGCGCGCAGGAGGAGTACGTGCGCGGCCTCAAGGCCCTGACGAGCAAGCCGGTCGTCGGCGTCGGCCGCTTCACCTCCGCCGACACGATGGTGCGGATGGTGCGCGACGGCGTGCTCGACATGATCGGCTCGGCCCGGCCGTCGATCGCCGACCCGTTCCTCCCGAGGAAGATCGAGGAGGGTCGCTGGGACGACATCCGCGAGTGCATCGGCTGCAACATCTGCGTCACCGGCGATGCGACGGCCACGCCGATCCGCTGCACCCAGAACCCGAGCATGGGGGAGGAGTGGCGCCGCGGCTGGCACCCCGAGCGCATCCGGCCGAAGGAGTCCGACGCGAGTGTCCTCGTCGTCGGCGGCGGCCCGGCCGGACTCGAGGCGGCGGTCATGCTCGGCCGGCGCGGCTACGACGTGGTGCTGGCCGAGGCGGGCGCCGACATCGGTGGCCGGGTGGCGCTTGAGGCTCGCCTGCCGGGACTGGCGGCGTGGATCCGGGTCGCCGACTACCGCCGGAGCCAGCTCGCCAAGCTGGCGAACGTCGAGGTGGGCGTCGGCAGCCGGCTCGACGCGGCGGAGGCGGCCTCGTACGGCTTCGACCACATCGCCCTCGCGACCGGCGCCCGCTGGCGCGGCGACGGCGTCGGCCGCTGGCATTCGCGCCCGATCGAGCTCGGGCCCGGCGTCCAGGTGCTCACACCGGACGACCTGCTGCGCGGGACGCTCCCGGACGGCGAGCGCGTGCTCGTCTTCGACGACGACCACTACTTCATGGGCGGCGCGCTGGCCGAGCTGCTGCGCGCGGCCGGGCGCGAGGTGACGCTCGTCACGCCGGAATCGCTCGTCTCGGCCTGGACGACGAACACGATGGAGCAGGGCCGCATCCAGGGGCGTCTGCTGGGGCTCGGCGTCGAGGTGCTCGTGTCGCGGGCGCTCGTCCGGGCCGGCGACGGCCAGGCGGCCACGGCGTGCGTCTTCACCGAGGCCGAGCGCGAGCACGAGTGCGACGCGGTCGTGCTCGTCACGGGCCGGCTGCCGAACGACGAGCTGGCCGGCGAGCTCGGCGCCGCCGGCACGGGCTCGTCGGTGCGGCTGGTCGGTGACGCGCTGAGCCCGGGAACGATTGCTGCCGCCGTCTGGGACGGCCGCCGCTACGCCGAGGAGCTCGACGCCCTGCCGGCCGACGACACCGTGCCGCCCTTCCGCCGGGAAGTGGTCGCGCTGGGGACTGTCCCCGCCTGAGCGGGGACAGTCCCCGATTCAGAGCTTCGGGATGACGTCCGAGGCGAAGAGCGCGATCGTGCGCTCCTCGAGCTCGGGATCCGGGTTGAAGACGCAGATCGAGTCGAGTCCTGCCTCGAGCCACCACCGGATCTTGGCGACGACCTCGTCCGGCGAGCCGGTGAGGGTGAGATCCTCGAGCCACTCGTCCGGCATCCCGGCGGTCACGGCCTCCTCGCCGCCCCGCTCGATCATCGCCGCGAGCTCGTCCGAGATCCCGTAGGCGTCGGTCATGGTGTTCACGCCGAACTC
>JAICJM010000018.1 GCA_025928435.1 Thermoleophilia bacterium
CGCCTCCGACGGGTCGCTCGTGCCGGGATTCAGCGTCACCGCCGACAACCTCGTCCGCGCCCTCGTGCTCACGCCCACCCGGCTCTACATGGGCGGCAACTTCGCCACGGTCAACGGCACCTCCCAGAAGAGCCTGACCGCCGTCAACCCGACCACCGGCGCGTCCATCACCGGCGTCTACCACCCCACCTACCCGGTACTCGCCCTGTCGCCGGGCAGCACGCGGCTGTACGGCGGCGGCGGGGGCAGCGGCGGCAAGGCGCTCGCCGTCAGCCTCACCACCGGCGCCAAGGTCTGGGAACAGACGACCGACGGCAACGTGCAGGCCACCGCGGTCCTGAACGACGTCCCCTACTTCGGCGGCCACTTCTTCAAGTACAGGAGCACCGCCGTCAACCAGCTCGTCCGCGCCAACGCCTCGACGGGCACGCTGGATACGACCTGGCTCCCGGCCGTGACCTCGGGGTTCCTGGGCGTCTTCGCGCTCGACGCCGAGGGCAGCAACAAGCTCTACGTCGGCGGCGACTTCACCCGCGTCCAGGATCAGAAGCGGCTGAACTTCGCCTCGTTCACGGACGGCGCGGCGGCGGCCTCGGCCGACCTGTCGATCGCATTCTCCGGCGCCCCGGCGAGCGTGGACGTCGGCGAGGACGTGACCTTCACGGCGAACGTCGACAACGCCGGCCCTGACACCGCGCTCGCGACGACCGTCACCGACGTCCTGCCCGCCGGGCTGACGTTCGAGAGCGCACCAGGCTGCACCTACGCCGACCCCAGCCACACCGTCACCTGCCCGATGGGCGCCGTCAGCACCGCCGGCGGCTCGGTCACGATCACCGCCACGGCGACAGCCGCGGGCACGATCGCGAACACGGCGTCGGTCTCCTCGACGACGGCCGATCCCGACACCACGGACAACTCCTCCACCGCCACCACCACGGTCACGAGCGCCGGCGGCGCCGACCTCGGCGTGTCGACGTCCGTCCCGGCCAAGGTCGACCAGGGGGCCGGCTTCACCTACACGCTCACGATCACGAACAGCGGGCCCAGCCCGGAGCCCGACGCGACGGTCACCGACGCGCTGCCGTCGAACTCCTCCCTCTCCGGCAGCGTCACCACCACCGCCGGGTCGTGCTCCGGGTCTGCGACCGTCACCTGCGACATCGGCCAGATGGCCCCGGGCGACTCGGAGACGGTCACCATCCCGATGACGGCTCCCGGCACGCCGCAGACGCTGATCAACTCGGCCTCGGTGGCGGGAACGCAGTTCGACGCCGTGTCCGGCAACAACTCGTCGACCACCTACGTCGGCGTCCGCGACCCGGGCGCCGCGGGCGACGCCACGCCGCCCGCCATGACCGGCATGACGATGCTCGACACGAACCAGGACGGCTTCGTCGACCGGGTCACGGTCGCGTTCAACGAGCCGCTGGCCACCTGCGCCGCGCCCTGCACGGCCGGGTGGACGCTCTCGAACGTCCCCTCCGGCGGGTCGCTCCAGTCGGTGTCGACGAGCGGGAACACCGCCACGCTGGTGATCGGCGGCTGGACGGATCAGCCCGACACGAGCGTGACCCTGTTCAGGGTCGGCCTGGGGGCGGGGAACGAGATCCAGGATACGGGCGGGAACCGCGCCTCCTTCGCCGCGGCGGCGCCCGCGGACGGCGCCGGGCCGGTGCCGGTCGGGTTCCGGCACCAGCACAACACGACCAACGGCACCTGCGCCGGGACGGTGAACACGGCGGGCGTCGCGGAGGACTGCGACGAGATCACGGCCGAGTGGAGCGAGCCGCTGCTGCCGTCCTCGATCCCGGCGACGACGACGATCACGATCACCGATCCGGCGGGGCCGGGCAACGACACGCTCACGATCGGGAGCTTCATCGCCGGCTCGCTGGATCTGGGCAGCGACGGCTACGTGACCGCCGACGGGGCGAGCGCGAGCTGGTCGTCGTCGCTGCTCTCGTACTCGAGCGCCCAGGTGTCGCTGACGGCGCGGATCCTGGGGACGTGCGCCGGCGCCGGCTGCGGCGCTCTCGGGACCGTGAAGAACGTCACGGTCACCTACACGCCGGCGCCGACGATCACCGACCCGGCCGGGAACCCCGCCGGCGGCTCGTTCACGAAGCTCCAGACGATGTTTTGAACGTGGGGGAACCCATGGTTCCCCACGAGCCACCGCGCGTGCCACTTCGGCGAAGGGAACCTCGTCAGTACGTCAGGACTTCCCGTCCCAAAGAGACCTCGCCCGCACCCGCCAAACGGGGTCTGACCCCTATTGGCGGGTGAGGACGGTGCGGTAGCGCTCGCGGGCGGTCGCGTCGTCGGGCGCGTCCTCGGCGGCGGCCTCGGCGTCGCGCAGGCGCAGGTAGCGGGCGAGCTCGTCCGCCGCCCGCGCGTCCGGCCAACCCAGGGCCGAAGCGACGAACGGGGCGATCGCGGCGGCGGCGGCCCGGCCGCGGTCGGGCACCTCGATCGAGACGCGCAGCCGGCGGGTGAGGACGTCGTCCAGGTCGAGCGCGCCCTCGTGGGTGCAGGCGTGGACCGCGTCGGCGGCGCGGTGGCGGGTGCCGGCAATCGGCCCGGCCAGGGCGGCGTCGGCGGCGGCGATGGCGTCGACCTCGCCGGCGGCGTCGACGAGCGGCACGTCGTGCGTGCGCGAGGGTGGGGCGCCTCCCAGGTCGCGGGCGGCCGCATCGACCGCGTCGCGGGCCATGACCCGGTAGGTCGTGTATTTGCCGCCGGCGATCGCGGTCAGGCCCGGCAACGGGGCGAAGAGGCGGTGCTCGCGGGAGAGTCGGGTCGTGGACGCCGCGCTTTCCGCGGCCACCAGCGGCCGCAGGCCGGCGTAGACGCCGCAGATCTCCGCCTTCTCGATCGGCCGCACAAGCACGCTGTTCACCTTGGCGAGCACGTACTCGACATCCGCCCGGTTGGCCACGGGCGCATCCGCCCCGCCGTCCCAGTCGGTGTCGGTGTCTCCCAGGAGCCAGTGATCCTCGCCCCAGGGGATGGCATGGAAGATGCTCTTCTCGGTGCGCATGAAAAGCCCCGTGCGCATCGGGATGGCGGCTCGGGGGACGAGCAGGTGGATGCCCTTCGACGGCCGCAGGGCGCTGTGCGGGATGCCCGTCGCCAGCTCGAGCACTTGGTCGGTGGCGACGCCGACGGCGACGACGGTGTGGCGGGCGCGGACGTCGAGCTCCCCGCCGCCGAGCCCGTCGCGGACGCGGGCCCCCACGACGCGGCCCTCCTCGTCGCGTGCGAACGCCGTGACCGTCGCGCGAGTCGCGATCGCCGCCCCGTGCCCCGCGGCCGTGCGCGCGACGTGCACGGCGAAGCGGGCATCGTCCTCCTGGGCGTCGTGGAACCGCACCGCGCCGACGAGCGAGTCGGGGCGCAGCGCCGGTGCGGAGCGCAGGGCGGCCCGCTTGGAGAGGTGCCGCGACCGGGGCAGGTGGCGGGTGCCGCCCATCGAGTCGTAGAGCAGGAGCCCGGCGCCGAGGTACGGCCGCTCCCACACCCGGTGCCGCAGCGGGAAGAGGAAGGGCACCGGCCGCACCAGGTGCGGGGCGAGCTTCGTCAGGAGCAGGCGGCGCTCGCGCAGCGCCTCGCGGACGAGGCCGAAGTCGAGCATCTCCAGGTAGCGCAGCCCGCCGTGGATGAGCTTGCTCGAGCGGCTCGACGTCCCCCAGGCGATGTCGTGGGCCTCGACCAGGGCGACCGAGAGGCCGCGGGTGGCCGCGTCGAGCGCGATGCCGACTCCCGTGATCCCGCCGCCGACGACGAGCAGGTCGAATCGCTCGGCCCGCAGTCGCTCGAGCGCCGTAGTGCGGGCGGCCGGCCCCAGCGCCGCCTCGCTCATCCCGCCTCCGGGTGCATGTGCACCTCGAGCGCCTCGCGCCAGCGCGCGCGCTCGCGCTCCCGCCCGGCGGCGTCGAGCGCCGGCTCCACCCGGTGCGCGACGGCGTGCCCGCCGGCGTCGGCATCCAACACGCCGGCGGACGCGGCAACGAGTTCCGCGATCCCGCGCGCCGTCGCCTCGAGGTCGGCCGCCACCTCGAGCACCCGGCCGGAGAGGTCGGCGATCGCCTGCAGCAGCGCCCGGTCGGCCGCCAGCCCGCCGCCCACGCGCAGAACGTCGATGCCGCCCGACGCCTCCTGGGCGGCCAGCGCATCGGCGACCTGGTGGGCCACGCCGGCGGCCCAGGCGGCGGCCAGGTCGTCCGCCGTCGTGGCGCTGCTCGCCCCGAGCACGGTCACGCGGTCGGCGCCGTGCCAGTGCGGCGTCCCCAGGCCGGCGGGCGCGGGCACGACGACGGGGTGCGGCCGGCGCCAATCCGGGGCACGCGTGCGCCAATTGGCGTCGACGAGGCCGCTCGCGCGAAGCACGCCGAGGGCGTTGCCGGCGTTGGCGCCAAAGGCCTCGAGCGCGTAGGTGCGGCCCTCGCGGGCCGTCTGCCAGGCGACCGTCGCCAGGACGCCGGCGGGCGGGTCGGGCCGCTCGCCGCCGGCGTTCATCCACACGAACGCGCCCGTGCCGAGGGTGAGCGCCGCCATCCGGGGAGCGGTGCACCCCTGGCCGTACAGAGCGGACTGCTGGTCGCCGAGCATGGCCGCGATCGGCGCCTCGAATCCGGCCGCCTCCGCGGCGGTGACGAGGCCCGAGCCATCGGAGTCGCGCACCTGCGGGAGCAGCGCCCCTGGGACGCCGAACAGGTCGAGCAGCCCGTCGTCCCACGCGGTCGAGCCGATGTCGAGCAGGAGGCTGCGGCAGGCGTTCGAGGGCTCGGAGACGTGGCCGGCCCCGGCGCAGAGGTGCCACGCCAGCCAGCAGGCGACGTCGCCGAAGGCGAGCTCGCCCGCCTCGGCCCGCGCGAGCAGGGCCGGGTCGCGGCCGAAGAGCCAGGCGAGCTTCGGCGCCGAGAAGGTGGGGTCGAGCGCGAGTCCCGTGACGGCCGCGATCCGCTCCGCCGCCGGCTCGGCGGCAAGCGCCCGGCAGAGCTCCTCGGCCCGCTGATCCTGCCACGAGATGAGCGGCGTGACGGCGCGCCCGGAGTCGCGCTCCCACAGCACGAACGTCTCGGTCTGGTCTGCGATGCCGACCGCGGCCACCTCGCCGCCGCCGCCGGCGCGGGCCTCGGCGATCGCCCCCAGGGCACCGGCGAGGACCGCGTCCGGGTCGTGCTCGACCATGCCCGGTCCGGGGCGGGCCGTCTCGACCGCCGAGACCGCCGCGGCGACCGGGCGCAGCCGCGCGTCGTAGGCGATACAGCGGGTGCTCGAGCTGCCCTGGTCGAGGGCGAGGATGACGGACGGCGCGGCCACGCGCGGACCGTAACGGGTCAGCCCCGCACGCGCAGATGCTCCGGGTCGTAGAGGACGTCGGCGGGGCGATGTTGCGCCGGACGGTGAACCCGTAGGCGCAGCTGCGCGCCCGCCCGACGGTGCGGCCGTCGGCCAGCCCCGCCTCGCCCCCGTACAGGGGCAGGTAGTCCTCGCCGCCGAGGACCAGCGTGCGCAGCGCGCGCGTGCGGCCGAGGATGCTCGCGCCGGCGAGCGCGTCGCCGGGAATCGGGGACAGTCCCCAAACGGGGACAGTCCCCCTGCTCGAGGTGCAACAAAACCGTCACGCCCGCCGTTCGGGGTCTGACCCGGTAGGCGGGTTACCCCGCGCGCACGTCGCCCTGGCGGTGGATCGGGATGCTGAAGCGCACCGATGTCCCGCCGCCCGGGGCCGACTCGATCGCGAACGTGCCGCCGGCGACGCGGACGCGCTCGACGGTCGCGTCCAGGCCGAGGTGGAGGCGCATGCCGCGCCGACCGGTCGCGCGCTCGATCCCGCCGGCGTCGAACCCGACGCCGTCGTCGCGCAGGGTGCAGACGACGGCGGAGCGCTCCTCGCGCAGGTCGAGCTCGACCGTCTGCGCGCGCGCGTGCTTGCGGACGTTGGCCATCAGATCGCGGACCGTCCGGTAGGTGAGGATCTCGATCTCGGGCGAGTAGCGGCGCAGCGACACCTCGACCCGGCGCTCCAGCCCGCACTCGGCCGCGACCTCGTCCACGAGATCGGCGACCGCGGGCCCGAGGCCCTGGGCGTCCAGCAGCGGGGGCCGCAGCTCGAAGCTCATCCGGCGCACGCGGTCGACGGCCTCCGACAGCGTCGCCCGCGCCCGGGCCATGCTCTCGAGCGCGCCGCCCGGGTCGTCGCGGTCGATGGTCGCCTGGCAGGCATCCATGCCGACGAGCGCCGCCACCATCACCTGCACGGTGTCGTCATGCAGCTCGACGGCGATCCGCTGCCGCTCGGCCTCCTCGGCCCGCAGCATCGAGCCGAGCAGGGAGCGGCGCCGCTTCTCGCTCACCTCGAGCGCCCGTTGGGTGCGAAGCGCGCTCGAGCGGGCCGCCTCGGCGTCGCGGCGGCTCTCGCGCTCGGCGACGAGCAGGCGCTCGCGCTCGACCGCGTACTGGACGGCGCGGGCCACCAGATCGCGGCTGGCCTGCCCCTTGAGCAGGTAGTCGCTCGCCCCGGCGCCGAGCGCCTCGAGGGCGAGCTCCTCGTCGTTGCGGGCCGCCAGCACGAGGATGGGCAGGTCGGAGGCGCCCGCTCGCAGGCGGCCGAGCGTCTCGAGGCCGCTTCCGTCGGGCAGCGTGAGATCGACCAGCATGGCGTCGGTGGGCGCGGTGGCGAGGTGCGCGAGCGCCGTGCTCAGCCGTCCGGCGACGGCAACCTCGAACCCCGCCCCGAACTCATGCAGCTGGCGCTGCAGCTGGCGGGCGGCGACCTCGTCGGAGTCGACGAGCAGCAGCCGCACCCGTCCGGCGGCCGCGTCGCCAACCTCGCCGATCCGGCGCGCGGAAACCACCGGATCGCGCGCCGGCAGCGGAGACCTGGCGTCTTCGGTGGTCGTACCGCTCACTGGTCGAAGATGCTAGATCGCCTCGCGGACGCCGACCCTCCCCGAAACGGCGTACACGGCCTCCGCCGACCGGGGGGTTTTTCCAGAGATTTCCGGTCGCAGGGCATGCGGCTCGCGCCGGGGCCCGGATCAGCAAGCATCCGTGCGGATGCTCCGGCAGGGAACCCGCATCGTCACCGTCATGGTGCTCGTCGAGATCCTCACCAGCCTCGCGCTGGGGGCGACGGCGACCGCCATCGGGTGGCAGGCATACGCCCGCCGGCACGATCCGCTCGTGCTCGGGCTGCTCGGCCTGGCGGAGTTCGTGCCGGCGGTGCTGCTCGCGCTGCCGGCGGGGCACGTGATCGACCACCACGACCGCCGCCTCGTCGCCGGGCTCGGGCTCGTCTGGGGGACGGCGATCGCGGTCGTGCTCGCGATCGACGCCGCCGCGGGAGACACCGCGGTGTGGCCGCTCTACCTGCTCGCATTCGGGTGGGGCATCGGCAACGCGTTCGTCGGCCCCACGCTGGGGCCGCTGCTGGCCGCCGGCGTGGCCGCGGAGAACCTGTCCCAGACCTTCGCGATGGTGACATCCGCGGGCCAGGCGGCGATGATCGCCGGGCCGGCGGTCGGCGGCATCACGCAGACGATCGGGGCGCCGGCGCCGTACCTGTTCGCGGCCGCCTTTTCCGGAGCGGGGGCGATCCTGCTGCCCGTCGTCCCGCGGGCGATCGGCGTCGCCCATGTCGGCGACCACGAGCCGCAGCTCGCGGACGTGCTCGACGGCGTGCGCCTGATCTTCCACACCCGCCCCCTGCTCGGCGCCATTTCGCTCGACCTGATGGCGGTGCTGTTCGGGGGCGCGACGGCGCTACTGCCGGTGTTCGCGCGCGACATCCTGCACGTCGGCGCGACCGGGAACGGGATCCTGCGGGCCGCGCCGGGCGTCGGCGCCGTCGTCGTCGGCGCGCTCATCTCGGCCCGGCCGCTGCGCCGGCGCGTGGGCGAGACGCTCTTCGCGGTGGTCGCGCTGTTCGGCGTGTTCACGATCGTGTTCGGGGTCTCGCGCAGCTTCGTCCTGTCGCTCTTCGCCCTGGCGGCCCTGGCGGGGGCGGACATGGTCAGCATGGTGGTGCGCAGCACGCTCTCGCCGCTCCTGACGCCGCCCGCGCTGCGAGGGCGGGTGAGCGCGGTCGAGCGGGTCTTCATCGGCGCGTCGAACGAGCTCGGCGCGTTCGAGTCGGGTGCGGCGGCGGCGATCCTCGGCGCGGTGCCGGCCGTCATCCTGGGCGGCGCGGCGTCGGTCGCGGTCGCCGTCGTGTGGGCGTGGCGCTTCCCGGAGCTGCGCCGGATCGACCGCTTCGACGACCTCGGCCCCGAGGCGGCCTCGGAGGCCCTGCTACGGATGAGGACGGCCCCCGCCCCCGACGGGAGCCGTCCTTCGTGAGCAACCCCCTCCGGGCGCTACGGCTGCACGAGGGCGACGCTGTAGTCGCGACCCCCCGCGACCTCCTCGCCCCCGGCCACGCCGGAGACGCGCACCGGCCTCATCCGGTTCGCCGTCGTCCCGTCGCCGAGCTGCCCGAAGTCGTTGTCGCCCCAGGCCCACACCGACCGGTCCTTCTCGATCGCGAGCGAGTGCAGGCGACCGGCCCCGACGTTGATCGCGTTCGCGATCCCGGGCACCTTCACGGGCGTGAGCCGGCCGGCACCCGTGCCGTCGCCGAGCTGGCCGAAGCTGTTCTGGCCCCAGGCCCAGACGGTGCCGTTCGAGAGCCGCGCGAGGCTGTGGTTCGCGCCCGCCGCGACCTGCACGGCCGCCGCGGGGAGGCCCCCGACGTGCACGGGCAGGAGCCGGTTCGTCTTGCTCCCGTCGCCGACCTGGCCGTACTGATTCCAGCCCCACGCCCACACCGAGCCGTTCTGCTCGATGGCGAGGCTGTGGTCGCGGCCGCCGGCGACGAACTTCACGTTCGCGAGGCCCTTCACCTGCACGGGCACGTCGCTGTTCTGCGTCGTGCCGTCGCCGAGGTTCCCGAACTCGTTGCCGCCCCACGCCCAGACGGTGCCGTCGGACGTGACCGCGAGCGAGTGGTCGCGGGCGCCGGCGATGCGGATCACGTTCGTCAGACCTTTGACCCGCACGGGGACGGTGCTGGTCGTCGTGGTGCCGTTCCCGAGCTGGCCGAAGTTGTTCAGGCCCCAGGCCCAGACGGTGCCGTCGTTCTTGAGGGCGATGCTCGAGTAGTGCCCGGTCGCGACGTCGCGGACGCCCGTGAGTCCCTTGACCTGCACCGGCGCCTGGCGGTTGGTCTTCGTGCCGTCGCCGAGCTGGCCGTCGTTGTTGTGGCCCCACGTCCAGACGGTGCCGTTCTTCTTCAGCGCGACGACGTGCTCGCGGCCGCCGTGCATGTCGATGACGTTCGTCATCCCGGGTACCGCCGCGGCCCTGAGGTGGCCGCCCGCGGACCCGTTGCCGAGCTGGCCGTCGGCGTCGCTGCCCCAGGTCATGATGACGCCCGGCTTCGCCGCCGCGCCGGCGCTCCCGCCGCCGGCCGCGCCGGCCGCCGCCGCGACCGCAACGACCACGGCCGCAGCCGCGCACACGCGCGCCCGTCGCCCTCGTGCACCCATCCAAAGCCCCTGCCTGCCGCGTGACACGTTCTCGCTCTAGCCTACCAGCGTGTTTCGCGCCTGACGACCCGGCGCGGACACGAAAACCACGAGCCAAGGAGGGCTGATGAGCAGGTCAGAGCGCTCGCTCGACGGGGCGATCGGTGAGGGCTGGTCCGGCACCGACCCGGACGGCTGCCACGTCAACGTGATCCTCGCCCGCCGGGGCGGCACGACCGCCGCGGCGCTGATGACGGCCTTCACCACCCCGCGCCAGGGCCACAGCCCGATCCTCGTCTGCGTCGGGCCCGACAAGGATCACTACGAGCCGGTCTGGCCCCCGACCGTGATGATGAACAAGTCGACGCTGGCCGGCGACCGCCACGCGACGATCACCTACGGCGCGACGCAGCTCGGCGTCGGCCAGGGCGTGCTCGACGCCGTCGCGGAGGGGCTGCTCCCACCGACCGACGAGACGATCGTCTTCGTGGCGGTCTGGATCGACACCGCCGCGGGCGACGAGACGGCCGTCCGCGATTCCGCCCGCCGGGCGACCCGCAAGGCGGTGGGCTTGGCCGTCTCCGGCCGTGACCCGGCAGCCGCCCGCGATCTCGTCGACCGCCGCGACGGGCTGCGCAACCCCTACTACTCGGGCAGCTGACGCCCGGCGATCGGGCCGGCACGGCGGGCGACGGCACCGCCCACGGTTCCGAGGGCGACGGCCGCCCACGCCGCGAGCGCGATCCAGGTCGCATCGAGCCCGACGCGGTGGATGACCGGATGCCCCGCCGCGCGCCCCAGCGACTGGGCTGACGCCGCGAACATGCCCAGCGGGAACACCATGCTCCATCGCAGCGCGTCCGGAGCGCCCGGACGGCGGCCGACCGCGCAGGCGACGTCGATGAGGGCGAGGAGCGGGATCCACAGGCAGGCGCCGACCCAGGCGACGAGGCCGACGAGGCCGACGCCCTCCCGCAGTGGCACGTCCGGCGCGTCGAGCAGCGCGGAGGCCGCGAGCGCGGAGATGGCGAGGACGCCCATGAGGATCCAGTCGTCGGCCCGGAACCGGCCGCGCTGGCGGCGGATGAGGAGGCCGCGGGCGATCGGCCGCGCCAGCGGCACCTGGGCGACGAGCGCAACCGCCCAGACGAGCGTGACGGCCCAGGCGAGGGCGCTCGACGCCGCCGAGCGGTCGAGCGCGGCGGCCGAGATGACCGCGGACTGCATGGCGACGATGGCGAGCAGACGGCGGCCGGACGCCTCGTCGCCCTGCCTGCGGCCGCCGGCGCGCGTCCACGGCACGGGCCGCAGCACGGTCGGCAGCCAGGCGGCGACGGCGAGCAGCTCGAGGGCGTGGGCGACATCCGACTCGCCGCGGGCCGCGAACCCGGCCCCGACGGCGCCCACAGCGGCGACGAACGTGACCGCGTCCCACCACCCGGCCCGGCTCCCGCGGACGCGCGGGCGGACGACGGCGAGGGGGGCCAGCACCACCAGCGCCGCGGTCGCGATCCCCAGCAGCACGTCGGAGAGCACGGGCAGCTGGTCATCGCTCGCGAGCGAGACGATGGCGGTCGCCATCACGGCCGCGAACGCGCCCTCCGGGAGGGCGCGCGCGGCCCGGGCAGGCCACTCCACCGGTCAGCGCCGCAGGGCGGAGCGGCGGTCGTGCCAGGCGATCCAGCGGTAGGCCACCGGGTTTCGGTGGTCGGCCCGCCCGATCGAGAGGACCGCGCCGATCAGCGCCGCGGCACTCGCCAGGACGGCGACGCCGCTGACACCGACGATGAGGGCGACGACATCGAACATACCAGCATCATATCGCACTACGATGCAAACTCGCGGGTCGCGAGAAACCGCTACTCGGCGGCGTAGCCCTCACTGCCCATGATGTGCAGCGAGACGTACGGCTCGTCGCCGACCACCCAGCTGTCATGGCCGGGCGGCACGTGGAAGAACTCGCCCGCGCGCATGACGCGCTCGGTGCCGTCGTCCATCGCCGCCATCGCCTGTCCGCTCAGTACGAGCCCGACGTGCTCCACCCGGCACGAGGCCTCCCCGGTCTTCGCCCCCACGTGCGTCGACCAGCGCCAGCCCGGCTCGTACGTCGCCCGGCCGAGCGTCATCGGCCCCACCCGGTAGACCTCGAACCTGCCCTTCTCGAACGTCCGCACCTCGGTCGGCGCCTCCAGGCTCACGAGCTCGAGCCCGTTCACGCGCCGTCCTCCTTCCGGGGCCACGACGTCCCGCCGTCCCACCCGAACCAGCGGTCGACCCGCACCCACGCGCTCCAGCGGTGCTGGTGGCGGGCGCCGAAGGGGTTGCCGGAGTAATGGGTGGAGAGCCGGTCGATGTCGCGCAGGTCGGGATCGGGCTCGATCGAGACGACCTCGCCCATGAGCGTCACCTGGTGGTACCACTCGTCCTGCGAGAGGGTCGTCAGCGAGATGCGCGGGTCGCGCCGCATGTAGTCGAGCCGGCGGCGGGTCTCGTCCATGTTGACGAGAAAGCGCCCGTCCTCCCACACGTACCAGGTCGCCGCGGTGTGCGGGAAGCCGTCGGGCCGCAACGTGGCGACGACGGCGGGGTTCGGGCGGGCGAGGAACTCGCCGACCGCGTCGGGGACGGGGGCCCTGGGCACCCGAGCAGGGTATCGCGGCCGGTATGGTGAAGCTGGCGATGACCCGGTTCCTGATCTCGTTCGACGACGGCGCGATGACTTTCCCCGAGGAAGAACTGCCCGCCGTGGCCGAGGCGGCGCACGCGGTGGCGCAGGAGGCCATGGACGCCGGCGCCTGGGTGTTCGGAGGCGGGCTGCACTCCCACCAGACGGTGAGCGTGGTGGCCGCCGACGGAACGGTCACCGACGGCCCGGAGGCCAAGGCGTACGTCGGCGGGTTCGCGATCGTCGACGTGGGATCGCGTGACGAGGCGCTTCGGTGGGCGGCGAAGTTCGCCGTCGCCTGCCGCTGCGCGCAGGAGGTGCGCGAGTTCGTGCCCGACCCGGACCTGTGAGCGAAGGCTCTAGGCGCCGACCACGGTGAGCGGCCGGGGGCGCGCTGCAAGGATGTGATGACGGGCGTGCGCCGTACAAGGTGAGTGAATCGTGTCTGCGCCTTCGCAGCTCTTCTGGTGGTTCTCGGAGCCGGGTGCCTCGGTTCCTCGCGCGCCTCTGAGACCGACGCGAGCGCGCACAGGGCCCTCGCGGGGCATGGACCACGTACCGTCGGTCGCTCGCTCCGCCAGGAGTCCGTGTCCTATGTGGCGCCGGTGAAGGGCGGGATCGGCAGCTATTCGGCGAGAACGACGGTGACCGACGCACAGCACTCCTGGTCTCTCGGACACCACGGCGAACTGATCCGAATCAAGGGCATTGGAAGAGTCAGCGTGAACTGCTCCCGCCAGACCGTGGCCTCGTTCAGGCTCACAACCTGGGCAGAGGGCGAAGGCCCACCGCACGTCACCGAAACACTCGCTCGCACTCGCGGTGTCGTCTCTCTCGCGGGCCTCGCCGCACCCTTTACGTTGCCAAGAGCCGAGACGGCGAACGAGCGTCTCTACCAGTGGGAGATCAGTGACGGCGGCGGGGAGGCGTTTCAGTTTTCGGCGGCCATCACCGCCCTTGTGACTCCCACATCGAACCGATGCGACTCACTCGCCGAGGCCACGGTCGTCACCACCGGGGCGTTCGCCCGGTATGCCCCGTGATCGGGGCACGACGGGCCAGCCCCGATCGGGAGACGGCCCACCGCAGCGCCTCACACACCAACCACGGTGAGCGTGCGCGGCCGCGAGGACAGCGGCTCGATGCCCGTCTCGGTCATCAGCAGCGTCTCCATGTAGCTCGCGGTGAAGCCCGCGTCGCGGTCGAATGCCCACGACATGTCGCACACGGGCGCCGAGGGCCGGCCCCTGGCGCCTGCCGATCCTGTTACTCGCGGCCGCGCACGATGTCGACCAGCCACGCCACGCCCGCCGCGATGATCAGCCCACTGCCGGTCTCCGCGATCACCTCGCGCCCACGCTCGTACCAGCCAAGGCCGGATGGCGAAAGGGACAGCACCTCGTAGAGCGTCCAGAGCGTCCAGGCCGCAGCCAGAACGAACGCGCAGAAGGCGACCGGGTTGCGCCGGTATCGCGTGCCGACGAACGCGGCCGTTCGATCGTACGGCGACTGACTCATGAGGAACGGAGGAACCGACTGGTGCTCATGAGCCATGCCGCGAGCACGGTGACGATCACCGCCTCGGACGCCGAGTCCACGACCCCCAACCGCACGGACGTAGACGCCACCATGGTTCCACGGGAACACGGCCACCGCCTGCCACGCGGCTACCAACGTCCAGACGGCGACGAGTGCGAGGCCCACAGCTGCCTCACGAGCCGTGGGCTTGGACTTGGACATGGAAGCGAGTCTAATCACGGCTCCGGCCGGACGGTGAGCCGCCGGACGCGCACACCATCGTCTCCGTACTTGCGACGGCCGCGGGCGGCGCGTGATCGAGCTATCCGCCGACCACCGTGAGCGTGCGCGGCCGCCGGGAGAGCACCTCGATGCCGTGGTCGGTCATGAGCAGGGTCTCCATGTACGAGGCGGTGTAACCTGCCCGCGGCGCGCCGGGTTGAGGCACGGAATCGTACAACCCGAAGAGGACGTTCTCGTAGTTCGTGAGGTAGCCGGGCTCCCACGTGAACTGCTCGAAGGCGTCGTTCGAGAGGTACGTGTGCCCGACCCAGTTCGGCGACATGGCGATCCCGAGCGCGTAGCCGCCGACCCACCACACCTGCTCGCGCGGGAAGCGGGAGAAGACGTAGTCCTCGGCCACGCGCTGGGCCACATCGAGCGGGTCGCCCGGCTTCACGGCTCGTCGCACCTCCTCGACGCTCCGGGACGTGACGTCCAGGATGGCCCGGGCCTCGGGATGGTCACGGCCGATCGAGAACGTCCGGCATACGTCGGCGTGGTAGCGGTTGACGACGCCGCACGCGTCGACGTACATGACGTCGCCGACCTCGACCGGGCGCCGCCCCGGCGGCGCGTGCGTGCGGCACCACACGCCGGGCCCGGCCGACACCATCGTCTGGATCGCGGCCCGCTCGCCGCCCTGCCCGGCCGTCACCGAGTCCAGACGGGCGGCGATCTCGAGCTCGGTCTGGCCCGGGCGGAGATGCTCGACCAGATCGTCGAAGGCGGCGTCGACGATCGCACCGGCCCGGCGCACGCACTCGATCTCGGCAGGCGACTTCACCAGTCGCACGCGATCGACGATCCAGTCGCCGGAGACGATCCTTCCGCCCAGCCCGGCCAGCCGCGAGCCGAGCTCGTCGAGGAGCGGCGCGCCCGGCGCCGGCGACCAGCGCTCGAGCCCGATCGCGCCCTCGAGCCATCCCCGCGCGCGGAAGGTCTCCGCGATCGTGTCAAGGACGTTCTCGTAGCGGTAGAACACCGCGTCGTCGTAGTGGGCCGTCTCGCGCGCGAGCGTCTCGTGGCGCTCGTAGTCGCAGAACACAAGCCGCTCGTCGTCCGCGGCCACGACGACGCCGACGGGAGCCCGGGGCGGGTACCAGATCGACTCGAACCCGGTCAGGTAGCACAGATTCGCCGGGCTGGTGACGAACAGGACGTCGACCTCTCGCTCGCGCATCCGCGCCCGCACGCGCGCGGCCCGGTCGCGGTACTCGTCGATGGAGAACGGCAGGCCCTCGCGCGCCATCAGCGGTTCACGCCGGACATGTCGGCGTAGCGGTCGCCGTGGGCGCCGCCGACCTCCTCGAGGGCGGCGAGCTCGTCGACGGTGAGCGCGATGTCGAGCGCCGCAACGTTGTCCTCGAGATAGCGGCGCCGCTTCGTGCCCGGGATCGGCACGACGTCGCCGCCCTGCGCGTGCACCCACGCCAGCGCGGCCTGCGCCGGCGTCGCGCCGTGCGACTCGGCGATCGCGCGGACGCGCTCGACGATCGCGAGGTTGCGATCGAGGTTCTCGCCCTGGAACCGCGGCTGGCCCTTGCGGAAGTCGTCGGCGTCGAGGTCGTCCAGGCTCGTGAACGACCCGGTCAGGAACCCGCGCCCGAGCGGGCTGTAGGGCACGAAGCCGATGCCGAGCTCTCGCACCGTCGGCAGGATCTCCTCCTCGGGGTGGCGTTCGAAGAGTGAGTACTCGGTCTGGAGCGCCGAGATCGGGTGCACGGCGTGTGCGCGCCGGACGGTCTCGGGGGCGGCCTCCGACAGGCCGAGGTAGCGCACCTTGCCCGCGGCGACGAGCTCCGCCATCGCTCCGACCGTCTCCTCGATCGGGACGTTCGGGTCGACGCGGTGCTGGTAGTAGAGGTCGATGTGGTCGATGCCGAGCCGGCCGAGCGAGTCGTCGCAACGCGCCTTCACGTACTCCGGCCGACCGTTCACGCCGCGCGCCGCCGGATTGTCCGGGTCACGCACGATCCCGAACTTCGTCGCCACCACGACCTGCTCGCGGCGGTCGGCGATCGCCTTCCCGACCAGGCGCTCGTTCGTGTGCGGCCCGTAGATGTCGGCCGTGTCGAGCAGCGTGACGCCCAGCTCGAGCGCGCGATGGATCGTCGCGATCGACTCCGCGTCGTTCCGCTCCCCGTAGAACTCGGACATCCCCATGCACCCCAGCCCCTGCCGGGACACCGTCAGCCCCTGACTGCCGAGCGCCACCTTCTGCATCGCCATCCCCCTCGTTTCGACGCGGTGGACGGTAGTCGCGGGCGACAGGTCGTGGTCGCACGGGAACCAGGCGGCAGGCGGGGACGTCTACTCACCATCACGTTCTCGGACGCGATGACCGCAACCGCGGCGATCACCGGCAGCCGCGTGCACCCGGTGCTCCACATCACGAGCACGACGCTCAGCCCGAAGGTGTTCTATCCGCTCGTCCGCGACGGCTTCCGCGACTTCGCCACCTACCGGTTCACGCTCAACGAGGCCGCGAGCGGATCGGTGCAGATCTTCAACGCGAAGGGCAAGCTCACACGGTCGTTCCCGTTCACGGGCCGGGATCACTTCTCGGTGGCCTGGGGCGGTGCGAACCGCTTCGGCGGGCGGGTCAAGCCGGGGTTCTACCGCTTCCGGGTCACGGCGCACCTGCCCGGGCGACGGGCGACGAGCGGCTACCTGCGGGAGCAGGTCAAAACCGACTTCCGTCTACGGTTCGTCCTCCCGCGCGGGGCGAAGGTAACGCTCCTCACCCATGTCGTGCGGGCCGGCATCACGCCGTGCCGGCACAAGGTGTGGACGACCAGCCACACGGGCCGCATCCACCGCGCAACCTTCACGCACGGCAGCCTGAACAACTTCTCGCAGTGCGACATCGGCAGGCTCTCGCTGAGGTACGGGGTCACGCACAAGATCCGTATCTGACGGATTCCTCGGCGGCGGCCGGGCGGGCGGGTCGGCCGCTGAACGATCGCCCCGCGCGGAGCGGGCGCGACCCCTGCCGAGGTCGCGCCCGCCCGCCGTGCCCGTCTGCGTGCTCCGTCCGCTACGCCGCCGGGCGGATGTTCTGGTTGACGCGGAAGAGGTTGTCCGAGTCGTAGGCGGCCTTGATCCTGATCAGCCGCTCGTAGTTGCCCCGGTAGGTGGCGCGGACGCGCTCCTGGCCCTCGTCCATCATGAAGTTGACGTAGGCGCCGCCGGCCGAGTGCGGGTGCGTCGCGTCCCAGTAGCCCTTCGTCCAGGCCGTGATGGCCGCAGCGTTGGCCGGGTCGGGGTCGACGCCCACGATCACCTCGGCCCACGTGGCGTCGCGGTAGCTGAACGGCGTCGCGTCCTCGGCGACGTCGTGCACGGCCCCGTCGATCGGGTACATGTGCATCGTCGACTGGCCGGAGGGCATCTGCGGCCCCCACTCCTCGTGCGCCGCGATCGCGGGATCGGACAGCGTCCGCACGAAGTCGGCCCGCCAGTACCACTGGTGGCCCTTCGGGTAGAGCGGGTCGAAGAAGCCCTGGAGCGCGGGGAACGGCAGCGCATGCGGGCCGTGCAGGAGCGGCGTCCCGACCTCGGTCATCGGCTTGATCTCCGCGAGCGCCTGCTCCTCCGATCCCAGGTGGCACCAGACAATGGCCGCCACCGGCGTCCCGTGGAGCTCCTCCGGGAACGGCGGCGCCGGGGGCACCGACGTGAAGGCGAAGAAGCCGTTCAGGTCGCGGTCGGCCGCGGGCAGGAACTCGCGGTAGGCCCGCAGCACCTCGCCCGCCTGGTCGATCGGCCAGAACGTCGGCCCGGCGACGACCGTGCTCACCGGGTGCAGCTGGAACTCGAACGCCGTCACGACGCCGAAGTTGCCTCCTCCGCCGCGGATCGCCCAGAAGAGATCCGGGTTCTCCTGCACGCTCGCGTGGGCGCGCGTCCCGTCGGCGAGCACCACGTCGGCGCCGAGCAGGTTGTCGATGGACAGGCCGTACCTGCGGGCCAGGTGGCCGATGCCGCCGCCGAGCGTGAGCCCGCCGACGCCCGTGGTCGAGATGATCCCGCTCGGCGTGGCCAGGCCGGCCTCGCCCGTCGCCCTGTCGACCTCGCCCCACGTCGCGCCGCCCTCGACGCGGACGGTGCGCCGGTCGGCGTCGACCGTGATGCCGCGCATGAGGCCGAGGTCGATCACGAGCCCGTCGTCGACGGTGCCGAGGCCGCCGCCGTTGTGCCCGCCGCCGCGCACGGCGACCGGGACCTCGTGCCGGCGGGCGAAGTTGACCGCCGCGGACACGTCGTCGGGCGACGCGCACCGGGCGATCAACGCCGGGCGCCGGTCGATCATCGCGTTGTAGACGGCCCGGGCCTCGTCGTACCCGGGATCGTCCGGGCCGATCAGCTGCCCGCCGAAGCCGGCCAGCTCTCGTCCCGCGAGCTCTGCCAGTGATGCCGTGGTTGCCACTGCGTCTCCTTGTCTGTGCGTTTGCCTCTCTGGACGAGCATGCTACGAAGGCGCCGGATGGCCCGCATAACGGGGATTGACCCAATCTCGACGCGGGCCGACGCCGCGTGGGATGATCAGAATTGACTATGCCGGCGCTCGATCCTGCAGCCGAGCTCCCCGGTTCGCTGCGCCTGACGCCATCCTTCCCGTTCGTCGGGCGGCCGCGCGAGCTGGCGCTCCTTCGCTCCCTCATGCCGCGGGCCGGAGGCGAGGGTCGCCGGGTTGCGCTCGTGGGCGGCGAGGCGGGGTCGGGCAAGAGCCGGCTCGTGCGCGAGTTCGCCCACGAGGCCGCCCGGGAGGGCGCGCTCGTCCTCTACGGCGGCTGCGACGCGGTCGTGCGCATCCCCTACCAGCCTGTGGCGGAGGCGCTCGCCCACCTGGCGCGGGTGACCGACCCCGATCAGCTGCGCAGCGACCTCGGCGCCGGCGGGGGCGAGCTCACCCGCCTGATCCCCGACCTGGTCGCCCGGGCCGGCCCGCTGCCCGACCCGGTCACCGCAGATCAGGACACCGAGCGCCACCGGCTCCACCAGGCGGCGGCCGAGCTGCTCGTGAACGCCTCGCGCCGGCGGCCGCTGCTCGTCATCCTCGAGGACGTCCACTGGGCCGACAACCCGACCCTGCACCTCCTGCGCCACCTGTCGCGCGCCGCCGCGGACGCCCGCATGCTGCTCGTCGCCACCTTCCGCGACCTCGAGGCGGACGTGCCGGCCGAGCTCTCCTCCGCGCTCGTCGACCTGCGCCGCACCGAGGGGGTCGTGCCGCTCCGGCTCGCCGGGCTCACGAGCGCGGAGATCGCGGAGCTGGTCGGGCAGGCGGCCGGGGGCGACCTGGGCGACGAGCTGCCGCGGCTGGCGGCGTCGATCCACGACCTGACCGAGGGGAACGCCTTCCTCGTGATCGAGCTGTGGCGGGCGCTGGTCGAGACCGGCGCGCTCGTGGTGGCGGACGGCCACGCCCACCTGACACGCGCGCCGAAGGAGCTCGGGACCCCGGACACGGTGCGCGAGGTGGTGACGCAGCGGGTCGCGCGGCTCGGGGAGGAGACGACGGCGGTGCTCGAGCTCGCCGCCGTCATCGGCCCGGAGTTCGACCTCGCCGTCCTGGCGCGCGGCACCGGCAGGGACGAGGCCTCGCTGCTCGGGTCGATCGACCTCGCGCTGCGCAGCGGGATGGTGGCCGACGTCCCGGAGCGGCCGCTCGTCTACCGCTTCGCCCACGAGCTGGTGCGGCGGGCCCTCTACGACCGCCTCTCGGCGCCGCGCCGGGCCGAGCTGCACCTGTGCGCCGGCGAGGCGATCGAGTCGGGCTCGCCCCAGCCGTCGGCGCGTACGCTCGCGGATCTGGCCCACCACTTCACCGTCGCCGCGCCGCTGGGAGGGGCCGGCCGCGCCGTCGACTACAACCTGCGCGCGGCGGAGGCGGCGACCGCCGCCCTCGCATTCGACGAGGCCGTGGAGGCGCTGCGCACGGTGCTGCGGCTGGGCATCGCCGAGCTGCAGCAGCGGGCCGAGATCGAGCTCGCGCTCGGCACCGCCTGCTACCGGGCCGGACGCGGCTCCGAGGCCCTGGACGCCTACCGCGGGGTGGCCGACATCGCGCGCGCCGAGGGCGACGCCGACCTCTTCGCCCGCGCCGCCGTCGGGTTCGAGAACTCGTGCTGGCGGATGGCCGCCGTCGACGCCGGGGCGCTCGAGTTCCTCACCGAGGCCGCGGCGATGCTGGGCGAGGAGGACTCGGGCCTCCGCGTGATGGTGCTCTCCGGGCAGGCCCGCGCGTGCGCGTTCCTGGGCGACCACGACCGCGGCGCCGCGCTGCGGCACGCGTCGATCGAGATGGCGCGCCGGCTCTGCGACCGGCCGGCGCTCGCCACCGTCCTGATGCGCGCCTACTGGGCCCGGGGCACGACGGGACTGGACGAGATCCTCGACATGCTCACCGAGTCCCGCGACCTGGCCGCGGAGATGGGCGACATCGAGCTCCAGGCCGAGGCGATGGAGTGGCGCATCTCGGCGCTGATCGCGCTCGGCGACCTCGAGTCGGCCCGGCAGGAGCTGGCGGAGGTGTACGAGATGGCCAGCCGGGTCGGCCAGCCGTTCATCATCCACGTGGCCCAGCACTACCGCTCGACGATCGCCCTCAGCGACGGCCGGCTGGCCGAGGCGGAGGAGACGGCGGAGCGCTCCTTCGAGTGGGGCCGGCTGCTGACCGGCCGCGACCCGACCGCCACCTACGGCGTCCAGATGTTCGGCATCCGGCGCGAGCAGGGCCGGCTGGCCGAGCTGGCGCCGGTGGTGCGGATCCTGGCGGCCAGCAAGGACCGGGGCGGCGCCTGGGGCCCCGGCCTGGCGGCGGTGCTGGCGGAGCTCGGCATGCACGACGAGGCCCGCCGCGAGCTCGCGCGGGTGCGCGAGAAGGGGCTGATCGAGCTGCGGACCGGCCTGTGGCTCGCGTCGCTCGTCTACCTCGCCGATGCGGTCGCGCTGGTCGGCGACGCCGCACTCGCGGCCGAGGTCTACACGGAGCTCCTGCCGAGCGCGGGCAGCATCGTGACGGTCGGCCACGGCGTCGCCTGCTACGGGTCGGCCGACCGCTACCTGGGCGTCGTCGCCGCCACGGCGGGCGAGCGCGAGGTCGCCCGGGGCCACCTGGAGGTCGCGCTCGAGGTCGAGCGGTCGATGGGCGCCTGGACGTGGCTCGCCCACAGCCAGTACGCCCTGGGGAAGCTGCTCGTCGAGGCGGGCGGCGACGATCGCGCCCGCGGCCGGGAGCTGCTGCAGGAGTCGGCGGCGCTCGCCGAGCGGATCGGGATGCCGACGTTGCTCGGCCGAGTGCGGGCCGAAGGCGGCCTGGGCCCGCGGCGCCCGCCTCCCGACGGGCTCTCGCCGCGCGAGCTGCAGATCCTGCGTCTGGTCGCGAAGGGGCTCAGCAACCGCGAGATCGGCGAGCGGCTCGTCGTCAGCGAGCACACCGCCGCCAACCACGTGCGCAGCATCCTGCGCAAGACCGGCTGCGCGAACCGCACCGAGGCCGCCGCCTACGCGTACGGTCGCGGGCTCACGGCGGCGCCGGCGGGACACGAGTAGCATGTCGGAATGCCCCTCTTCCTGATCGAGCGCAGCTTCGCCGAGCAACTCGAGCTGACCGACGAGGACGTGCGCCTCATCGTCGACGTGAACGCCGACGAGGGCGTGCGATGGCTGTTCTCGTTCCTCTCCGCCGACCGGCACCGCTCGTACTGCCTGTACGAGGCGCCTTCGGCCGAGGAGATCATGGTCGCCGCCCGGCGCGCGAACGTCCCCGTCGACCAGATCGTCCCCGTCGACCGGTTCGTCCCCGAAGTCGCCGGCGCCTGACCCAGGCATGAGCGACGCCTGGAGCGCGCGCGCCGACGCGTACCGGGACAGCCCGACCCACCGGGAGGGAGACGACCTGGACGCGCTCGTGGCCTGGTGCGAGCCGGGCCCGGACGTCGAGGCGCTCGACGTCGCGACCGGCGGCGGGCATGTCGCCCGCCGGCTGGCCGAGGCCGGCTGCCGCGTCACCACGTGCGACGCCGCCGAGGGCATGGGCCCCGACGTCGTGTGCCCGGCCGAGGCGCTTCCGTTCCCGGATGGAAGCTTCGAGGCCGTCGCCTGCCGCATCGCCGCCCATCACTTCACGGACGGCGCCGCGGCCGTGCGCGAGATGGCGCGGGTAACGCGCCGGCTGGTCGTGGTCGAGGACACGCTCTACGCCGACGAGCGGGTCGAGGAGGCCGAGCGGCTGCGCGATCCGACCCACGTGCGCTCCTACACCGAGCCGGAGTGGCGCGAGTTCATGGAGGCGGCCGGGCTCGCCGTCGAGCGAGCCGGGCACTTCCCCAAGCGCCACCCGGTCGAGCCGTGGCTGGCCCGGGTCGGCTGCACGGGCGAGACGGCCGCGCGCGTACGCGAGCTGCTCGCCCACCGGATGGCGGCGGACGAGCCCGTCTGGCTCGACACCAAGCTCCTCATCCGCGGCCGCCGTGGGAGCTAGGCGGTGGCCGAGCGGGCCCTGAGCGAGCGGGCGCTCAACCGCGCCCTGCTCGCCCGGCAGATGCTGCTCGAGCGGCGCGGCGGGCGCCTCGCCGACGCGGTCGACCGGCTGGGAGGCCTCCAGACGCAGTACGCGCCGTCCGGCTACATCGGCCTCTGGAGCCGGCTCGACGGGTTCGCCCGGGCCGACCTCACGCGCGCCCTCGAGCGGCGGGCGATCGTCCAGGGCACGATCATGCGGGCGACGATCCACATGGTCTCGGCGGCCGACTACCCGCTGCTCGTCGCCGGCGTCCGCGACGCGCGCCGGGACTGGTGGCTGAAGGCGCACCGCAACCGGATCGAGGCCGCGACCGTGGCCGAGGCGGCCGCGCGAGCGCGGGCCCTGCTCGCGGACGGGCCGCTGCGGCGGACCGAGCTCGTGCGCCGGCTGGGCGTGACGTCCGACCTGTGGAACGGGATCGGCCTCTGGGTCGACCTGCTGCGGGCGCCGCCGCCGGGCACGTGGGAGCAGCGCCGCGCCGACCTGTACGTCGCCGCCGGCGACTGGCTGGAGCCGACCGAGCCCGGCCGGGACGCGGGGATCGAGCACCTCGTCCGCCGCTACCTGACCGGCTTCGGGCCGGCGTCCGTGCGCGACATCGCGAGCTGCCGGGCTGCCGCCCGCCGTCGTCAGGCCCGTCGTCGAGCGGGTCGCGCCGCGCCGCTTCCGCGACGAGGCGGGCGGCATGCTGGTCGACCTCCCCCGCGCCCCCATCCCGGACGAGGACACGCCGGCGCCGGTCCGGTTCCTGGGCACATGGGACGCGATGCTGCTCGTCCACGCACGTCGCACGGGCGTCCTGCCCGAGCGGTTCCGGCCGATCCTCTTCAACACGAAGACGCCCCAGTCGCTGCCGACGTTCCTCGTCGACGGCCGGGTCGCGGGCAGCTGGCGCTACGAGGACGGGCGGGTCGTGACGACGGCGTTCGAGCCGCTGCCCGCGGGGCGGAGCGCGAGGTGGCCGCCGAGGCCGAGCGCCTGGCGGCATTCATGGCCTGAGTCAGGCCGTCCGCTCGAGCAGCGCCCGGATCGCCGCCTTCGGCTCGCCGGCCACCGGCGGGCCGTGGTCGAGACACAGCACCGCGAACGGCAGGTCGAGCAGGCGCTCGACGCTCCTCCGGGTGGCCTCGGGGTCGTCGTGGTACTGGAGCGGGATGAAGTCGAGGTCCGCGTCCTCACCCCGGCCGAGCAGATCGGAGCAGAGGAGCACGCCTCCCTCGTCGCGCTCGAGCAGGAGGCAGAAGTGGACGTCCTCCGGTCCCGGCGTGTGCACGGCGAGCAGGCCGCCGGGGAGCGTGTCGCCGGCGCCGTAGCGGCGGTCGGGCTCCTCGTCCATCGGGGCCGTCCCCTGCGGCGCCCACACCGGCGCGCCGAGCTCCTGGCGGTAGCGCCAGGCGGAGCGCTGGTGACACTTGGCGGTGAGGCAGACTGCCGATGGGCGCGGGAGGGCCGCCAACGCCTCCGGCGCAAGCTGCACCGGGTCGACGAGGACGACCTCGCCGTTCGCCGCGACCAGCTGCGAGCTCGAGATCGAGCCGCCGATGGCACGGTTGTGGATGCGCCAGTGCCAGACGCCGGGCGCTGCCTCCTCGCACGACCGGGCGATCTCGACCGGCTCCGTCATCACATCCCCCAAAGTCCCCTCATGTGACGCAGGCCACAATCCACGCCGCGCCCGGGATCGTACTCACCCTCGTCCTTCGGTGCCCCTTGCAGGCACCGGGTGAACTCGAGGAGGGGAGTTTCCGATGCACCGCTCGAGATGGGGCCGGCGGTGGGGGCTGGCCGCGGCCGTGGCCATGGCCGTGCTCGCCGTGCCGGCGGCGGCGCTGGCACACGGGTACCGGCAGACGAACCTGGTCTCCGACCAGCCGGGCGTCGCCCAAATCACCGATGCGAACCTCGTCAACGCCTGGGGCCTCGCCGCCGGGCCGACGACGCCGCTCTGGGTGGCCGACAACGGCACGAGCGCCGCCACGATCTACCCGGGCGCCGTTCACGGAATGCCGATCTCGATCGCACCGCTCGTGGTGTCGATCCCGGCCCAGGACCCGACCGGCCAGGTCTTCAACCCGACGATGGGCTTCCGGCAGGACGTGGGGGGCACGGCGACGCCGTCGCTCTTCATCTTCGATACCGAGACCGGCTCGATCGCGGCCTGGGCGCCGGGCACGACCACGGCGATCACCGAGTGGACGACGCCGGGCGCAATCTTCAAGGGCCTGGCCCTGGCCCGCGTGCACGGGCGCGGCCCGATGCTGTTCGCGGCCGACTTCGGCAACAACGCGGTGGACGTGTTCAACAGCCGCTTCCACCCCGTGAACACGCACGGCCGGTTCCGTGATCCGGGGCTGCCGCACGGCTTCGCGCCGTTCGGGATCCAGGCGATCGGCGGCCGGATCTACGTCAGCTACGCCAAGCAGGGCACGCCGCCCGACGAGGTCGACGCGCCCCACCTGGGCTACGTCGACGTCTACACGCCGCGCGGCCGCCTGATCCGGCGGCTGGCCAGCCGTGGTCCGCTGAACGCGCCGTGGGGCATGGCGCAGGCGCCCCGTCACTTCGGGCGCTTCAGCGGTGCGCTGCTCGTCGGCAACTTCGGCGACGGCCGCATCCACGCGTACGACATCCACACCGGCCACCTGATGGGGATGCTGCGGCGGCCGCACGGCGCGCCGGTCGTGATCGACGGCCTGTGGGGTCTGCGCTTCGGCAACGGCGTCACCGGCGCTCGCAATGCGCTGCTCTTCAGCGCGGGCCCGGACGGCGAGTCGCACGGCCTGCTCGGCGAGCTGAGAGTGGCTCGGTAGCACAGGCGGATGGGGCGGGTCGCTGCGCGGTCGACGCGCGGCGATCCGCCCCTCGGAGCGGCGCTAGCGCCGCGTCGGCTCGAGCAGCGGGCCTGCCGCGCGGCGGAAGCCGTTCAGGGCCGCCGGGACGTCGGTCACCGCGCCGGTGAGGTTGTAGACCGCGACATCGACCACGAGCGCGGCCGCGCCGGAGTGCGCCCCGATCTCCGTCGCGGCGTCGTAGCCGAAGACGCGCGCGCCCACGTCGAGCGCCGCAACAGCCTCGGCATAGGCGTCTGGCTCCACCGCCCCGGCCGGGTCGGCCAGGTCGAGCGCCGCGCACAGCGAGCCTCCGCACGGGATCTGCCGGCGCGCGTCTCGCAGGAGCCGCACCGCCGCCGCGGTGTGCGGGGTCGGGGCGACCGGGAGCTGCAGGTGGGGGGCCACCACTCCAGGGTACGGGCCGAGGCGACCCTGCTCAAGCGTGGAGCCCGGCGGCGAGCGCACGGATCAGGAAGCGGTAGCTCTCGTCCAGGTCGAGGTCGATCCCGAACCCCCCGACCCGCTCGAGCTCCACGAAGCCGTGCATCGCGCTCCGGAGGGCGCGGGCGGCATGGATGCCCGCATCGCCCTCGAGCCCGAGGCCCGCCAGGACGGCGAACACCGGCTCGAGCAGCCGCGCGCCCGCCGCGGCCATCTCGCCGTCGCCCGCGTCCGGCGCCCGCTGGAGCGCCCGGTAGACGCCCGGGTGCTCGCGCGCGTACGCACGGTAGGCCCCGGCCAGCGCCACCAGCGCGTCCTCGCCGGCCCGGCCGACGGCGGCGTCGCGGATGCGCTCCGCGAGCTCGGCCAGCCCGGCCAGCGCCAGCTCGCGGCGGAGCCCCGCCAGTCCCTCGACGTGGTTGTAGAGCGAGGGCGGGCGGACGCCGACCTCGGTTGCCACCGCCCCCAGGGTCAGCGACTCGTACCCGTCCCGGTCGGCCAGCCGGGCGGCCGTCCCGACGACCGCCGCCCGGTTGAGCCCGCGACGCGCCATCTAGGCGGCCTCCGCCCGGGCGACGCCGACGGCGGCGAGCGCCCGCTCGATCGCGGCGGCGGGGTCGGCGACCACCGGCCCGTGGCCGGCCGCGAGCGCGGTCGGGGCGAGGGCCGCCAGGCGGGCGGCCGTGGCGTTCGCGGTCGGGCGGTCCCAGGTCGCCATCCCCACGAGCGGGAAGCGCGGGTTCGTGCGGCCGCCGGTCGCGACGCCGCCCAGGGTCGAGAACGCATCGCCGGCGATCAGCGTCCCGTCGCGCTCGTCGACGAGCGCGATGTGCCCCGGCGTGTGCCCGGGCGCGGCGACCACGCGCAGCGAGCCGACGCGGTCGCCGTCGTCGAGGAGCAGCGACGGCCGGGCCTCGACGTCCTTCCAGCCCCCGCGCAGCTTCGACGCGGGCTCGCCGGGGTCGAGCGCACGGTCGCCCGCGAGCAGCCGGCTCTCGCGCGTCGAGCAGGCGACCACGGCGTCGGGCAGCAGCCGGTCCAGCTCGTCGAGCGAGCCGACGTGGTCGGCGTGCCCGTGGGTGAGGACGATGCGGACGATGGGGCGGCCGATCCGCTCGGCGGCCGCGACGACCGCCTCCCCGCTCCCGCCGGTCATCGTGTCGACGAGCGTCAGCCCGTCGTCCTCGGGGACGAGGTAGGCGTTCACGAAGCGCAGCCGGGTCAGCTGGATCAGATTGGGCCGAACGTTGGTGACTCGCATGATGGGCTCCTGGTCGAAACTACTGAGATTAGTTTTTAGACTAACATATGTAGTTTCAGCGCGCAAGCCGCTCCGAACAGATCGCTAACGGGTTCACCACACCCCCTTCACGGCCGAGCCGGTAGCGTCTGCGGAGTGAGTCACGCCGGGGGGACGATGACGAGCGCTCCGCCTTCACGCGACCTCGCCTCCGAGGATCTGTGGCGCTATTCGCACGAGCGGGCGCAGCGCCGGCGGGCCGCGGCCCGGCACCGGCGCACCGTCAAGCGCATCAGCGTTCCCCTGGCCGTGGCCGCGACCGCGGTCGGCGCGAACGCGACCGGCTTCGCGGCGCCGGCGCAGGCGGCCGGCGGGAAGACCCGATCACGCACCCATCCCCGCCGCATCCTCCGAGCGGGTGCGTCAGGGCCGGAGGTCGCCCACCTGCAGCGCCTGCTGGGCGTGCACGTGGACGGCGCCTTCGGCCCGTCGACGCTGCGGGCCGTGCGCCGGTTCCAGGCCGCGCACGGCCTGCTCGTCGACGGCCAGGTGGGGCCGCACACGTGGTCGGCGCTCGAGGCCGAGTGGCGCGGCTTCGCGGGCGAGGCCGTGCTGCGCGAGGGAGACACGGGGCCGGCGGTCGCCGCGGTGCAGCGGCGGCTGGGCGTGACGCCCGACGGCGACTTCGGCCCGATCACCCTCGCCGCGGTGCGCGGGTTCCAGGCCCGGCACGGATTGGTCGTCGACGGCGAGGTCGGCGCGCACACGCTCGCCGCGCTCCGGCGGGTGCGGGTCGCGCCGGGCCGTGGCCGGTCGGCGCCCCCGCGCCATGCCGCGAGCGCCGGCGCCCGGGCGGCCGCGATCGCGGAGCGCTACCTGGGCGTGCCGTACGTCTGGGGCGGCGCCTCTCCGAGCGGGTTCGACTGCTCCGGCCTCGTCATGTACGTCTATGCGCAGCTCGGCGTCCACCTGCCCCACTTCGCCGCCGCCCAGTACCGCGACGGCCGCCACGTCCGGATGGATCAGCTCCGCGCCGGCGACCTCGTCTTCTTCGACTCGCTGAACCACGTCGGCATCTACCTCGGCGGCGGCCGCTTCATCCACGCGCCGCACACGGGCGACCACGTGCGCATCTCGAGCCTTGCCGGCGGCTGGTACGCCGAGCACTACGACGGGGCGACCCGGGTCGCGTAGCCGCCGAGGTCGTACGCTTCGGCCGTGCACCTGCGCGAGATCAGGCTTGCGTCGGAACGGCTCGGGGCGCAGCGGGCGCTCTACGCCGAGGCGTTCGGGCTTCCGGTCGCCGGGGAGGGTGAAGCGCTCGTGGTCGGCATCGGCGACGCGCGGCTCGTGCTCGCGCCGGGCGAGCTGTCGCCGCAGCACTTCGCCATCCGCATCCCGTCCGCCTCCTACGCCGACGCGCTCGCGTGGCTGGGCGAGCGGGTCGAGCTCCTGACCGGCGAGGACGGGAGACCGGCCTTCGCGTTCCCGGACTGGAACGCCGACTCGGCCTACTTCGCCGACCCGGACGGGAACATCGTCGAGCTGATCGCCCACCACGACCTGCCCGAGCCGTACGCGCCGCCGTTCGGCCCCTCGGCGCTGCTCGGGATCTGCGAGGCCGGGATGCCGGTCGACGACGTGGGCGCGTTCCTGGACGAGCTGGAGCGGCGGACGGGCGGGCGCCGGTGGAGCGGCAACCGTGAGACCTTCGCCGCCGCGGGGACGAAGTCCGGCTCGCTGATCGTCGTCCAGCGCGGCCGGGTCTGGTATCCGACGGAGGCCGCCGCGGCCACGCAGCCGCCGGTCGCGGTCGAGACCGACGCCGGGACGCTGCCGTGGTGACCGCCGACGACGTGCGGGCGGTCGCGATCACGCTTCCGCGCACGACCGAGGCGGTCGTCCGCGGCCGGATCAAGTTCCGGGTCGGGCGGATCGTCTACGTCGCCTTCTCCCGCGACGAGACGCTGATGGGCTTCGGGTTCCCCAAGGAGGAGCGGGAGTGGCTCGTCGGCACCGAGCCCGAGAAGTTCATGATGCCGCGCGAGTCCGACCTGCGGTACAGCTGGGTCGTCGCCCGCCTCGCGGCGCTCGACGCCGAGGAGATGCGCGGCCTGGTGATCGACGCCTGGAGCCTGTGCGTGCCGAAGCGGCTCTCCGCCGCGTATCGCGAGAAGGCCTAAGCGGTCGCGAGCTCGCGCCGCCGGAGGCGGACGCCCATGCCGGCACAGACCAGGATGACCGCGCCGGCCGCGATCAGGACGTCGCCGACCGAGTAGACGTTGCCCATCGGGATCCAGGCCGGGACGGGCCAGCGGTCGATCAGCCAGGGCAGGTTCGGGTGCGACGCGATCGCGCTGTTGTTGTGCACGCCGCGGTAGAGCACGCCCGCCGCCCGCAGGGCCGAGGCGCGCGCGGGCATGTGCCCGCCGTTGCTGACGACGGCGGCCAGGTTCGACAGCATGCCGAGCCCGACGATCCCGCCGCCGGGCAGGCGCACGTTCACGGCAACGGCCGCGATCAGCAGCGCGTAGGACAGCAACCACAGGCCGGTCGCGAGCGAGTCGCCGATGCTCCACGGCAGGACGCCCGACGGGTACCCGACGATCTGCACGCCGATTGCGGCGTAGAACAGCCACGGGGCCCGGATCGGGATCGCCGCCAGAGCCGACACGCGGCCGCCGAGGAGCCGCCCGAGCGCGAGCCCGACCAGGATTGCCAGGGCGAGCACCATCAGCCGGCCTGGCGCACGTCGGTGATGTTCGGCTCCTGCGCCTGGAGGCGCTCGAGCGCCGCCACGACCCGGGCGTCGAACTGCGTCCAGCAGCGCTTGCGCAGCTCGGCGATCGCCGCCGAGGCCGTGCCGGCCGCCCGGTAGCAGCGATCCGAGGTCATCGCATCGAACGCGTCGGCGACGAGGATGATCCGCGAGCCGAGCGGGATCTCCTCGCCGGCGAGGCCGAGCGGGTAGCCCGAGCCGTCCCACCATTCGTGGTGGTGCAGGATCCAACGGTCGACGGGCGAGACGCCGAGGCCCTCGAGCAAGCGGGCGCCGAGGACGGGGTGCTCGCGCATGACGCGCAGCTCGTCCGGGTCGAGCTTGCCGGGCTTCTGGAGGATGCGATCGGGGATCGCGATCTTGCCCAGGTCGTGCAGCAGGCCCGCCAGGCGCACCTGCTCGACCACCTCGACGTCGAGGCCCATCGTGCGCGCGATGGCCTCGGCGAGGCGCGAGACCGTCTGCGAGTGGGCGCCGGCGTAGGTGTCCTTGGCGTCGACGACCCGGATCAGCCCCTCGGCGGCGCGCAGGCGAGCCTGGCGCTCGGCGGCCTCGGCGAGCTCGGCCGGCGTGTACGAGCGCACGACCGACGAGGTGTAGATGCACGACCGGTTCTTGCCGTGGTTCTTGGCCCAGTAGAGGGCGGCGTCGGCGACGTCGTAGAGCGTCTCGCGGTCGGGCCCATGCTCCGGGAACACCGCGAGGCCGACGCTGACGGTGACCGGCTCGCCGTGCGGGAACTCGGTGGCGGCAAGCTGCTCGTGGACGCGGTCGAAGACGGCATCGGCCGCCCAGGACGTGTGCCCGGGCAGGAGCGCGGCGAATTCCTCGCCGCCGATCCGGTAGGCCCGGCCCTCGCCGCACTGCTCGCGCAGGACGGCGGCCACCAGCCGCAGCACGGAGTCGCCGACGGGGTGGCCGAAGCGGTCGTTGATGTCCTTGAAGGAGTCGAGGTCGATGAGCGCGAGCGCCATGAGGCCGTCCTCGCCGGCGGCGGTCTCGAGCTCGCGGCTCAGGTCGATCTGGAACGAGCGGTGGTTGCCGAGCGCGGTCAGGGCGTCGGTCTCGGCGTCGCGGACGGCGAGCACCGTGCGGTAGGAGGAGCGCAGGTAGAGCGCGAGCGCGAACACCGGGCCGGCCAGGAGCAGCTCGAGCGGCGGATCCACCTTCCACAGCGACACGGCCAGCGCCGAGATGAACGCCATGATCAGGAACGCGGGGCCGGGGTGGCGCAGGTAGTCGCGCGGGGCCTCGCGCAGCGGCAGGCCGGTGGCGAGCGCGACGGCGACCGCGACCAGGGCCACGTTCGTGGCCACGTAGGCGGCCCCGCCGGCGAAGGCGAGGACGGTCAGCTTGCCGGCGTCGCCGGCGCCGATCGTGCCGCCGTTCCAGCCGAGCAGGAATGCGGGCAGGGCCGAGGCGAAGGCCGAGATGGCGTACGCGGAGGTGTTGAAGGCACCCCGGAGCGAGAGCCCGCGCTCGGAGTACTCGACGATCGCCGTGGCGAGCAGGGCCGCGATCACGGCGTACTGCCACCCGAACAGGATCTGGGCGGCGAGCAGGAAGACAAAGGCGAGCGAGACCTTGCGCGCGCCCTGCTCGTCGAGCGGCACCGGCTTGAACTCGGCGGCCAGCGCGGCGATCGCAAAGACGAGAACGCCCGCCAGGGTGTCCGTGGCGGGCGGGGATGACGCGGCGGTCAGGGCCGCCCCGACCGCTACAGGGACGGTCACCGCGATCACGGTGACGACGTATCGAAGCAGTCGGGGCGGCAAGGAGGCGTTCGGGGGAGCGGCGGAGGTTGTCACGACGGTACGTTCCGGGTTATCGGCCGGGACAGGCACCGTCGTGAGGGGTGACTCCGGCGCTCGGGCGGCTTACTGCCAGCGCATGCCGGCGCCGGAAGCGATCACGAACGAGGCGATCGCACCCAGGGCCAGGACGACGCGCAGGGCGGGGTAGTTCCACTTGATCATCAGCGCACCTCCCTCGGGGCGGGTGGGGGTCAGGGCAGGCGACGTCCGCGGCCGTCGGATGGGGTGCGACAGGCCGCTGTCCGGGCTTCTGGGGGAACCCGGAGGCGTCCCTCTCGTTATGGCGGAAGGGGGGCTCGGACGGGAATCCCCCGCCGGGGGGATCGCACCCAGTTCCTTACAGGGGTACGCCTCCGGGAGCGCTCAGGGAGGCGCGATCCGGCCCGTGGGCGTCACCCGGATCGCCCGCGATCCGAGGTCGTCCCGGGAGAGCTGGGCGACCAGCTGCGCGCCCGTCCCGGCCGGGTCGGGCTCCGGCATCCCGGCGTCCACGAGCCGCACCGAGGTGATCCGACCGGAGCGGAAGGCGCCCTTCGCCGTGAGCTTCACGTGCAGGACGGCGGAGTCGGCCAGGACACCGTCGAGGCCGAAGTTGTGGTACCCGGCGAAGTTGCCGAGGCTGTAGGCGATCAGGCGGCCGCGGTACATCTCCATCCCCCGCAGGACGTGCGGGCCCGAGCCGAGGACGAGGTCGGCGCCGGCGTCCACCGCCATGTGCGCGAACGCCTCCGCGTTCCCGCGGTCCTCGCCGACGTACGACTCCTCGGCGCCGGTGACGTGCTGCGCGTCGGTGCCCTCGGCGCCCGCGTGGATCGCGACGACCACGATGTCGGCCGTCGCGGCGGCCCGCTCGATCAGCGCCCGGGCAGCCGGAAGGTCGAGCAGCGACGCGGTGTCGGAGTAGGGCGCGAACCCGAGCACGGCCGCGCGCAGGCCGCCGGGGTGGACGACGGTGATCTCGCCGGGGAGGCCGGTCTGCGCGATCCCGGCCACGTGCAGCGCGCGCACGGTGTCCGCCTGGCCGGTCGCGCCGAAGTCGTAGGAGTGGTTGTTGGCGTTGTTCATCACCGTGAAGCCGGCCGCGTGCAGGTCGGAGGCAACGTCCGGCGGCGCCCGGAAGGCGAAGCAGTCCTTCGCCTTCGGCTTGCACTTGCTCGTCGTCGCGTCGGTCAGCGTGCCCTCCAGGTTGCCGAAGACGAGGTCGGCGTGCAGGTCGGCCCGCATCGCGGCCAGGTAGGTGGAGGGCGAGGGCGGCAGCTCCGGCGTCGACCCGAGCATCGTGTCGCCGACCGCCGCGATCGAGATGGTGCGCGGGTCGGGCGGCGGCGGGGGCGGCGTGGTCGTCGTCGCGGTCGTCACGGTGACCGTCGTCGTCGGATGCGTGGCCGCAGGCGCGGCGGAGTCGCGGCCCGACACCACGGCGTGCGCGCCGTAGCCGGCTGCGGGGGAGGCGACGCACAGGCAGACCACGGCCGCGATCCGGGCCCACCGCCGCGGCCTGCGACGACGGCGGCGGGCGTATGCGTCGGTCCGTTCCACCCTTCACTATCATCGCCCACCGTGACGTTGGAGGCACGCATCCTGGATGCGGTCACCGCCGGCAGGGAGGAGCTGGTCGACCTCACGGCGCAGCTGGTCGCGTTCGACACGACGGCCCGCACG
>JAICJM010000184.1 GCA_025928435.1 Thermoleophilia bacterium
ACCCGTTCTGGCGGCTGCAAACCGTCGCGCTGCGGTGTCCTCGGTCGCGCCAATACAACCCGGTATTGGCTCCCTTTAGTCCTTGCATCGCTCGGTTTTCGCTCGCCATTTTCCAGCCCAACATTACGAGAAGGCCCACTACCCCGCCCGCCGATACGCGGGGGCCTGGCCCCGGCTCACCCGGCTTCACAGAACAGCTTGAAGCTCTGACTGCTTCGCGATGTCCTTGCGGATCGCCGACTGCATGAGCGGGAACATCAGCTTCATCGGGCCCTTCGGGCGGAAGTCGAACCGGCTCTCGACATGCGAACCCTCGCCGCGGGGCGTGACGAACACCTCATCCGGGGTCCGGGCGATGTCGCTTTCCGCCGAGAAAATCATCTGTCGCTCCTCACGCGTTCCAGGGATACGACGCGAACGATCCCCGCTCGCCGCGTTTCGGGCGGTCAGGCCTTCAGCGCGTCGATCACGGCACCGGCGTGGAACCCGGGCAGGCGCGGCCCCTCGAGCTCGACCGCCGCACCGTCCGCGCCGATCAGCTCGAGCACGCGGACGTTGAACCGCTGGTGCACCTTCACCTGGAGCGCCTGCCGGTCGGCGGCGAACACCGCCTGGGTGGGAACGCGGCCGCCCTGCCCGCGCTCGGTGTCGAAGCCGTAGACCTTCCCGGCCGTCACCGCGACCATGCACCGCTCGGGGGTGGGCGCGGCGGCGTCGTGGGCCTTCATCCCGGCCAGCGCCCCGCCGGCAGCCCCGATCCCACCGCCGACGAGCTCGTCACCGATGAACCCGCCGGCGAACGCGCTTCCGAAGTGCCCGCGCGGCAAGAAGATCGCGGCGGCCTCCACGCGATCGTCGACGCCGTTTCGCTCGAGCGCGGCCTGCGCCCGGTTCACCATCTCCTGTTCCTTCAAGATCCCTCCCCGATGGTTTGCCCGAGCGCCGCCTCAAGCCGGTCGAGGAACGGTACTTGGGCCGCCTTCAGCCGCGCCCGCGCCTCGTCCATGCCGAACCACTCGACCCGGTCGATCTCGGGGAACGCCTGCATCCGCCCCGACCCCGGCGGCCACTCCATCTCGTAGGTGTTGCTGACCGCCGTGGCCGGGTCGAGGTCTCCCTCCACCGCCCATCCCAGCACCACCTTCCCGGACTTCTGCCGGATCTGGCCGAGATCGACCAGCGGCCCGTCCGGCACGTCGTGCCCCGTCTCCTCGGCGAACTCGCGCCGGGCCACGGCGGCGAGCTCCTCGCCGGGCTCGATTTCGCCCTTGGGGATCGTCCAGTGGCCGTGGTCCTTCCTGGCCCAGTACGGACCGCCGTTGTGCGCCAGAAGCACCTCGACGGCGCCCTCCCGGCTCCGCCAGAGCAGGATGCCCGCGCTCGTCCGTCCCGTCTTGTCCTTCGCCATCGGCAACCTGAATCTACCAGCGGAAAGGCCATAGACTGAGCCATGATCGGTTGCCCGCACTGCGGCCGCGAGAACCCGGAGGGCGCGCGCTTCTGCAACTCGTGCGGCGGCGTGCTGGCCGGGCCGGACGCCGCCCGGGAGGTGCGAAAGACCGTCACCGTGCTCTTCTGCGACGTCGTCGGGTCGACCGAGCTGGCGTCGCGCTCGGACCCCGAGGTGATGCGCGGCGTGATGGCGCGCTTCTACTCGGCGATCCGCGAGCCGGTCGAGCGCCACGGCGGCACCGTGGAGAAGGTGATCGGCGACGCGCTCGTGGCGGTGTTCGGGATCCCGGTCGTCCACGAGGACGACGCGCTGCGGGCCGTGCGGGCGGCGCTCGAGATGCGCGACGCCGTCCGTGTGCTGGGCGAGATCCAGGCCCGCATCGGCGTGAACACCGGCGACGTCCTCGCCCGCGACGCGACGCCCGGCGAGTCGCTCGTGGTCGGCGACGCCGTGAACGTCGCCGCGCGCCTCGAACAGGCGGCCGCCCCGGGCGAGGTGCTCGTCGGCGAGGCGACCTGGGCGCTGGTCGCCCACGCCGCCCGCGGCGAGCTGACCCCGCCGATCGCGGCCAAGGGCAAGCGGGAGCCGCTCGTGGCCTGGCGGCTCGAGGACGTCGACCCCGCGGCGCGCGGCCACCGGCGCCGCCTCGACCTCCCCATGGTCGGCCGGGACGCCGAGCTCGAGATGCTGCGCTGGTCGCTCGAGCGCGCGGCCCGGCTCGGGCGCCCCCACCTGGTCACCGTCCTGGGCCAGCCCGGCATCGGGAAGTCGCGCCTGGCGGCGGAGCTGCCGCGCCTGCGAACCGACACCGTCGTGCTCACCGGGCACTGCCGGGCGACGAGCGGCTCCTCGCTCGAGCCCCTGCTCGAGATCGCCCGCGGCCTCGCGGCCGACGGTCGCGACGTGACAGACGCGATCCTCGCCGCGATGCCGGACGACGGCGACGCGGCCGCCGTGGCCGCCTGCCTCGACCCCGACGGCGACCGCGGCGCGCCCGACATCGCCTGGGCGGCATCGCGGCTCCTCGGCACGATGGCGGCGGCCGGGACAGTGGCGATCGTGATCGAGGACGCGCACTGGGCGGACGACCTGCTCCTGGACGTCGTCGAGGGGCTCCTGGGGCGCACGCGCGGACGGGCGCTGCTCGTCGTGTGCACGGCCCGGCCGGAGTTCGCGGAGGAGCATCCGGCCTGGGGATCGGGCGCGAACGCCGTCTCGGTGCTGCTCGAGCGGCTCGACAGCGGCCAGACCCGCCGCCTGATCGAGCACGCGAGCCCGTCGCTCCCGCCCGACCGGGCCGCGCACGTGATCGCCGCCGCCGAGGGCAACCCGCTCTTCGCCGAGCACCTGGCCGCCCTGTTCGCGGCGGGCCAGGACGGCGGCGGCCTGCCCCGCTCGATCCAGGTGCTCCTGACGGCCCGGGTCGAGGCGCTGCCCGAGCCGGAGCGCGAGGTCGTGAGCGCCGCCGCGATCGTCGGCCGCGAGTTTCTGCGGGCGGCGGTGGAGTCCGTGGTGGGACGCCCGGTCGAGGACGAGCTTGACCGGCTCGAGGCGCTCGAGCTGATCGAGCCGACCACGCCGGAGCGGTGGCAGTTCGGTCACGCCCTGCTGCAGGAGGCGGCGTACGGCCTCATCCCGAAGCGGCACCGCGCGGAGCTGCACGAGCAGGTGGCCCGCTGGGCCGACGCACACGGCGACGGCGACGCGCTCGTGGGGGATCACCTCGGGCGGGCCGCATCCCTCCGGGTGGAGCTGGGCCTGGCCGGCGACCACGCCGCGCGCATCGGCACCGAGGCGGGGCGGCGGCTGCTGACCGCCGGACGGCGCGCCGACACGATGGGCGATCCGCTCCGGGCGACGCGCCTGCTGCAGCGGGCGCTCGAGCTGCTCCCCGCAGACGGGCCCGACCATGCGGCGGCAACGGTGGAGCTGGCCGCGGCCGGATGGAACGTCGTCCCGCTCGACGAGCGGCTGGGACTGCTCGACCGGGGCGCGGAGGCGGCGGCGGGCCACGGCCTGCGCGCGCTCGAGCTGCGCGCCCGCGTGCTGCGGCTCGGGGCGGGGCCCGAGACCGGGCCGGACGCGCTGACCGAGCAGGAGATCCTCACGGAGACGAGCGCGGCCCTGGCGGAGCTCGAGCGGCTGGACGATCCGCGGGCGATCGCGACCGCCCTGTGCACCCGCGGAGACATCGAGGCGGGGCTCGGCCGGGCGGCCGCCGGCATGGCGTCCGCCCACCAGGCGATCCGGGTTGCGCAGGCGGCAGATGAGGACGTCGTCTGGGCCGTCAGGCTCTTCCTGTGGGCGTTGCTCGAGTCGCCCGCGTCGGTTGCGGAGGCGGAGGGGCTCGTCGCCGCGCTCCTGGACGAGCTGGGGACGCGACCGGCGGTGCGTTCGCAGCTCGTCCAGTCCCAGGCGGTGCTCGCGGTCGTGAGGGGCAGCGACGAGGGCTGGCGCCTGCTCGACACGGCCCGCGAGATCGAGCGCGACCTCGGCCGCAGCACGTCCTGGAGCCTGCGGATGACGCGTGCGCGCATGCACCTGGCGGCGGGCGACGACGAGGCGATCCGCCGTGTCCTGCCGCCGATGGTGGCCGAGCTCGACGACAGCGGCGCGGAGTCGAACGCGTCCGTCATGCGCAGCTGGCTCGCGCTCGCGGAGGTGCGCACCGGCGACCCCGAGTCGGCCCGGGCCACGGCGGCCACGGCGCTCGCCGGCACCACCTACGGCGGCGGGTACGAGGCGGGCACTCGCGCGCACCTCGCGCTGGCCGAGGTCCACATCGGCGACGGCGACGCGGATGCCGCCGCGGCCGCGGCCCGGGCCGGCCTTGCGATCGCGGACACCGGCGACTGGATCTTCCTGCGCGCGAACGCGCGGCTCGTGCTCGCCCGCGCGCTCTCCGCCGACGGCGACGGCGCTGCGGCCGCCCGGGAGGCGGGGGTCGCGCTCGACCTGTCACGCGCGAAGGGCCACGCCGCGGGCATCGCCGCCGGCGAGGGGTTCCTGCGCTCCGTGGCCGTCGGCTGACAGCACGAAACGGGCGGGCTCGATTCGAGCCCGCCCGCTGTCGTGTGGCATGGCCTCGCTAGGAGGACAGGGCGACGCCGCGGCGGCCGCGGACGGTCATGCCCGCCGCGCCGACGATCAGAACGATGGCGAGCGCCGTGCCGGCGCCGATGCCGGCGGCCGTCCAGTCGAACCCGCTGTCCGCGGTGGACGCCGAGTGGACGATGGCGGTCTCGCCGCCGACCGTGGCCAGCAGGCCGCGCTGATCGGTGGTGCCGACCTTGTCGAGGCGGTCCGGCGAGAGCGTCACGTTGGCGCCGTGTGCGAGCGCCACGTTGTTGGCGGGCGAGACCGGCCGGTACGAGCCGGCGTAGGCCTGCGACGTCTGAGCCTTCTCGGCCGGGCCATTGCCCATCATCGGCCGGGCCTGGGCGGCACCGGTCATCAGGACGAGGGCCACGGCGGTCGCTGCGGTGAGACGGAGTGTGCGGATCGAGGTCTTCATGAACGGCTCCTTCTCGGGGAGGAATCTGTGCCATCGAGGCTAGGCCCCGACCGTCCCCGTGTCTGCACCCCCGGACGCGAAGCGAACGTAACCCTTGTTACGTTTCGAGCAGCCCGGCGATGAGCCCGGCGGCGCGGGCGGCGGCGCCCGTCCCGACCGGCAGGTAGTCGACCTCGCGGCCGATCTCCTCCGCGATCGCGGAGGAGATCACGTCCGGCGTGGCGGCGTCGAAGTCCATGCAGCGCCCGGCCCCGTAGCGGTCGAGGCGATGACGGACGTGGCGGTTCTGCTCGAAGTGGCCGCGCAGCGGGAAGTAGAGGAACGGGCGCCGGTTCGCCGTCAGCTCCATCGTCGTGGTGAGGCCGCCCTGGACGACCGCGACGTCGCACGCCGCCAGGTGCCGGTACAGATCGTGCACGTAGGTGTGCACCTCGAGACCGGCCACCGCGGGCAGCGAGCGCGGATCGATCCGCGGCCCTGCCACCACCACCATGCGCAGGTCAGGCACGCGCGCCTTCGCGTCCGGGTAGGCCGCGATCACGCGCCGCAGCAGCGCGGCGCCGACGCCCGACCCGCCCACCGAAACGATGCAGACGCGCTCGCCGGGCCGGTAGCCGAGCTCCGCCCGCAGCCGGCCGCAGTCGCCCACCGCCGCCGCGCCGAAGCCGGTCACGTACCCGGCGAAGTCGTAGTGCGCCTCGGTCCACTCGCGGATCGCCGGCAGGCCGGGGCCGAACGAGTCCGGCACGATGTCGTCGGGGTCGCCGACGAAGATCGCCCGGTCGCGCACCCGCGGGTAGCGGGCGATGTGCCCGATCATCTCGGCGTTGTAGTCGGTGGTCACGAACGCCTCGCGGGCGCCGCCCTCGGGCATCGGCAGCCACCCGACGAAGTCGGTCAGCCAGGCGTACGGCGCTGTCTTCAGCTCCGGGTTCTCGTGCAGGAAGTAGTCGAGCTCCCAGGCCTCGTCCCCGATCCACAGGTCGTACGGCTCGTCCCGCACCAGGTCGTGGAAGGCCATGAAGTTCGCGACCAGGATCTCGTCCATCCGCCGGATCGCCTCGAAGCAGCGCAGCTCGTGCCGCGAGGACTCCGCCGCGATGTGCGCGGACTCGTTCGCCAGCAGCGCCGAGGCCGGGTGGACGCGCTCGCCCCGTGCCTCCAGGGCCGCGGTGACCGGATGCTGCGCCAGCCAGTCGATCTCGAGGTCCGGGTGCAGCCGCCGCAGCTCGTCCGCGATCGCGATGTCGCGGCGGGCGTGCCCGAGCCCGATCGGCGAGGAGATGTAGAGCGCCCGCCGGCGGCGGCCGGGGGCGCGGATCCCGGTGCCGGATGGCGGAGGCGGGCAGGCGAAGTCGCGCAGAAGCAGGTTCACCTCGACCGGGTGGCGCACGTGCGGACAGTGCCCGGAGCCCTCCATCATCACCAGCGGACAGCCCAGCGCCCGGGCGAGCTCGACGCCGCGTGCCGGCCCGGTGATGCGATCGGAGCCGCCCTGCACGACGACGGCCCGCGCACGCCAGCGCGCACACATGGCACGCGTCTCCTCGGTCGTGAGGGCGGTCGACCCGGCGCCGAGCGCGATCGTCTCGGCGTCGGTTTCGAGGCCCCACCCGACGCAGTCCTCGATCTGCTTCGTCGAGTGCGGTTCCGGAAACATCTCCGAGGAGAAGAACTCGAGGAATCCCGGCCAGTCGCGCTCCCAGTAGCGGCGGTTGTACTTGCCCCAATCCTCGTACGCGTCGAGCTCGGCATCGAACGGCCGCTGCCCGCGATGCTCCGGCGCGGGGCCGAGGGGGACCGCCGGGCAGATGAAGACGGCGCCCGCCACCCGCTCGGGGTGGCGGTCGCCCAGGATGAGCGTCCGCTGCGCCCCGATCGACAGCGACACGACGATGGCCCGGTCGGCGGAGACGGCATCGAGCACCGCGACGGCATCCTCGGCGAACTCGGCCTGGTCGTACGCCGATGGATCGCGCGGGCGATCCGAGCGGCCGTTCCCGCGCGGATCGAAGCACACCACCCGGAAGTGACGCGCGAGATACGGGATCTGGCACTTCCAGAACCGCGAGTGCACGAGCTCCCACGTCGGCATGAGCAGGATCGTCCGCTCGCCCGCCCCGTACACCTCGTAGAAGACGCGAACGCCGTCGCGCTCGACGTGGCCATCCGTGTCGGGATACCGCGCCCGCATCTGCTCCTGCGGGCGCGCCACCTCGACCGAGGTGCCGGGGCGGGCGAGCATCCGGCTATGGTCGCACTTCGAACACGTTGTTGAAGGGCGTCTCCGCGGCGATGCGGAACCGGGTGAACCCGGCCGCCGACACGACGTCGCGGATCCGGGCCGGGCCGGCCTGGGCGCCGAGCGCCAGCCCGACCTCCTGGGACAGCGATGCGGGGGTGCAGAGCAGCGTCGAGAACCCGTAGTAGGCGCGCCCGACGGGGTTGAGGTTGTCCTCCACCCGGTCGCCGGCCTTCGGCTCGACGACCATCCAGGTGCCG
>JAICJM010000065.1 GCA_025928435.1 Thermoleophilia bacterium
AGCATCTCGACGATGTGGTCGCGCTTCTCCGACTGATCCTTGCCGAGGATGCCCTCGCTCTTGCTCTTGACAGCCATGGTGCTCCCTCCGGAGGTCAATTTCCGCACCGTCAATACCCATGCTGGGCCGTCGGTACACTCCTCGCCAGGATGGCCGCTGCACCGAAAACGCTGGTCGAGAAGGTCTGGGACGACCACGTGATCGGGGACGATCTGCTGTTCGTCGACCTGCATCTCATCCACGAGGTGACGAGCCCCCAGGCGTTCGAGGGACTGCGGACGGCCGGGCGCAAGGTGCGCCGTCCCGACCGCACGATCGCGACCGCCGACCACAACGTCGCCACGGGCCCCGGCGAGCCCGACGAGCTGTCCCGGGTCCAGCTCGCGGCGCTCGAGCGCAACTGCGCCGACTTCGGCGTGCGGCTCTACCCGCTCGGCCACCGCCGCAACGGCATCGTGCACGTGATCGGGCCGGATCTCGGCCTCACGCAGCCCGGCATGACCATCGTCTGCGGCGACTCGCACACGTCCACGCACGGCGCGTTCGGCGCGCTCGCGTTCGGGATCGGGACGAGCGAGGTCGAGCACGTGCTGGCGACCCAGACGTTGCCGCAGCGCCGGCCGCACACGATGCGGATCGACTACGCCGGCGAGCTCGGGCCGGGCTGCACCGCCAAGGACATGATCCTGGGCACGATCGCCCGGATCGGGACGGACGGCGCCAGCGGCCACGTCGTCGAGTACACCGGCGAGGCGGTGCGGCGCCTGTCGATGGAGGGCCGGCTGACGGTCGCCAACATGTCGATCGAGGCCGGCGCCCGGGCCGGCATGATCGCGCCCGACGACACCACCTTCGCCCACCTCGAGGGCCGCCCCGGCGCGCCGGCGGACTTCGCCGCCGCCGTCGAGCGCTGGCGCCGCTACGTGACGGACGAGGGCGCGGCCTACGACCGCACCGTCACGATCGAGCTCGACGGCATCGCGCCCCAGGTCTCGTGGGGGACGAACCCGTCGCAGGTCGCGCCGATCACGGGCGTCGTGCCCGAGCCGGCCGACGAGACGGACGAGCGCGCCCTGCGCTACATGGACCTGCGTCCGGGGACGCCGCTCTCCCAGATCGCCGTCGACCGGGTGTTCCTCGGCTCCTGCACGAACTCGCGCATCGAGGATCTCCGCGCAGCGGCCGCGATCGTCGAGGGCCGCCGCGTGGCCTCGTCGGTGCGCGCGATGGTCGTGCCCGGCTCGTTCCAGGTGCGCGCCGACGCCGAGCGCGAGGGCCTCGACCGCGTCTTCCGCGACGCCGGGTTCGAGTGGCGCGGCGCCGGCTGCTCGATGTGCCTCGGCATGAACCCGGACATCCTGGCCCCCGGCGAGCGGTGCGCGTCCACGTCCAACCGCAACTTCGAGGGCCGCCAGGGCCGGGGCGGGCGCACCCACCTGATGAGCCCGGCGATGGCGGCCGCGGCGGCCGTGACCGGCCGCCTGACCGACGTGCGCGAGCTGGTGGGCGGATGAACCCCGTCCACGTCGTGTCCGGGGCCGTCGCGCCGCTCGACCGGGCCTCGGTCGACACCGACCAGATCGTGCCGAAGCAGTTCCTGAAGCGGATCGAGCGCAGCGGCTTCGGCGAGTTCCTGTTCTACGACTGGATGCAGCAGGCCGACTTCCCGCTGCTCTGGCCCGAGTACCACGGCGCGCCGATCCTGGTCACCGGGCGCAACTTCGGCTGCGGCTCGTCGCGCGAGCACGCCGCCTGGGCGCTGCAGGACTTCGGATACCAGGCGATCGTGGCCGAGAGCTTCGGCGACATCTTCGCCACCAACTGCTCCAAGAACGGCCTGCTCACGGTCGTGCTCGAGCCGGACGCGGTGCGCGAGCTGCTCGATTCCGCGCCCGCGGAGGCGACCATCGATCTCGAGGCGCAGACCGTCACCCTGCCGTCGGGCCGGGTCGTACCGTTCGAGGTCGACGCCGACGTGCGCGAGCGGCTGCTGAACGGCTGGGACGACATCTCCCTCACCGAGCAGCGCGAGGCCGAGATCGCGTGCTACGAGGCCGAGCGCGAGCGGGTCGGGCCGGACGCGCTGGCGATCTAGCGTCCCCTGGCCCCCGCGCCGCCGAGGCGCAGGGCCGGGAGGCCGGCGAGGCGGCCGTCGCGCTGGAGGCGGCCGGCGGCCCAGACGGCGGTCGCCGCCGCGATGACGCCCGAGACGGCGAAGGCGAGCTCGGTGCCGCCGCGTGCGGCCAGCCAGCCGGCCAGGATGCCGGCGGCCGGGCCGGTGCCGTTGAAGGCGAAGTAGTAGAGGCCCGCGACGCGTCCGCGGAGGTGGTCGGGCGCTCCCAGCTGGAGGGTCGAGTTGGCGCTCGACGTCCACAGCGTGAAGCTCAGGCCCGTCGCGAAGAGCAGGACGCACGCGGCCACCAGGGAGCTCTCGGGCGCGAGCAGGAGCTGCGCGGCGCCGAAGCCCGCCATCGCGACCACCAGGGCGCGGATGCTGGCCCGGCCGAGGGACGCGGAGATCAGCGCGCCCAGGAGCGCGCCGCCGCCGAACGCCGCCGTGATCGCGCCGAGCACGTTCGGGCCGGAGTCGAGCGTCGTCCTGGCCAGCACGGGCAGCAGGACGTTGAAGTTGAACGAGAAGGTGCTCAGGAGCAGCACGGCCACGAGCGCCGTCATCGCCATCGGCGTCCGGCGGACGTAGGCGAGCGCGTCGGCCGTCCCGCCGAGCAGGCTCGTCGGGCGCCGGCTCGTGTCGACCTGGAAGAGCTCGTCGACCCGCATCAGCAGGAGCCCCACCAGGACTGCGACGAAGCTCAGGCCGTTGATGAGGAAGCAGGCGCCGGGGCCGGCGGCGGCGACGATCAGCCCGCCGACGGCGGGGCCGACGACGCGGGCTGCGTTGAAGAGGCTGGAGTTGAGCGCGACCGCGTTCGGGAGCTCGTCACGGCCGACCATCTGGTAGGTGAGCGCCTGCCGGGACGGCGCGTCGAGCACGAGCACCGTGCCGCGCAGACCGGTCAGCAGGTACACCTCCCACGCCGTCACGACGCCGCCGAGGGTGAGGGCGGCGAGCGCGAAGGCGAACCCCATGGAGAGGACCTGCGTGGCGATGACGGTGCGGCGGGCGTCGAGGCGGTCGACGAGCACGCCCGCGAACAGCCCGAACAGCGTGTAGGGCAGGAACTGGAACGCCGCCAGGATGCCGACGGCGAGCGGCGAGTGGGTCAGCTCGAGCACCAGCCAGGCGGTGGCGATGTTCTGCATCCAGGTGCCGCTGACGGACACGACCTGGCCGCCGAAGAAGAGCCGGTAGTTGCGGTGCTTGCGCAGGCTGGCGAAGGTGCGCGTGTGCGCGCGCAGGAGGGCCTCGGTCACGCGGGATCCTCGGCCAGGAGCAGCGCGAGCGGCTCCAGCGCGGCCTGGATGGCGGCGCGCTCGGCGTCGCTCAGCCGGCGCAGCCGCTGGGCGAGCCAGGCGGTGCGGCGCGACCGGGCGGAGCGGAGCACGCGCACGCCCTCGCCCGTGACCCGCAGGCCGACGCGGCGGCGGTCGGCGTCGGAGCGCACGCGGGCGACGAGCCCGGCGCCCTCGAGCCGGTCGATGTAGCCGGACATCGCCGGGGCGGAGACGCCCTCGTGATCGGCCAGCGCCCGCACCCCGATGCCGGGGTTGGAGCGGATGACGTGCAGGAGGGCGGCCTGGCCGGCCGTGATGCCGAGGCCGGCGAGCTCGCGGCGCAGGTGCCGGTTGAGCTGGAGCAGCAGCGGCCGGAGGCCGTTCGCCAGCTCGAGTGAATCAGGAATAGTTAACATCACTAATCATTGTATCGTGAACGAGACGGTTTTGCCACGGTTCCCCCGGCGAACGCGGACCGCGGTCGGTACGATCTCCCGCCATGTACGTGGCCGTCCCGCGAGAGCACGAGCCCGGCGAGCGCCGGGTGGCGCTCACACCGGACGCGGTGGGGCGACTCGCGCCGCTCGGCATCGAGGTCCTGGTCGAGTCGGGCGCGGGCGATCCCGCCGCGCTGCCCGATTCCATCTTCCGCGACGCGGGCGCGACCATCGTCGACTCGGCCGCCGCGCTCTACGAGCAGGCGGACATCGTCGTCCGGGCCGGGCGGATAGGGGCCGACGAGGTGCCGGCGCTGCGGGAGGGCTGCGTCCTCGTGGGCTGGCTGTGGCCGCGCACGAGCCCGGAGCTGGTGCAGGCGCTCTGCGACCGCCGCATCACGGCGTTCGGGATGGAGTCGATCCCGCGCGCGACCCGCGCGCAGCGGATGGACGCGCTCTCGTCCCAGGCCACCGTCTCGGGCTATCGCTCGGCCATCCTGGCCGCCGAGACGCTGCCGAAGTTCTTCCCCATGCTGATGACGGCCGCCGGCACGGTCGCGCCGGCCAAGGTGCTCGTCCTCGGGGCCGGCGTGGCCGGGCTGCAGGCGATCGCAACGGCACGCCGCCTCGGTGCCGTCGTCTCGGCGTTCGACACCCGGCCCGTGGTGAAGGAGCAGGTCGAGAGCCTGGGCGCGACGTTCGTCGAGATCGAGCTGGCCGTGTCCGGCGCCCAGGACTCGCGCGGCTACGCGACCGCCCTGACAGACGACCAGCAGGCCCAGCAGCAGCGCGAGCTCGAGCGCCACATCGCCGACATGGACGTCGTCATCACGACCGCGCTCGTCCCCGGCCGGCCGGCGCCGCGGCTCATCCCCGCCTCGGCGGTGAAGGCGATGCGCCCCGGCTCGGTGATCGTCGACCTGGCCGCCGAGACGGGCGGGAACTGCGAGCTGACCGAGCGCGGCGAGACGGTCGTGCGCGAGGACGTGACCATCATCGGCGTGCTCAACCTCCCCGCGGGGATGCCGCTGCACGCGAGCCAGATGTACGCACGCAACATCGGCGCGGTGCTCGAGCACCTGGTGCACGACGGCGAGCTGACCCTCGACCTCGAGGATGAGATCAACGCCGACGCCGTCATCACCCACGACGGCCGCGTCACGACGCGGCTGCTGCAGACGGAGGCCGCGTGAACGAGTCGCTGCTGGTCGAGCTGACCGTCTTCGTCCTGGCGGCGTTCGTCGGCATCGAGGTGATCTCGAAGGTGCCGACGATGCTGCACACGCCACTGATGAGCGGCACGAACGCCATCCACGGCGTCGTGATCGTGGGCGCGATCCTCGTGGCCGGGTCGCACCACGGCACCCTGACGACCGTCGTCGGGACGATCGCGGTCGCGTTCGGGGCCTCGAACGTCATCGGCGGGTTCCTGGTCACCGACCGGATGCTGGAGATGTTCCGCAAGCGGCCCGAGGCGGATGCGGCCGAGAAGGGCGGAGACACCGGTTGAGCCGCACTGACGCGATCGGCGCGGCCTACCTCGTCTGCGCGATCCTCTTCATCATCGGCCTGCGGCGGCTCTCGTCCCCCGCCACCGCCCGGTCCGGCAACCAGCTCGCCGCCATCGGCATGGCGGTCGCGATCGCCGCCACGCTGTTCGACGAGCGGGTGCTCTCGTTCGGCTGGATCGTGGTCGGCGCGGTCGCCGGCGGCGTCGCCGGGGCCGTCGGCGCCCGCAAGGTGAAGATGACCGCGATGCCGCAGATGGTCGCGCTCTTCAACGGCTTCGGCGGCGGTGCGGCGGCCCTCGTCGCCCTGGCCGACTACCACGACACCGTCGGCCTACCCGGCCATGTCGAGGGCAAGATCATCGTCTCGATCCTGTTCTCGGCCGCCGTCGGCTCGATCAGCTTCTCGGGGTCGATGATCGCCTTCGGCAAGCTGCAGGAGCTGATCTTGGGATCTCCGGTGGTCGTCCCCGGCCAGCGCGTCGTCACCGGGGCGCTCGCGGCGGTGGTGCTCGCATTCAGCGTGATCCTGGGGACGGGGCACGAGAGCGAGGCGCTGCTGGCGGTCACGATGGCGATCGCGCTCGTGCTCGGAATCCAGATGGTGATGGCGATCGGCGGAGCCGACATGCCGGTGGTGATCTCGCTCCTGAACGCGTTCACCGGCCTGGCCACCGCCTCGACCGGCTTCGTGCTCTCGAACAACGTCCTCATCATCTCGGGCACGCTCGTCGGCGCCTCGGGCACGCTCCTCACCCAGATGATGGGCCGGGCGATGAACCGCACGATCACGAACGTCGTCTTCGGGGCCTTCGGCACCGGCGGCGCGGGCGCCGCCGCCGCCGCCGGCGCGGGCGCGGCCGACGGCCAGGTGCGCTCGACGACGGCCGACGACGTCGCGGTGATGCTGGCATACGCCCGCCGGGTCGTGATCGTGCCCGGCTACGGGCTCGCCGTCGCCCAGGCCCAGCACAACGTGCGCGAGCTGGCCGACCAGCTCGAGCGCCGCGGCGTCGACGTCCGCTACGCCATCCACCCCGTCGCCGGCCGTATGCCGGGGCACATGAACGTGCTCCTGGCCGAGGCCGACGTGCCCTACCCGCAGCTGTTCGAGATGGACGACATCAACCCCGAGTTCCCGCGCACCGACGTCTCGCTCGTGATCGGCGCGAACGACGTCGTGAACCCGGCCGCCCAGAACACGCCCGGCAGCCCGATCTACGGCATGCCGATCCTGAACGTGCACGAGTCGGCGGCGGTGGTCGTGCTCAAGCGCAGCATGAACACGGGCTTCGCCGGCATCGAGAACGAGCTCTTCTTCGACCCCAAGACGTCGATGCTGTTCGGCGACGCCAAGGCCTCGGTCATCGGCCTCACCGCGGCCGTCAAGGCGGTGTAGACCGGCGACAATCGGGGACAGTCCCCGAGGGGACTGTCCCCACTCTCGCCTACGACGCGGCGGGGCCGGTCGGCACGCGGACGCGACCGCCCATCTCGAACGCGCCGTAGCCGGCGACGAGGGCGCCGATCAGCGTCAGCCAGAGGCCGAACGCGGTGTGGCTGTGGTGGTCGATGAACTCGAAGATCACCATCAGCGCGGTGAACGCCGCAGCGATCAGAAGCGCCTGCGGCAGCGGGATCGGCAGCGCCACGGCGTTCGGCAGGAACAGCAGCACTGTGCCCGCGAGCAGCACGAGCGAGCCGATGACCGCCAGCTTGCCGAGCGCGTTCGTGTCCCACGCGCCGGCGCTCGCGGACACGTGGCCCAGCGGGCCGAGGTTGACGGTGATGGAGTACCAGTCCAGGAACAGCGAGCCGATCAGCGCGGCGAGCGTGCCGCCGACGACGATCCACTGGCTGCGCGACACCTGCGACCAGTCCATAGTCACACTCCTTGAGAAGACGACAAGCGAAAAACCTGCCCTTGTTCGCCGCACCTGCGGCGAATCCTCTGAAACCTTACAGGGCAACGAGGAGCGCGGAAAGGAGCGAGATGCGCTCCCCCAGCGACTCGAGCGAGACCCGCTCGTCGACCGCATGGGCGCCCGCTCCGGTCGGGCCGAGCCCGTCGATCACGGGCGTGCCGACCGCCGCGGCGAAATTCCCGTCCGAACCGCCGGGCGAGGCGTTCTCGGCCAGGCTGATCCCGCCCTCGCGCGCGATCGCGATCGCGGAGCGGACGAGTTCGGCCGTGTGCGCGGTCTGCACCATCGGCGGCCGCGTGACGCCGCCCGTGACCTCGATGGTGGCGCCGTCCAGGTGCGGCCGCAGGCCACGGATCGACGCCTCGAGCGTGCGCTGGTCGTCCACCGTCCAGGCGCGGGCGTCGATCCGCGCCCAGGCCTCCCCCGCGACGACGTTGTCGCCGGTGCCGCCGCCGACCTGGCCCACGTTGGTGCGGATGCCCGCCGCGGGATCGGCCATGCGGTGCACCGCGATGATCTGGTGGGCGAGCTCGTCGACCGCCGAGACCCCCGCCCGCGAGCCGTTGCCCGCGTGGGCGGCGCGCCCGGCGATGTGCAGCTGGTAGCGGGCCAGTCCCGAGCGGGTGGTCGTGATCGTCCCGTCCTTCACCGGCGGCTCGAGCACCAGCGCCGCCCGGGCGCCGGCGGCGAGCTCCTCGACCAGCGGCCGGCCGGTGGGGCTGCCGATCTCCTCGTCGGCGGTGACCAGGAAGCCGATGGGCCGGGTCGGCTCGCCGAGGCGCCGCAGCGCCTCGAGCCCCGTCACGATCCCGGCCTTCATGTCGAGCGCGCCCGGCCCCCAGGCGTAGCCGTCCTCGACGTGGAACGGCATCTTCGGCAGCGTGCCCGCCGGCCACACCGTGTCCATGTGGGCCAGGAGCACGAGCGGCGGGCCGTCGTCGGGGCCGAGGCGGGCGATCAGGTGCGGGTCGCGCCGCTCGATGCGGGCGCCGAGGGCCTCGAGCTCGGCGGCGATGAAGCGCCCGATGTGGCCCATCCGCTCGCGGTCGCCGGTCGGGCTCTCCAGCTCGACCAGACGCTGCAGGAGCTCGACCGCGTCCATCATCGGCCGGAAGCGTATAGGGCGCGGGTGGCCGCCGGGGCGGCCACCCGCGCCCGTGGAGGCCTACTGGACGATGCGCGCCTGGCCGGCGGTGATGTCGGACGCGATCTGCTGGAAGATGCCGGTCAAGGACGTCGGGTTCGGCAGGTCGTAGAAGTACTGCGCACCGGGGGTCGCGATCTTCTGGAGCGCGGTCTCGGCGGGCAGGGCCGGCGTCTCCGGCGTGCCCCACCTCGAGCTGCCGTACCACTGCACCGTCGTGCCGCCGATCTTCGCGCCGATCGCCGCGTCGCACTCGTCGCCATCGGCGGTATAGGCGATCGAGTAGACGAGCACCTTGTTGGCCTTGGCCACGCCGGCGCTCGTCACGCCCTGGCCGCAGGGGTTCGTGCGGTACGGCGACGTGCTGGCCATGAAGGTCGGCCCGTCGTTGGCGGCGCCGTCGGAGAGGAAGACGATGATCTTCTGCGTCCCGGCGCGGCCGTCCTTGATGAGCTCCTGGTAGGCGGCGTCGATGGCCTGTGCGTACGCCGTGCCGCCTCCGTCCTTGACGCAGTTCAGCGTCGACATGAACGGCGAGGACATGTTCAGGTTGCCGGTGCTGGCCGCGTAGGAGTTCGAGAGCGGTACCAGCACGTAGGCCGCGTTGTTCAGGCTGAACGTGCCGCCGCTGCCGGCGTACTGGTTGCTGCCGTCGGGGTACCTCTTCGTGTCCTGGAAGTACGAGTCGACGTCGACGCAGGCCTGGGCCGTGCTCGGCGCGGGCGGCAGCACCGCGAGGCCGACGTTGTCGAGGGTCGGGTCCATCGTCTTCATGAAGGCGTTGATCCCCGCCTTGGCCTGGGTCAGCTTGCTGTTCTGGCCCATGGAGCCGGTGCGGTCGAGCACCACCATCACGTCCAGGGGAACGCCGCCGCACGGCGAGCAGGCCTGGGCGTGCGCCTTGAGCTGGATCGTGCTGAAGCCGAGCAGCTTCAGGAGATAGGTGGGCACGTTGGCGGTCTCGTCGACCGTGACCGTGTTCGGGTAGCCGTTCGTGCAGTTGTAGCCGGCCTGCGGCGCACAGGTGACGCTGACGTTCTGGCTGACGTTGCCGGTCGGGACGCCGGTGATCGGGTTCGTGGCGCCGGACTGCGAGCCGTACTTCTGCGCGGCCGCGGTCGCGTTCGCCGCGTTCGGCGGGTACGCCATCGTCAGCTGGCCGGCCCCGGCGGCGGCGGACGCGTCGGCCGACGCCTGCAGCGCCTTCTGGACGCGGTAGGCATTGCCGAAGTCGATCACGAGCCCCGCGAAGATCAGGATCGAGAACATGAACACGACGACCAGTGGAAGTGTCTGGCCGGACGTGTGGGCGACCGCGCGCAGCCGGCGCCCGGCGGCGGGTGCAACGCGTGGGTCTCGGTCTTTGGCGGGGGTGGACGCCACGTGACTGCCTCCCTGGAGAGGTTCTCGCGCGAGCCGGCCCTCCTCAAAGCCGGTGCGCGTTCGTTCCCCTGAAGATCGACAGGGGCCGCGTTCGGCTCCATCACCCGAATTGGGGGACGCTGCCAGTCGGCTGGGCTTGCGGGCTACTCGCCGAGGGCGACCAGGGCGGCCAGCTCGTCGTCGTCGAGGTCGGAGAGCACCGACTCGACGCCGCGGTCGACGATTCGGGTGGCCAGGTCGCGCTTGCCGGCGATCAGCTGGTCGATCCGCTCCTCGATCGTGCCCGCGCACACCAGCCGGTGCACCTGCACGACCCGGGTCTGGCCGATGCGGTGGGCGCGGTCGGACGCCTGGTCCTCGACGGCCGGGTTCCACCAGCGGTCGAAGTGGAAGACGTGGCTCGCGTTCGTCAGGTTGAGCCCGAGGCCGCCTGCGCGCAGGGACATCACCAGCACCCGCGGGTCGCCGTCGGGCGCCTGGAAGGCGTCGACGATCCGCTCCCGGGCCGGGCGCGGCGTCGAGCCGTCCAGGTAGAGCAGGCCGCCGGTCAGCTCCTTGCCGAAATGCTCGGCCAGCAGCCGCCCCATGACCGCGTACTGCGTGAAGACAAGCGCGCTGTCGCCCTCGTCGACGACCTCGGCCAGCATCTCGGTGATCCGGTCGAGCTTGCCCGAGCGGCCCGGCAGGGCGCCGTGGCGCCCGAGCGCGTGCACGGGGTGGTTGCAGACCTGCTTCAGCCGCGTGATCAGGGCGAGGACGTTGCCGCGCCGCTCGATCCCCGAGAGCCCGCGGACGCGCCCGAGCATCGCGTCGATCGTGGCCTGGTAGAGGGCCGCCTGCTCGACGGTGAGCGTGCAGAACTCGGTCGAGTCCTGGCGCGGAGGCAGGTCGGGGAGCACCGCCGGGTCGGTCTTGCGCCGCCGCAGCAGGAACGGGCCCGTCATCCGCCGCAGGGCGTCCTCGGCGCGGCCGTCGCCGCGGCGCTCGATCGCGGTCGCGAACAGGCGCCGGAACCCGGTGCGGGTGCCGAGCAGGCCGGGGTTCAGGATGTGCATGATCGACCACAGGTCGTCGAGCCGGTTCTCGACCGGCGTGCCTGTGAGGGCGACGCGGTGTCCGGCGGTGACCGCCCGGGCCGTCTGGGCTGCCCGGGTGAGCGGGTTCTTGACCGCCTGGGCCTCGTCGAGCGCGAACATGCGCCATTCCCGCGACGTGAGCAGCCGGCGGTCGCGCGGCAGGAGCGCGTAGGAGGTGAGCACGACGTCGAAGCCGTCGAGGCCGGACGCCTTCGCGGTGCGGTCGGGGCCGTGGTGGATCAGCGTGCGCAGGCCGGGCGCGAACCGGTGCAGCTCGCGCTGCCAATTGCCGAGCACCGACGTCGGGCAGACGATCAGCGCCCGCCGGTCGTCCTCGTCGCCCCGGTCGAGCAGGTAGGCGATCAGCTGCACGGTCTTGCCGAGGCCCATGTCGTCCGCGAGCAGCGTCCCCAGGCCCAGCTCCCGCATGCGCACGAGCCAGCCGAGCCCCGCCTTCTGGTACGGGCGCAGCAGCCCCTCGAACTCCGCCGGAGGCTCCATCGGGCGGCGCAGGGCGGGGTCGCGCAGGCGCGCGGCCAGGCCGGCGAGATCGCCCTCGGACTCCACGACGCCCATGACGACGCCGCGCACGTCGGTCGAGCCGGCGAGCGCCGCCCCGAGGGCGGTCATCGCCGGCATGCCGGGGCTGTGCAGGGCCGACGCGGCCAGCGCCCGGGCGCGGGCGAGCGCCTTCGGGTTGAGCGCCCGCCATTCGCCACCGAGGCGCACGAGCGGCTGGGTGGCCGCCGCCAGGGCGCGCAGCTCCTCGACGCTCACCTCGTGGCCTCCGAGCGACGCCTTCAGGTCGTAGCGGACCACCCCGTCGAGCTGGAGCGGGCCGCCCGCCAGCTCGAGGCGGGCGTCGTCGAATTCGAGCTCACGCTCCTCGGAGACCGCGGCCGGGAGCTCGACCCGTGCGCCGGCGAACTCCAGCGCGGACGTCGCCAGCCGCAGCTCGACGACCGCGTCCTCGCCCAGCATCACGACGCCGTTTGCGACCCGCCCGAGCGGCGTGTACACGTGCGCGGCCCGGCGCAGCAGCGCGGGGTCGTCCGGCGTGACGGTCAGCGGCCAGCCGCCGGTGGCGTCGTCGGGCAGGTCGAGCCGCAGCTGCAGAGGCGCCAGCGAATCGCGCAGCCGCACCACCGGCGCCGCCATCCCCAGGTCGGGCGCGACGGCGCGCAGCAGCGGCTGCAGCACGCTCAGATCGACCCCGGCCACCTGCACCTCGCCCGTGCGCAGGATCTTCGGCTCGCGCACCGCGGCGGCGAGCGCGTTCATGCTCGAGTCCACGAAGCCCGCCACGGCCTCCTCGGGGCCGAGCGGCGCCGGCTCCTCGCTCTCGTGGTCCTCGACGACGGCATGGCCGGCCTCGGGGAACGCGGCCGCGAACCGGCTCAGGTCGGGGATCGTGCCGCCGTCGAGCACCGCCCGCTCCACCACCCGCGCCGCCAGCCGCCACGCGCGCACGGACGCGCTCGACGGGCCGTTCCGGTCGGTGAGCAGGTAGGCCAGCCCCGGGAGCGACGCGAGGCAGCGCATCTCCACCGACCGCCGCCGCCCGCCGATCATGACCGTCTGGTTCAGGCGCCGCAGCGTCGCCGGCAGCCCGAGGTCGTCGAGCAGGTCGAGCCATCCTCCCGGCGTGAGGGGCGAGAACGAGTAAAGCCCGAGCACCGGCTCCTCGACCCCACGCGGGACGAAAGCCATCTCCAGCGGCGCCCGCCGCGCGGTGGATGTTGAGGGCAGAGACAAAATTGGTACCGTAGCCTGAGATGCAACTGCGGCTGACCATCAACGACCAGCGTCACGAGCTGGACGTGGAGCCGCATCGCCCCCTCGCGGACGTCATCCGCACCGACGCCGCCCTCACCGGGACGAAGGTCGCGTGCGGCGAGGGCACGTGCGGAAGCTGCACCGTCCTGGTGGACGGGCGGGCCGTCCTCTCCTGCCTGACGCTCGCCGTGGCGTGCGACGGCGCGGACGTGCGCACCGTCGAGGGCGACGACGAGTTGCTCGCCCGGCTGCAGGCGGCGTTCACCACCGAGGACGCGTTCCAGTGCGGCTTCTGCACTCCAGGCCAGCTGCTCTCGGCGGTGGCGCTCCTGCGCGCGAACCCCCACCCGAGCGCGGCCGAGATCCGCGCCGGTCTGAGCGGGAACCTGTGCCGATGCGGGGCGTATCCGGCCATCGAGCGGGCGGTCGCGAGCGCCGCCGGGGAGCGCTGACGTGGCCAAGCTCGTGAAGACGCAGGTCGAGATGGAGGGCCGCTACGAGGACCGCTGGACGCTGGTCGAGGAGGACACGACACCCGAGTACGGCGACGGCCTCGCCGTCGTCGGCCGTCCGCACGTCCGCGTCTCCGCCGCCGCCCGCGTGTCGGGGGGCGCCCGGTTCATCTCCGACATCGAGCTCTCCGGCATGGTGCACGCCGCCGTGCTGCGCAGCCCGCACGCGAACGCCCGCGTCGCCTCGCTCGACCGGGCCGCCGCGAAGGCGCTTCCCGGCGTGCGGGCCGTCATCGGCCCGGGCGACCTGCCCGACCGCGACGGCCGGCCGGTGCTGACCGACGCCCCGGCCTATGCGGGCGCCCCCGTGGCCGCGGTGGCGGCCGACACGCCAGACCAGGCCGAGCAGGCGCTCGCTGCGCTGGCGCCGGAGTGGGAGCCGCTCGCGTTCGTCGTCGACCTCGACGAGGGGCTCGCCCGCCAGGAGTTCACCGAGGAGCCGGAGGAGACGTCCCGCGGAGACGTCGACGCCGCCCTCGAGGGCGCGGCCGCGGTGATCGAGGCCGAGTACCGCACGCCGGCGCAGATGCAGACTCCCCTCGAGCCGCACTGCGCGGTCGCGGCCTGGGACGCGGACGGCCTGACCGTGTGGTCGTCGACGCAGGGCATCTTCGCCGCCCGGGACGAGCTCGCCCGGGCGTACGGGCTCGAGCCCGACGACGTGCGCGTCGTGTGCGAGTACATGGGCGGCGGCTTCGGCGGCAAGCAGGGCGCCGGGCCGGAGGGCTACATGGCGGTCGAGCTGGCCCGCCGCAGCGGCCGGCCGGTGCGGCTGGTCTACACCCGCCGCGACGAGCACACGACGACCGGCTACCGGGCGCCGACCGTGCAGACCTACCGCATCGGCGCGGACGCCGACGGCAAGCTGGTCGGCATCGAGAGCTCCGCCGTCCTCGGGATCGGCGTCCACGGCTGGGCGTTCCCAGTCCTGAACCCGGCGGAGACGCTCTACGAGTGCGCCAACGTGCGCTCGATGATGCTGCCCGTGAAGCTCAATCTCGGGTTCTCGAACGCGTTCCGGGCGCCGGGCGTGATGGAGGGCACATTCGGGTTCGAGCAGGCCCTCGACGAGCTGGCCGGTGAGCTCGGCATCGATCCGCTCGAGATCCGCCTGCGCAACCCGGCGACGATCGAGCAGGCGAGCGGCAAGCCGTACACCTCCAAGCACCTCGAGGCCTGCCAGCGACGCGTCGCCGAGCTGGCGGGCTGGAACGACCGCGACTCCCTGCGCTCCGACGGGCGCGTCCGCCGCGGGATGGGCCTCGCAAGCCAGATCTGGTGGGGCGGCGGCGGGCCGCCCGCCCACGCCATCGTGCGGCTGGGCAAGAGCGCCCGGCCGACGCTCGTGTGCGGCTTCCAGGACATCGGCACCGGCACGATGACCGCGAGCGCCGTGGTCGTCGCCGAGGCGCTCGGCGTGCCGGTCGGGGACGTGCGCGTCCAGGCCGGCGACACCGCCCGCTCCGGCTACGGGCCCACCTCGGGCGGGTCGATGACGCTCGCGTCCGTCGCCCCCGCGGTGCGCTCCGCCGCGCACGAGGTGCGCACGCAGCTGCTCGACCTGGCGGCGGACATGTTCGAGATCGCCGCGTCCGACCTCGTGCTCGCGGACGGCCACGTCAGCTCGCGTGACGGGACGCTGCGGCACGAGCTCACCGAGATCACCTCGAAGCTCGGCAACTCCTCGCTCGTCGGGCATGGCTCGCGCGGGCCGAACCCGGACGGCATGCGCATCAACACCTTCGGCTGCCAGGCGGCGCAGATCGCCGTCGACACGCTCACCGGCGCCATCACGGTCGAGAAGGTGTGGGCGGTGCACGACGTCGGCCGCATCATCAACCCGATGGGGGCGATCAGCCAGGTCACGGGCGGAGTGCTCCAGGCGGTCGGATTCGCGCTCACCGAAGAGCGGGTCGTCGATCCGACCACCGGCACGGTCGTGAACGCCGGGCTCGAGGACTACAAGGTGCCCACCATCGCCGACACGCCCGAGATCGTGTGCGAGTTCGTCGACTCGCCCGATCCCCACCTCGCCCTCGGCATCAAGGGCCTCGGCGAGCCCCCGATCATCCCCACCGCCGCGGCCATCGGGAACGCCTTCGCCCACGCCACCGGCGTGCGCCTGCGCGAGGCGCCGTTCACGCCCCGGCGGGTGCTGGAAGGGCTCGCGGGATGAGGTCGTTCACCTACTCCGCGCCGGCGTCGATCGCCGAGGCCGCCGAGCGGCTCGGCTCCCCGGGCGCCCGGGCGATGGGCGGCGGCACCGACCTCCTGCCCCAGCTCCAGCGCGGCATCCGCCCGGCCGGCGAGGTGGTCGACCTGCGCGGCGCCGTACCCGCGGGCATCCTGGCGGCCGGCCAGGGCATGCGGATCGGGGCCGCGACCCGCGTCGCCGACGTCGCCCGCGATCCTGACGTGATCGCGCGCTTCGACGTTCTGGCCCAGGCGGCCGGGGCGGTGGCATCGCCGCAGCTGCGCGAGATGGGCACCGTCGCCGGCAACCTGTGCCAGGCGGTGCGGTGCTGGTACTTCCGCCATCCCGACCTCACCTGCTGGCTGCGCGGCGGGGACACCTGCTACGCCCAGATCGGCGACCACCGCAAGCACGGGCTCGAGCCGGGCGACTGCATCTCGGTCGCGCCGTCCGACCTGGCCGCCGCGCTGCTGGCGCTCGACGCCGTCGTGACGACCGACCGGCGGGAGGCGTTCCCGCTGGCCGAGCTTTACCGCAAGGCGACCGCGGAGAACCGCTCGACGATCGCGCTCGAGGAGGGCGAGCTGGTCACGGCCGTCACGGTGCCGCGCCCGCCCGACGCGAGCGCGTACGTGCGAGCGGGTGAGCGGGCGGCCTGGAGCTTCGCCCTCTGCGGTGTGGCCGCGGCCCGCTTCGACGGCGAGGTGCGCCTGGCCGCGATCGGCGTCTCGAACCTGCCCCGGCTGCTCGATCCGGCCGATCCGCTGGCGGGGCTGCCCGGCCTGGAGATGACCGGCTGGAAGCGGCGGCTGCTGGAGACCCTCACACAGGACGCGCTCGCAGCGGTATCGTGACCGGGATGGGTCGATGGGTCGGGGTCGTTGCGGTGGTCGTCGCCGCGCTTGCGCTGCCCGCGGCCGCGGCGGCCAGGCCGCTGCCGCAGATGCCGCTGCGGACGAAGCCGCCCCCGGTGAAGGAGGAGTCGCCGTCGGCCGCGCCCGGCTATTTCGCCTGGGTGCAGAACACACGCAGCCACCCCAACCTCTTCAACGTCTACGCCCAGCACGACGGCCGCACCCGCTACCGGGTGAACCCGGCCGGCACGCAGGCCGGGCTCGGGACCGGGATCGACGGGACGACGCTCGTCTACACGCAGCGGCACCGCGGCGGGTTCAACATCCGCCTGTTCAACCTCGCGACGAAGCGCCGCTTCGCGCCGCCCGCCGGCGTCAACACGCCGCACGTCGAGGACGAGCCGACGATCTCGGGCGACTGGCTCCTGTTCCACCGCAGCGAGGGCGGCGCGTCGCCGGGACAGCAGGTGATCCTGCGCAACGTGCGGAGCGGGGAGACGCGGGTCATCGCCTCGGTGCACGGCCGTGTCGGCCTGCTCGAGGCCGGCCAGGTGAACGGCGACTGGGCCGTCTTCACCAAGTCGGTGAACGGGACGCGCTTCAACGTCTGGCGCTACCAGATCTCGACGAGGACGCTGGCCGAGGTGCCCAACCCGCACGACAGGGTGCACTCGTCGGCCGCGGTCAACCCGTTCGGCACGGTCTACTTCGAGGAGAGCGGCGCGCGCTGCGGGGCGAACGCGACCGTCGAGATCTACCCGGTCGGCGGCCCCACGATCACCGCCGGCTCGCTGCGGCCCGGCATCGACATGTTCCACCCGTTCCTGTTCGAGCACAGCCCGACCGACAGCTTTCTCTTCGCCAAGCTGCACTGCGTGGGCGGCGCGACGGACATCTTCAAGTCCAACTTCGCGTGAATAGACGGGGTCAGACCCCTCTTATTCACGACGCACCAGACGGGGTCAGACCCGATGCCTGGTCGCAGTTCGCAGCCTGGGCGGCCCGCCCCGGCGGCGCGTTCGCTCTCGGATGGAGCGCCCCGACCGCCCTCGCGGTGGCGTTGTGGATCGCTGACTCCGCCAGCCGCCCGGCCGGCGGCGACGGACTTCAGGGCCTCGGCGCCGCGCCCGACTTCCTGATGTTCCTCTTCGCAGCGATCATCGTCGGCCCTGCGATCGGCATCCTGTGCGCGACCGCCGTGTGGCTGCGCCGCCGCCGGGCGGTCTACTAGCCCGCGTACTCGAACGTCGACTCGAAGCCGGTGCGGCCGGTGAACTCGAACGAGAAGTGCTCGTCGGCGGCGACGAGGCGCTCCGCGACCACCTCGCGGCCGGAGTGGTCGTGGCCGGGAATGATGCACGTCACGGTGCTCGCGGTCTCGTAGGGCGTCGTCATCGTCACCGTCACGGCGCCGCCGGCCCGGAAGCACCCGCGGCCGCGCGTGTGGTCGAGGGCGATCTCGCTCGCGTGCACCGCCAGCACCTCGCTCGGCTTGAACACCCACGGGAACTGCTGCGCCGGCGTCCCGCCCAGCCGGCCCAGGAACACGTCCTCGAGCGCCCGCCGCTGGTCGTCGTCGCCGCGGCCGTCGACGTGGAGCACGAACCGCCACGGCGACCGCGGCTCGTCGTCCGAGTAGCGGATCACCATGACGACGTCCAGGCCGGACAGGTCGGCGTCGCCGACCGCGCCGTCCTCCACATGCCACGACAGGGCGCCGATGCACTCGCCGAAGGTGGAGCGGCCGCCGGGGACGCCGTCGATGCGGCGGCAGGGGCAGATCGGCTCGCAGTTGCACGCCTCGAGCGTCGTGCCCGTGAGGCGCCAGCCGCTCACGGGCGGGTCACGGCCCCCTCGCTCGCGGACGAGACCAGGGCGGCGTACTTCGCGAACACCCCGTGCTCGTAGCGCGGCTTCGGCGGCGACCAGTCGCGCAGGCGAGCCGCGATCTCGTCGTCGGAGAGCAGCACCCG
>JAICJM010000225.1 GCA_025928435.1 Thermoleophilia bacterium
CTCGCCGGGACGGGTGCCGGTCGTCTCGAGGTCGAAGACCACGTAGTCGGCGTGCTCGAGCGGTGTGTCGAGGAGCGAGCCCGACACGTCCTCCCAGTCGGCCAGGACGACCTCGTCGCCCGAGCGCCAGGCGAAGCGGGCATCGTGCTTGATGACCTCATCGACGAGCTGGCGCATGAGCGCCGCCGGGGCGCTGCGAAGCGCGAACAGGCAGGTGGCGGCGTCGGCCATCGAAATCGGCCGGCCGGCCGCGGCGAGGCGGTCGTGGAGGCGGTCGCCGCCGTCGAGGGTGAGCTGGGCTCCGTTCGCTCGCATACGAACACATGTTCGCATAGTCCGCGGACGGTTAGGCTCCCGGGCGTGTTAAGGATCTACGCCAGCCTGCCGCTCCGCGGACCGGCCGGCGCGGCGGCCCGCGACATCCTGCGCGGCGCCCAGCTCGCGCTCGAGCACACGGGCACGTCCGACATCGAGCTCGTCGCGCTCGACTCCTGGGCCGCGGATCGCGACGCCCGCGCCGTCGCCAACGCCCGCCGCGCCGCGGACGACGCGGCCGCGATCGCCTACCTGGGAGACTTCCACTCGTCCCAGGTCATGCAGACGGCGCCCGTCCTGGCCGCGGCCGTCCTGCTGGGCGTGACGCCGTCGGCGACGTTCTCGGGCCTCGGCGGGCCGACGCTCGTCCGCCTGATGCCGGACGACCGCGCGCTCGCGCGCGGGATCGCCGGGTGGGTCGCGGGGGCCGGTATCCGCCGCGTCCTCGTCGTCCACGACCACGACGACGGCTACGGCATCCCGGTCGGAACGATGTGCGCGCGGGCGCTGCAAGCGGCCGGCGTGGACGTTCGCAGCCGCCCGGTCTGGGATCACGGCGAGGCGATGGCCGGCGACGTGGCCGGGGAGGACGCCGCGCTCTACGCCGGCGTGGCGGGCCCGGGGGCGGCCGGGCTCTGGCACGACCTGCACCATCTCGACGGGGCGCTCTGGCTGCTCGGCACGGACGGCCTGGCGACCGACCGGTTCGCGCGCGGCCTCGACGCCGGCCCGGCCGCGCGCACGCGGCTCTTCACCGCCCAGCGGGCGCCGTGGGGCTTCTACGGGTACGAGGCGGCGGCGCTGATCCTGGACGCCGTCGCCGCGGCCGGCGGCAACCGCCTCGGCGTGATCGAGGCCGCCCGGCGCACGCGCGACCGCGATTCGGCGCTCGGCCGCTACTCGATCGACGAGAACGGGCTCACCACGGCCCCGGCCGACGGGCGTCTCGCCGTGGTCGACGGCGAGATCGTCTGGGATCGGGCGACCTAAGAACGTACGCCGGGCCGCCCGCACACCCATGCGGACGGCCCGGCGTTCAGGTTCCTACTGCTTGACCGCAGCCTTCAGCTGGCTGCCGGCGGAAAACTTCGGCACCTTGCTGGCCGGGATGGTGACTTTCTGGCCGGGGTTGCGCGGGTTCACACCGGTGCGCGCCTTGCGCGCCTGCACGCTGAACTTGCCAAAGCCGGTGAAGGTGACCTCGTCGCCCTTCTTGAGGGCGTCCTTCACGGATTCGAGCACCGCGTCGAGCGCCGTGCCGGCATCCTTCTTGGACAGACCGGACTTGGTCGCCACGGCGTCGATAAAGTCGCTCTTGGTCACGTGTCCTCCTGGGTCGTTGGTCCGGGAACCTGTGAAGCGGCCACACCCTATCACCGCGGTCGGACGGCCACAATCGCCCTACCGGAGCGGGATTCAGGCTGTCTGAGGGCTCGGCGTCAGGCCGAGCGACTCGACGGTGTAGAGGGCGGCGTACGGCACGCCTTCGGCGGCGATCGCCTCGGCGCCCCCCTCCTGGCGGTCAACCACCGCAATTGCAGCACAAACGTCGAGATTTTCGGCTCTCAGAGCCGCAATTGCGGACAGCAGCGCGCCCCCCGAGGTGACCACGTCCTCGATCACGCAGACGGCGGTCCCCGGGGCCCAGACGCCCTCGAGCCGGTTGCCCGTGCCGTACTCCTTCGTGTCTTTCCGCACGATCACGAAGGGCAGCCTGGACTCGATCGACGTCGCCGCCGCGAGCGGCACGGCGCCGAGCTCAGGGCCTGCCAGGAGCGTCGCACCGGACGCGTGGGCCCGCACCATCGCGGCCAGCTCGCGGCCGAGGCCGGCGAGCAGCTCGGGCTCGGTCTCGAAGCGGTACTTGTCGAGGTAGTAGCGGCTGCGCCGTCCCGACCGGAGGACGAAGTCGCCCTCGAGATATGCCCGCTCGACCAGCCTGCGGCCGAGCTCGGCCCGGCCGTCCGGCGTCACCCGGCCTCCGCCAGGAGGTCGCGTGCGATCGGCAGCAGTCGGTCGGCGTCCGGCGCGCCCGTCGCCAGGGAGAGCATGGAGCCGTCGTCGAAGTAGAGGTCGACCCGGGTGCGGTTGCGGGCGCTGCGGCGGCGGTAGAAGATCGTGCCCGCGAAGGAGCCGGCACCGATCAGCGCGCCGATGATGATGCGGCGCTTAGGCATCGCCGCCCTCCTTCGCCTCGGCCGGCGCCGCGGCCCCGTCGCCGTCCCCGAGCTGGCGCAGGAGCGTCTTCAGGTCGTAGAACACGAGCCCCACCGTCGGGTCGGCGCCGGTCGTCGCGACCGCCATGCGCTCGCCGTCGAGCACGACGAAGACGCTGCCCTCCGGCGTGGCCGCCTGGAGCTGCGACAGGGCGTCGCGCCCGAGATCGCCGCGGACGGTGTCCGCCCCGGCGACCAGGTCGCGGGCGAGGCCACCGAGGCGGTCGGCCCGCGCGGGATCGACCGTGGAGGCCGTCACCGCGCCGTCGCGGCCGGCCACCAGGATCACGTCGATCTGGGTAGAAAGGCTGCGAAGCTCGTCGATCGCGGCGGCTGCGTCCATTCCGGTTGAACCTAGCACATGCCGATATTCTCACCGCCGATGGCGGCCAACACGCCCAGGATGGTGCTGCACCCGCTGCGAACCGCGGCCGAGCTGGGGCATCCCGTCATGTCGAAGTACCTGCGCGACCGGGGCCCGCACCTGGCCGCGATGGTCGCCTACTACGCCCTGCTCTCGCTGGTGCCGTTCCTGTTCCTGACGGCGTCGCTGCTCGGATTCGCCGGGCACGTGTCGCCCAGCTCCTACCTCATCCGTGAGCTGGCCCACATCCTCCCCGGCCAGTCGGCCCACGACCTCCTGCACACCGTCCGGGCGATCCAGACCGACGCCGGCACGCTCGGCGCGATCGGCGTGTTCGGGCTCGTCTGGGGCACGCTCGGGTTCTACTCCGCCCTCGAGTCGGCCCTGAACATCGTGTTCGGCGTCCAGAACCGCACCTTCCTGCACCAGAAGTGGATCACGTTCGTGCTCGTCACCATCTCGCTGCTCGTGCTCTTCACGTCGCTGATGGTGACGACGGCGGCGACGGGCTGGTACCACCGCCACGCCCCGCACCTGGTCGACCTGAAGCTGATCCCGTTCATCGCCACGCTGGCCGCCACGACGGCGGGCATCTTCCTGTTCCTGACGGCGGTCTACAAGTACCTGACCAACGTCGAGCTGCACCTGGCGGACGTGTGGCCGGGCGCGCTCGTCGGCACCGTCCTCTTCCAGGGCCTGTTCTCGGGCCTCTCGCTCTACCTGCGCTTCTCCGACTCGCTGCTCACGCTGCGGGCGTTCGGCGGCCTGGTGCTCCTGCTGGTGTGGCTGTACCTGATGGCGAACATCATCGTCCTGGGGGCCGAGATCAACTGGTGGCACTGGTCGCGGCGGCAGCCGACCGAGCCGGAGCTGGAGGGGCTCGCCTGAGATCCCAACACTGCCCCATCTCCAGCCGCGACGGAACAGAACCCGCACCACCCTGACCGTGTCGAGATGGAGCAGCGCGCCTACGCCCGCGTCCACAGCGCGCCCGAGCTGTAGCGCCGCAACCCGATCCGGAACGTCGTGACCGCCGCCAGCGCGAAGAACACGGCCGCACCGACGGCGCCGAGCGCGACAGGCCAGCGGAAGCTCGAGACGAGGCTCGTCGGCAGCCCGGTCACGAACGCCGCCGGCACGGCGGTGAAGAGGAAGAGCTTGGTCAGCCCGCCGAACACGTCGATCGGGTAGGACGCGAAGATCAGGATCGCCTGGAAGCCCAGGTCGGCCTGCTCGCCGCGGCCGCCGGCGAACAGTGTCACCGAGCCGAGCGCGACCAGGAACCCGACCAGCACGACCGTCCCGCAGACCGCCCCGAAGACGAAGACGGCCGCGCGCTCCGGCGTCGGGTCGCCCGCGACGACGAAGAGCACCGGCCCGAACGCCAGGTCGCCGAGCAGCGCCGTGTCCACCCGCCGGGTGAGCAGGTAGGTGAGCGGGTTCGTCGGCAGGGCGAGGGCGGCGTCGAGCTGGCCACCCGCGATCAGCTCGCCCAGCCGGCGCGAGTTCGAGAGCAGGCCGAGGCCCGTGCCGCTGACCGTGGTCAGGATCGCGAACAGCAGCAGCACCTTGTGGGTGTCCCAGCCGCGCAGGTTCCCGACCTTGCGGAAGAAGAGCACCCAGAAGATCACCCAGGCGACGTCGTTCGCGGCCATGATCCCGACCTGGAACCAGAAGCCGCGCCGGTTCGACCACGCCTCCAGGAATGCGGTGCGCAGCGTGGCGAGTGCGACGGTCATCCGCCCACCACCTCGAGCCGCCGCTCGCCCGCCCAGAACACTCCGCCCGCACAGGCGAGCAGGCCGGCGAGCCAGGCCGCCTGCACGAGCAGGAGCCACGGCTCGACGTGCCCCGACGCGAGCCGCGCCGGCACATACGCCATCGACGCGAACGGCAGCGCCTTGGCCGCGTCCGCGAGGCCCGTCGGCAGGAACTCCAGCGGGAGCAGCATCCCGCCGAGCAGGAACACGAGCTTCTGGTACAGGAACCAGGTCGAGCGCGCGTCCCGCAGCCAGAACGCGACACCCGCGAAGGCGTGCTGCGCGGCCAGGTTGCAGCCGACGGCCAGGAAGCTCGCCGGCACGAAGAGCGCGATCCCGGCGGCGCTGGGCGGAGGGCCCACGTAGAGCCACACGATCACGACGCCGACTGCCAGCGAGCACACCATGCGCACGAGCGCCTCGCCCAGCTCCGCGGCCAGGCGCAGCCCCACGACGGAGGCCGGCCGGAGCATCTCGATCACGATGGCCCCGGAGGAGATGTCCCAGCCGATGCTCTCGATCATGCGCGGCTTGGTCGCGATCACGGACCCCTCGGCCGCGGCGACGTACCAGAGCAGCGAATGGGCGTCGTAGCCGGAGATCGAGCCGCCGTTCGCGCGCGCGGCCGCCGACCACAGGGCCGAGAAGATCACCAGGATGATCGCGTAGAACGCCACCCGCACGGCCAGCTCGCCGCGCTGGTGCAGGGCCCTCCGGGCCGAGATGCCGGCCTGGGCAACGAGCGCGTTCACGTCCGCCCCTCGTAGATCTCGGAGATGACCTGCTCGAGCGGCGGATCCACGACGGAGATGTCCGCGATGGCGTAGGCGTCGAGCAGCTCGTCGAGCACCTCCCGCACCGACGACCTGCGCGTGTCCACCACGAGGCCGTACACCGTCTCGGACTCCGGCGTCACCTGCACGCCGTCGAGCGCGAGCGCGCCCGGCGGCTCCTCGAAGCGCACCTCGAGCAGCTTCGTCTGCAGGAGCGAGCGGCGCATGCGCCCTACCTGGTCGTCGTAGATGATCGTGCCGTGGTTGATGACCACCACGCGGTCGGCGACGTGCTCGATGTCGGCCACGTCGTGCGACGTGAGGAAGACGGTGGTGCGGTGCTCCTC
>JAICJM010000140.1 GCA_025928435.1 Thermoleophilia bacterium
CGAGACGGCGTGGCTCGCCCAGCACTTCGACTTCCACGAGCTGGATCTCGAGGACGTGCTCTCGACCCGGCAGCGGCCCAAGATCGACGAGTACGACGAGTACCTCTTCATCGTGCTCCACGTCCCCCACTTCAACAAGGTGCGCGGGCGCCTCGACGCCGCCGAGCTGAACGTGTTCGTGGGCAACGGCTTCATCGTCACGCTCCCGAACGTCGCCCTGAAGCCGGTCGGGCGGCTGTTCTCGCAGCTCGAGGCCAACACCGAGCGGCGCGAGCAGTACTTCTCGAAGGGCTCGGGCTACGTGCTCTACGAGATCCTCTCGGAGCTCTTCGACTACTGCTTCCCGATCCTCGACAAGATCGGGTTCAAGCTCGACCGCCTGACCGAGGCGATCTTCACCGAGCGCCGCTCCGAGGAGGTCGTCCGCGACATCTCCGACGTGAAGCAGGAGATCGTCGCCTACCGCAAGGTCATCAAGCCGGAGCGCTCGACGTTGCGCCTGCTGGAGCGGTCGCGGACGCGCTACCTGCCCGAGGACCTCGAGGTCTACTTCGACGACGTCGTCGACAAGGCCGAGCGCATCTGGGACCAGCTCGACAACTACAAGGAGGTCGTCGAGGCCCTCGAGACGACCAACGAGTCGGTCATCGCGCACAAGCAGAACGACATCCTGCGGATCCTGACCATCTTCTCGGTGATCCTGCTGCCGCTGACGCTCATAACCGGGCTGTTCGGGATGAACTTCGCGCACATCCCGTTCTCGCGGGACTACCACGGGTTCGTCGTCACCGTGGGGATCATGTTCTCCGTCGCGATCGGGCTGCTCGGCTACTTCCACTGGAAACGCTGGATATGACGGAGGCGCTCTGGGCGCCCTGGCGGCTCGAATACGTCCAGTGCGGCGCCGACGTGGACGAGTGCATCTTCTGCGCGGCCGGGGCCGACGAGGGGCACGAGCACGTGGTGCGGCGGGGGGAGCGCGCGTACGTGGTGATGAACCTGTACCCCTACTCGAACGGGCACCTGATGGTCGCGCCGTATCGCCACCTGGCGGGACCGGGTGACCTGGACGAGGGCGAGCGGGCCGAGATGTGGCAGCTGCTCGACGAGAGCCTGGGGGCGCTGACGGCGGCGATGTCGCCGCACGGGTTCAACGCCGGGATCAACGTCGGGCGCGTGGCCGGCGCGGGCGTCGAGGGCCACCTGCACCTGCACGTCGTCCCGCGCTGGAACGGCGACACCAACTTCATGCCGGTGCTCGCCGACGTGAAGGTGATGCCCGAGCACATCACCCGCACCGCCGAGAAGCTCCGCGCCGCCTGGCCGTAGGAGCTCGCGGAGACCCCGCAAGCTGTGCCTTTGCCGAGAAGCGGGGACTGTCCCCGTCTGACGGGGACAGTCCCCTATCCGTCGTCCGCGGTGCGGGCGAACAGCAGGTGGTCGCGCCAGGCGCCGTTGATGTAGAGGTAGCCCGGGGAGCGGCCGATCTCGAGGAAGGCGTTGCGGCGCAGAGCGACCTGGGAGCCGATGTTGTCGACGAGCGTCGCCGCCTCCAGGCGGTGCAGGCCCGCCGTGCCGAACCCCCACTCGCACACACGGGTGATCGCGCCCGTCGCGACGCCGCGTCCGTTCAGCTCCTGCACCACCCAGTAGCCGAGACCGGCGTTCTGGAACGGGCCGCGGGTGATGCGCGAGACCGAGATCGCGCCGGCGGGCTCGCCGGCGGCCTCGATCAGGAAGCGATACAGGCGGTCGTTCGCCCGCTCGCGCTCGAGCAGGTCCAGCTCGAGCCGCTGCCCCTCGAGCGTGTAGAACGAGTCCGGCCGGGGCGGCTCGAAGGGCGCCAGGAACGCGCGCTGGTCCGCGTAGAGCCGGGCCAGGAGGGCTGCGTCGCCGGGCCCGAGCGGTCGCAGCCGGACGTCCATGTGCCCAGTATCGCGGATGCCGGTCGATAGACTGCCCGCCCGATGCTCTCGCCCGCCGCCTTCAAGGCCTACGACGTGCGCGGCATCGTGCCGGACGAGCTCGACGCCGACGGCGCCTATGCCCTCGCACGCGGATACGTGAGCGCCTTCGAGCCGCGCGTCATGGCGATCGGCCGCGACATGCGGCTCTCGTCGCCCGACCTGGCTGCGGCCGCCGTGCGGGGCGCGTCGGACGCGGGCGCGGACGTCGTCGACCTGGGCCAGATCGGCACCGAGATGCTGTACTTCGCCGTGGGCGAGTACGGCTACGAGGGCGGGCTGCAGGTGACCGCCTCGCACAACCCGGCCGCCTACAACGGGATGAAGATCGTCCGCCGCGGCGCCCTCCCGGTCGGCTCGGACACCGGGCTCGACAGGATCAAGGCGGCCGCCCTCGGCGAGCTCCAGCAGCTGTCGAACGGCGCCGGGGACGTCACGAAGCGCGATGTCTACGGGGGCTTCCACGACCGGGTCGCGAGCTTCGTCGACGCCGCCGCCCTGCGGCCGCTGAAGCTCGTGCTCGACGGCTGCAACGGCATGGCCGGGCCGATGATCTCCCCCGTCCTCGAGCGCCTGCCGGTGGAGGTCTCGGCGCACAACTTCGACCCCGACGGGAACTTCCCCAACCACGAGCCCAACCCGCTGCTCGAGGAGAACCGCCGCTTCGTCATCGAGCGCGTGCAGGCCGAGGGCGCCGACCTCGGCATCGCCTGGGACGGCGACGCCGACCGCTGCTTCTTCATCGACGACACGGGCGAGTTCGTGCCCGGCGACCTGATCACGGCGCTGATCGCGCGGACGATGCTCGAGCGGCATCCCGGCGCGACGATCGTCTACGACCTGCGCGCCTCGTGGGCCGTCCGCGACGTCGTCCGCGAGGGCGGCGGCACCGCGCTCGAGAACCGGGTCGGCCACGCGTTCATCAAGGCCCGCATCCGCAAGGAGGACGCCGTCTTCGCCGGCGAGGTCTCGGGCCACTACTACTTCAAAGACTTCTACTACTGCGACACGGGCGTCGTGCCCGCCCTGGTGATGCTCGAGATCCTCTCGCGCGCCGGCAAGCCGCTCTCCGAGCTGCTGCGCCCCTTCCGCGAGCGCTACTTCATCTCCGGCGAGATCAACTCCACCGTGTCGGACGTCCCGGTCAAGCTGCAGCAGTTGAAGGAGCGCTACGGGCGCGAGGCGGAGCGCGTCTCGCACATGGACGGGATCTCGTTCGAGTTCCCCGACTGGCACTTCAACGTCCGCCCGTCGAACACCGAGCCGCTGCTGCGCCTGAACCTCGAGGCCCTCGATGCGGGCACGATGGAGGCGCGCCGGGACGAGGTGCTCGAGCTGATCCGGGGCTGATGGCCGCCGACCACCCCCCGTACCGGTTCGTCCACCGCATCCGCGTCGGCTTCGACGAGACCGATGCCCAGGGAGTCGTCTACTACGGCCGCTACATGCCCTACTTCGACCGCGCCCGGGTCGAGTACCTGCGCGGGATCGACCGGCTGACGCACGTCCCCGGGGCGCCCGAGTTCGTGATGCGCGCCCAGCACGTCGAGTATCACGCCCCCGCCCGCTTCGACGACGAGGTGGAGGTGTATGCGCGGGTGGAGCGGCTCGGCCGCACGAGCGTCACGTGGGCGTTCGACGCCTACCGCGCGGACACGGGCGAGCACCTCGTGAGCGCCACCCAGGTGGCCGTCTTCATCGATACCGGCGAGCGCCGCCCGGTCGAGGTCCCGGGCCCGTTCCGCGACGCCGTGGCCCGGTTCGAAGGGCAAGAGGTCGGGGCGTGAGCCCGGCCGCCGCCGACTACGAGGCCGTCGCCGCCGACATCGAGCGGCTGGCGGAGGCCGAGGAGGACTCGGACGCGATCGTGCGGGGCGCCGTCGAGGCGATCCACGACCGGCTCGACACCTACTCGTGGGTCGGGATCTACTTCGTCGAGGGCGAGGAGCTCGTCCTCGGCCCGTGGAAGGGCCCGAGCGCGACCGACCACGTCCGCATCCCCATCGGCCAGGGCGTCTGCGGCGCCGCGGCGGCCAGCGGCGTCACCGAGATCGTCCACGACGTGAACGCCGACCCGCGCTACCTGGCCTGCTTCCCGTCCACCCGCTCGGAGATCGTCGTCCCCGTCCTCTACGAGGGCTCGGTCGTCGCCGAGATCGACGTCGACTCCGACGCGCCGGCGGCGTTCGGCGACGCCGATCGCGCGTTCCTCGAGCGGGTCGCCGCGGCCATATCGGCCGCCTGCCTGGTGGGCTGGGACACCGGCGGGATGGACTGGGACGCGCCCGAGAATTGGGCGTAATCACGCTCCCTTGAGGCGCGTCCGGAGGCCGTGGTATACCTGCGCGGTATCAGTGCGGGTACGGGTGCCCGTGCGCATGAGGGGAGAACCACATGGCGGAAATGGCCGAGTCCGGGAGCGGGAGGCGGCTCTTCGTCCGGCAGTCGTCGGGCCTCGTCCGTGATGTCAGCGTCACGAACGCCCTCTTCTTCAACATCGCAGCGTTCGTCGGCGTGGGGCTGACGCTCTATCCGGCCTTCTACTCGCTCGCGTTCGTGCCGGTGTGGCGGTTCGGGTTCCTCTCCGAGTACGGCGTCGCCGCCATCGTCACGGGCCTCTTCTGCATCCCGCTTGCCCTGATCTTCGCGTCGCTCACCTCGGTGATGCCGCGCTCGGGCGGCGACTACGTGTTCACGACGCGCATCATCGGGCCGTTCCTGGGCTGGCTCGAGTCGTGGACGCTCGTGATCGCGTCGATTGCCATCATGGCGTTCGAGGTCCCGCTCGTCCTGCGCAACCTGCAGATCACCGGCCGGATCATCGGCATCGGGGCCGGCGGCCACTTCTTCAGGAACGCGAACAACTGGTTCACGAACTCGAGCGGCGAGATCACCGGCTGGAACGGCCTGATCTGGTCGCTCGTCGTGCTCGCCGTCATCGCCGGCATCGTGCTGCTGCCGACCCGCCGCTTCCACAAGGTCGTCACGATCATGGCCGCGATCGGCGTCACGAGCTTCGTGCTCATGTTCATCTTCGGGCTGCTCGCCACGAGCCAGTCCGACTTCCAGCACAACCTGCCGCACTACACGCAGGGCGTGTCGGCGCAGAAGATCGCCGCGTCCGGAACCGACATCCTCCCCGGCCACACGAACGACTTCCTCGGCGACCTGTTCTCGCGCACGATCTTCCCGTTCATGCTCGGGATCGTGTTCCTGCAGTTCATCGGGTTCCAGTACTCGGCGTACATCGCCGGCGAGGTGCGCGGGAACGTGAAGCGGGGCGTGTCCGTCGCGCTGCTCGGCGCGCTCCTGGTGGGCGTCATCGCGAACTCGCTCTACGTCGACCTGTGGTCGAACCACATCGGGTTCAACACGAGCACCAGCTGGGGCTACACCTACTGGGGCGGCCTGACGCACATCGCGCTGCCGCTGGGTCAGCCGCCCTCGATGCCGCTCCTGGCGGTGATTGCGAACAAGACGCTGTGGCCGCTGTGGGCGCTGATCAGCCTGGCGGGCGCGATGTTCCCGCTGCTGCTGTGCCCGGTCTACGTGAACTTCATCAGCCGCATGGGGCTTGCATGGAGCCTCGACCGGCAGCTGCCCGAGTGGTTCGGGGTCGTGAACGAGCGCATGGCGGCGCCGCTGAACGCCATCCTGGCGACGCTCGGCATGACCGCCCTCTTCCTGTGGCTGCAGAACTTCGCCGTCCTGCCCAACTCGATCGCGCCTCCGAGCGGCAAGCTGAACCTGGTGGCGACGCTGTGGTTCTCGATCTTCATGGCCGCCCTCACGTGGATCATGCCCGGGGTGAACGCCATCCTGATCCGCTTCCGCAGACCGGATCTGGTGCGCAACGCGCCCTACCGCAAGTGGCTGCCATGGCTCGGCGTGGCCTGGATCATTTTCCCGATCTGGATCTACTGGTTCGCGGCGATCAAGCCGATCTGGGACAACCTCAGGAGCACCGGTACCGGCAGGCTCGACTACCTGAACAACAGCGGCATCACGGGCTCCCTCGTGTTCGCCGCTGCGGGGCTCGTGATCTGGGCGATCATGAAGGTCGTCCAGCGCAGCAAGGGCGTCGACACCAGCATGCTGTTCACCGAGATCCCGCCGGACTAGACCGGTGGCGAAGACGACCCGGATCTACCTCGCGAGCGACTTCCACGCCGCCGAGAAGGCGTGGCGCAAGTTCCTGAACGCGATCAAGCTGAACGTCTACAAGGCGGACATCGCGCTCGTCGCCGGCGACTTCACCGGCAAGGCGATCGTCCCGATCGTCGAGAACGGCGGCACCTACTCGGCCGAGCTGTTCGGCGTCCAGCGCCGGGCCGGCTCGGCCGAGGATCTCGCCACGCTCGAGCGCGACATCGCGGACGTCGGCTACTACTCGGTGGTGACGAGCGCCGAGGAGACCGACCGGCTCGCGTCGGACTCCGGTGCCCGGGACGAGCTGCTGCACCGGCTGATGAACGAGCGCATGGATCAGTGGATGGCGCTCGCCACCGAGCGGCTCGGCGACGGCCAGGTGCCGCTGTACGTCATCCCGGGGAACGACGACGACTTCGGCATCGACCCGATCATCGACAACGACGCCTACTTCCCCCAGAACGCCGACGGCCGGGTGCTCGACATGCCCGGCGACCTGCAGCTGCTCGCCTACGGCTGGTCGAACAACACGCCCTGGGACACGCCCCGCGAGGTGACCGAGGACGAGTTGTTCGAGCGGCTGGACGCGCTCGCGGCGCAGGTGCGCGACCCGCGCCGGTCGGTCTTCATGATCCACGTGCCGCCCCACGACTCCGGCCTCGACACGGCGCCGCTCCTGGACGAGAACCTGCGCCCGACCGTCTCGGCCGGCGACGTCCTGCGCGGCCCGGTCGGCTCGACGGCCGTACGGCGGGTGATCGAGAAGTACCAGCCGCTGCTCGGCATCCACGGCCACATCCACGAGTCCGGCGGCGAGCGACGGATCGGCCAGACGCTCTGTATCAACCCGGGCAGCGAGGCCAACCACGGCATCCTGCGCGGCTACCTCGTCGACATCGGCCCGAAGGGGATCGAGCGCGCGCTGCGCGTCGAGGGCTGACGCGGGCGCGGCCCGATCCCCGGGGGCCTCAGAACCCGAAGGCCGAGCGCATCCCCTTCGTGGCGGCGTCGCGGGCGTGGCCGACGAAGGTCGTGATGCCCAGCATCCGCTCGGTCGTCTGCAGCAGCGAGTAGTGGTCGAAGTAGGTCGAGCTGCGCTTGCCCTTGCTGATCCAGGGCGACAGCAGGACGGTCGCCACGTGGCAGCCACGGTCGCCGCGGTTGGCCGCCGCCTGGCAGTCCTCGCCGGCGCCGCCTCCGCCGCCCGAACCCTCGTCGAACGTGATGAAGATCGCGGTCTTGCCGCTGCGATAGCCCTGCGTCCGCAGGAGCTTCGGGATCCATGTGCGCAGCCAGTTGTCGCCCACCGTGATCGCGTTCGAGCCGCTCGTGCAGGGGATCTCCATGTCCTTGCACTGGTCGGGCGCGATGAACGCGTATCTGGGCAGGCCCGGCCCCGCGATGTCGTGGCGAAGGCCGTCGAGGTTCTTGTCCCAGCGCGGGCACTTGCCGGCGAGGCCCGTGTAGGCGACGCCCGGGTTGTGCTGGGGCTTGTAGGGGAACGACGAGCGCCGCGCGCAGTTCGACGGCATCGACCCCTGGTAGACGCCCCACCGGCCGCCGTGGCCCTGCACCTGCTGGAGGACGTTCGGGGCGTTGACGCTGGCCGCGGCGGTCGCGACGCCCCCCGTGATCGCCATGTAGTTGGGATGGCTGGGATGGGTGGCGCTGTGGTAGTTCGTGGCCAGGCCGCAGACGGTCGCCAGGTGGTTCAGGTACGGCGCCGCCCGGCGGGCCGCCGAGCCGGCACCGCCGATGACGTCCGAGATGCTCTTGTTCTCGTCCATGATCACGATGACGTGCTTGTAGGTCTTCGGCGCGACCCCGGTGCGCGTCCCGCACGGTGCGGGGGTCGCGGCGCCGGCCGTCGCGGTCGCTCCGAGGACCATGATCCCTGCCAACACGAGTGCCGCCGCTGCACGCGGCATGAAGCCGCCACTCGTCGTCCCACCTCGCATGTGCGCCCCCTCCTTCGGGTGTGGTTCGATGCGACCGGCTGCACCTGCGCGTGCGGCCGCGCCGCTGACCCTAACGCACCGGGCACCGAGAACATGACGCTTGATAACGTGTCGGGTGATGATCGGTCGCCCTCGGCTCTTTACGGCGGCCGCGGCAATCGCCGCGGTCGCGCCGTTTCTGGCAGGCGGAGCCGCATGGGACATGACCTCACAGGTGGGGACACCGCCCTGCCCGGCGAATCACATGTGCTTCACCACGGTCGTCCCCGACCATCACCTGCACCCGCTTCGGGCCGAACTGCTTTGGGCCGCGTCCGCGCTCTTCGCGCTCGTGGCCGGCGCCGGACGCCTCCGGCGCTACGCCCAGGCCGCCTCGCGCGTGCTCTCCGGCGCGCGCAGCCAGTAGCTCTCGCGCAGCCACTCCTTGGCGGCCTCGAGGCAGTCCGGATCCTCGATGCGGGCCGTGACCCAGCCGTAGCGGCCGACGTACTTCGCCTCCGAGACGAACGGGAGCGTCAGCGCGATCTCGCGCTCCTCCTTCGTCAGCTTGAGGGTCACGACGACCGGCGGCCCGTCGCCCAGGATGGCGAACATCCGGCTGCCGCCGCCGACCTTGAAGACGTGCGAGTCCGGCCCGAACGGGTGGTCCTCGCGCGCGTCGGGGAACGAGAGCGCGAGCTCGCGGATCGCGGTGGCGTCAGCGGCGGCCTTCATCGGGACGTCAACTCGCCGGCGGCGGGGCCGCGGGAGGCGCCCCCGCGCCGGCCCGCATCGCCTCGAGGTTGAAGCGGTCGGCCAGGCGCACGAGCGCGCTCGGGTCGTCGATGCCGCGGAACGTGAAGTCGGACTCGGGCGCGTCGGTGCCGGCCGTGTCCCAGTCGACGTCGCCGATGCCGAGGATGCGCTGGGGGAGCGTCTGGCTCAGGTTGACGTTCTGCACCCGGTCGATGTGGGTCGTGCGCTCGTGGCGGGTGGCGATCCCGGTGCGGATCTGGATCCGCCGGTCGGTGACCAGGTAGCGGGTCGTGACCCGCCGCACCCAGCCGATCGCGTAGGTGAGCACGAGCAGCACGATCGTCGCCAGCGCGAAGTAGGTCGCGGAGACGCTCGAGCCGGTCACGTCGATCACCACCCAGATCGCGATCGGGATCAGCGCGACCAACGTCCACTTCACGTAGAAGAGCAGCATGGCCTTCCAGCTCGGATGGCCCTGCCACACCGTCGTCTCGCCGTCGTACCCGCTCACGCGCGAGAGTCTACCGACGCTCAGCCGCCCGGCGTGACGCGATACGCGTCGAAGACCGCGTCGATGTTGCGGAGCGCCGTGAGCAGGCTGCGCAGCTCCTTCACGTCGCCCACCTCGACCGTGTACCAGTTGCGGGCCATCTGGTCGGCGACGTGGCCGCCGTACTCGACGATGTTGGCACCGTGCTCGGCGAACGTGCGGGCGACGTCCTCGAGCAGCCGCGGGCGATCCCACGACTGGAGGGCGATCGTGACCCGGAACGAGCTCGTCGCCGCGGCGTCGGAGTCGTCCCAGTGCACCGGCGTGAAGCGCTCCGGGGTGCGCCGCAGGGCGCGCACGTTGGGGCAGTCGTTGCGGTGGATCGTGATCCCGCGGCCGAGCGAGATGTAGCCGCAGATCTCGTCGCCCGGCACCGGCGTGCAGCACTTGGCCATGCGCACGAGCACGTCGGGGTCGCCGGCGTCGTCGACGACGATGCCGTACTCCGAGCTCGCCACCGGGCGCTTCTGCGGCCGCCTCGCCGGCATGAACTGCTGGTCGGGCGAGACCACCTCGACCGTCTTCAGCCGCCCGATCAGCTTCGTCACGACCTGGCCGACCTGGATCTTCCCGGCGCCGATGGCGACGTAGAAGTCGTCGGCCTTTTTGAAGCCCATCTCGCGGATGATCCCGGGCAGGAGCGGCGACGAGGACACCTTCTGCTGCGGCAGCCCGTGCGACTTCAGCGCCTGCTGGAGCGACTCGCGGCCGCGGTGCTCGAGGTCCTCGCGCGCCTGCTGGGTGAAGAACTGGCGGATCTTGTTGCGGGCACGCGACGACTTCACGAGGTTCAGCCAGTCGCGCGACGGTCCCCGCTCCTGCTTCGAGGTCAGCACCTCGACGAACTCGCCCGACTGGAGCGTGTAGTGCAGCGGCACGATGCGCCCGTTCACCTTGGCGCCGACACAGCGGTGGCCGACGTCGGTGTGCACGGCGTAGGCGAAGTCGAGCGGGGTCGACCCCACCGGGAGGCTCTTCACCTCGCCCTTGGGCGTGAACACGTACACCTCGTCGGAGAACAGGTCGACGCGGAGCGTGTCCATGAACTCCTTGGGATCGCGGGCGTCGCCCTGCCAGTCGGCCAGCTGGGCGACCCAGGCGTTGGCCTGATCCTTCCCGGCCGCCGACGGCTGCTTGTAGA
>JAICJM010000038.1 GCA_025928435.1 Thermoleophilia bacterium
ACGACCACTTCAAGGTGCCGCTGCGCCACGTCGACGCGTCCGAGCGCTTCCTGGCCGCCCTGGCCGGCGTGACCGACCCGGAGGGGAAGCGGCGCATCATCGGCGAGCAGTTCATCCGCCTGTTCGAGGACGAGGCCAGGGGCCTCGGCGACGTGCGCTTCCTCGTCCAGGGCACGCTCTACTCGGACGTGATCGAGTCGGGGAGCAGGACGGCCGCGAAGATCAAGAGCCACCACAACGTCGGCGGCCTGCCCGAGGACATGGACTTCGAGCTGGTCGAGCCCCTGCGCCTGATCTTCAAGGACGAGGTGCGGCGGGTGGGGACGGAGCTGGGCCTGCCGGAGGGCATGGTCTGGCGCCAGCCGTTCCCGGGGCCGGGGCTCGCGATCCGGATCATCGGCGAGGTGACGCGCGAGCGGCTCGACGTCCTGCGCGATGCCGACGCCGTGCTGCTCGAGGAGATCCGCCGGGCGGGCCTCTACGACAAGCTGTGGCAGAGCTTCGCGATCCTGCCCGCCATCCGCTCCGTCGGCGTGCAGGGCGACTCGCGCACCTACGCCTACCCGATCGTCCTGCGCGCCGTGACGTCGGAGGACGCGATGACGGCCGACTGGGCGCGGCTGCCCTACGACGTGCTGGAGCGGATCTCGAGCCGGATCATCAACGAGATCCCGGGCGTCAACCGGGTCGCGCTCGACATCTCATCCAAGCCGCCCGCCACGATCGAGTGGGAATGAATAAACGGGGTCAGACCCCGTTTATTCACGCCAGGCGCCTGGACATGAGCACCCTGTCGCCGCCGCGGCCGTCGTAGCCCGCGGCGATCTCGTCGGCCTCGAAGCCGAGCGCGCGGTGGAACGCGACCGAGCGCTCGTTGATCGGCGCCGTGACACAGCGCACCACTGTCCGGGAGCGCGCGCGGGCGGCGTCGAAGAAGCGCTCGTACAGCAGCCGTCCGACGCCGCGGCCGCGGTGGCCGGGCGCCACGCCGACGAAGTGGATGTACGCCTCGTCGGGCTTCGACTGGGACAGGAAGCCGGCCAGGAACCCGGCCAGCTCGCCGCCTTCCTCGGCCACGAACGCGGTGTCGGAGAAGTGGACGAAGAAGAGCCGCGGCAGCATGTCGATCATCTGGCGGCCGCCCCACCACTCGTCGACGAGCGGGGCGATGCGGTCGTAATCGGCGGAAACGGCCGTCCGCACGGTGATCGGGCCGTCGGCTACGGCGCCACCACCGTGACGGCCCGCGAGTCGGCCGGGAGCCAGCGCCGGAACCGGCCTCCCAGGTAGGCCCACCGCAGCCGCAGCGCCTCTCCGCTGCGCAGCCGCACGCCGTCGTGCTCGTAGCGGCCCCCGCCGGCGACCGGGCTGCGCCCGACGTTGTGCCACGGGCGGCCGGAGCGGCGCGACTGCAGGGTCACGAGCGCCCCGGGCATGAACGGGCGCGCCCGCCCGAACGCCGAGAACGCCGTTCCCGGCGTCGCCGTGTAGTGCCCGTTGCGGAAGGGGAGGTGCAGCCTCAGGCCCAGGCGCGGCTGCACGAGCAGCTTGCGCGGCGGGGTCGTCGCCGGCGCGTTGGCCTCCGAGCCGAGGTAGGCGGCGTGCCAGCTCGTGCTGCGGCCGATCGCCCGCGACCGGGTCACGAACCAGGCTCCGCCCGCGTTCGTGCGCACGCGGTAGGTGTCGACCGCCGTGATGACGAGCACCTGGGCGTTCGCGATCGGCTTGCCGGTGGTCGTGTCGATCAGCCGGCCGCGGAACGTCACCTTGTGGCCGTAGACCAGCCGGCGGCCGTCGACCGGGCCGATCACCCGCAGCTGGGTGGCGTCGCGGGAGATGGGGGGAGGCGTCCAGGCGGCCAGCGCCGAGGCGAACGCGCCCGCCCGCACCGACCCGAGACCCGTCGCCAGGTCGTAGCCGGGGCGGGCCGTGTAGCGGTGGCCGCCGAAGAGGTTGTTCGTGCCTGACACGATGTCGTGGAACATGCCGCTCCCGGCGTGGGCGTACAGGAACGGGTTCGCGAACCCGAGCTGCTTGCCGGCCGACTCGTCGGCGTCGGCGGTGACCGCCGCCATGAGGGGCGCGCCCGCGCTCGTGCCGCCGATCGGCCCCCAGGGGACGCCGGTGCCCGATCCGCAGCGGTTGCAGTAGATGATGTAGCCGGTGCGCCGGGGGCGGGCGTCGAGCGACACGTCGGGGGTCTCGCGGCACTGCGCCTTGCCGCCGCGGCACTTGCGCCCGCGGATCCCGACGGTCTTGCCCAGCTGGTAGGCGGGCTTGCGCCAGAACATCGAGATGCCGCCGCCGCCGCCGCGCCAGGCGGTCTCCCGGTGCCCGGAGAACACCGGCGGGATCTCGAGGGCGGTGCCGCCGACGGCGGTCGCGAAGGGCTGCGACGAGGGGTCGTCGATCAGCGGGTCGGTGGAGCCGGTGAACGGGAGGCAGTCGCTCGACCCGAAGTCGCCGGTGGCGACGTAGGTCGAGATGCCCGCGACCGCCGCCAGCTCGAGGGCGGTGCTCTCGGCGGTGAGAAGCTGCGGCGAGATCAGCGGCTCGCAGGCGCCCCAGCTGTCGCTGATGATGTCGACCCCGTCGAGCCGCATCCGGTTGAGGATCGCCGGGGCGAAGTCGGGGTCGTTCGGCGACACGTAGGCGCGCACGTCGGCGTCGGGCGCGGCCGCCATCGCGACCTCGAGGTCGAGCGCCACCTCGCTCTTCCCGCTCTGGTCGAAGTTGCGCCGGCCGATGATCGCGTCGGGCATGTACGTCCCGGTGATCCCGGGGAAGCAGCTGCGGAAGTGGTTCACGTCGGAGCGCGTGTAGCCGGAGAACTCGACCATCCCGATCAGCTCGCCGGTGCCGTCGGCGCCGCCCGAGAGCAGGCTGTTGTGGCCGTACGCGTTCGAGCTCCCGAAATCGGACGGCAGGTACCCGCCCAGCGTCCGCTGCGCGGTGCGGGCTCCGCTGCAGCTCGGCGAGATGACGGCCGCCGGGTGCAGCTTCGCCTGCGTGGTCGCGGGGCGCAGCTTCACCGAGGTGTCGAGGCCGCCGACGGTTGCCACCGACCGCGCGAGGGCCGCGGGCAGGTGCACCGGCCCGGCGGGGGCGGCGAACGTGTGGCTGCCCTGCCGGAACATCCGCAGCGGCGTGGCGAACGCGTGCTCCGCGGCCCCGGCGGTGCCCGCGACCGTCAGGGTCATGTCCGTCCGCGCCGTCACCGAGAGCCCCTGGTCGCGCAGGTACGACTCGACCCCCTGGACGCTCGCCGGCGAGGGCGCGAACAGGGCCCGGATGCGGGCCTCGCTCATGCCCGGCCGGCCGCTCCACGCGAGCGCCAGCCGGCGCAGGAGCGCGGCGTTGCGCGGCTTGAACGTGACCACCGCCTGGACCGGGCGGGTCGGGGCCACCGCGCCCACGGCATCGGCGGACGCGGCCGCCGGGACGGCGGTGCCTGGAAGGGCGACGAGGGGCGTCGTTCGCGCGTGCGCGGCCGACGAAGCGGCGATGGGAGCGGCCGTGACGCCCGGGAGGGCGCAGCAGGCCGCGAATGCCGCAACGCGGATACGTGAACGGCCCGTCAACTCGACCGTCACTGTATCGCACGGCCTGGAAGGGATCCGGTGTGGGTGCGCGTCGCCCGGGCGGTCAGCCGAGCGCGTTCGCGCTGACACGGAATGTGTACCGCGCCGGGTGGGGGTCGAGGTTCCCGCCCGAGTCGAGGGCCTGGGCCCACACGGTGTGGACGCTGCCGTGAGCCAGGCCGTAGAGGACGAACGAGTTGCCCACGGCCATCTTCCAGCGGCCGCTCCCGATCCGGTAGCGGAATTTCAGGTCGCGGAAGCCGTCCGGGTCGGCGTCCTTCGCGGCCATCACGAAGACGACGGTGGCCCGGTCGGACGGGTTGGCCGGCTTCGTCGTGAAGCGCGTCCCCGTCGGCGGGATGCGGTTCGTCGCCCACCACAGCGCCCGCGCCGTCAGCGCGCCGCCGGCGCTCACCGCCGGGTCGAAGCCGCCGCTCGCGATCGCCGCCGACCAGGGCCGGAAGCCGAGGTCGACCACCCGCCCGGCGCCGATTTGGCGCTCCGCCAGGAACACCTGGCCGAAGGTCGAGAACGGCCCCGACGAGGGCTTGAGCCGCGCCAGCATGTGGCCGGAGACGTAGTCCTGGATGATCGGCTCGCCCGAGCCCGGCCCGATGACGGTGAAGCTGTGCAGCCCGTGGGTGAGGAAGTGCGGCTCGACCGACCCCGGCGCCAGCTGGTGGGCGCCGGTCGAGACCTGGTTCGGGAAGACGTCGTCGTACGTGTACATGGCCCAGTGGGAGGCGAACCGGGTCGTCTGGCCGCCGACGGCGCTGCCGACCTGCCAGCCCTCGTTGCCCCCGGCGAGCCAGTGCGTCTGCCCGCCGAGGACGACGCCGTGCCCGGCGCTGCAGTAGGTCGCGAGGGCCGAGTCGAGGCCGAGCCGGTTCTGCACCGCGAGGTCGGTGACGACGAGCGCGGACTGGTGGCCGCGTAGCGCGGCCGCGTACGCCCTGGCGGTCAGCGAGCGCGTGTGCGCGTCGACGAAGTCGGACGGCCGCGGCACGGCGAGCACGTTGGCCGCGTCCATCCGGTGGGCGATGTCCATGACCGCCTCGGGCGGGATCGCGGTGATGAACTTCACGTGCAGGCCGGGATGGGCGGGCCGCGGGAGCGTCTTCCACGGCGTCTTGAGCGTCTGCAGGCCGTTGCCGTCGTCGTAGGAGAGCGTGACCGCGTAGGTCGCGGCCGACGCCAGGTCGCCGTGGAGCGAGAGCGAGAGCGTCTGGCCGTTCACGCCGGCGATCGGGTCGGCGGCGACCGTCGCGTGCGAGGACGTGCGCTTCACGACCGCGCTCGCCGTGACGACGGCCGCCGGGCACGTCCAGGTGATCTGGGGCCGGTAGCGCAGCTTGGTCACGTGCGCGACACAGCCGCCGGTCGCCGCGGCAGGGCCGGGCATGCCCGTCGCGAGCAGGGCGAGCAGGGTGGCTGCGAGCGCGATGCGCCTCATCCGGTCAGTTATCGGCACCGCGTCGCGATGGTCACAATCCCCCGGTCGGATGCTGCATGGCCCGTGGGGGCGCACGGGTACCGTTCAACCCGTGCCGGCGCAGCGATTCGCCTCCCTCGGCAGCTGGGTCTACCGCCGCCGGCGGCTGGTGGTCTGCCTGTGGCTCGCGGCGGTGGTCGTGCTCGCGCCGCTCGCCCCCCGGCTCCAGGGCATCCTCGCGCCGGGCGGGTTCGTCGCCCAGGACTCCGAGGCCGTCAGGGCGGGGAACATGCTCTACCGGTGGCTGCCGCAGCGGCCGCGATCCGAGCTGGTCGTCGTGGCGCCTGACGGGGACGTCGCCGACCTGCGCCGCACGATCGCGCCGCTCGCGCGCTTCCCGCACGTCGTCCTGCCCCCGGGCGGGCCCCGGATCGTGCGCTCGCACCAGGGCCCGGCCGCCTACGCGGCGTTCCCGCTCGATGTCGACCCCGACACGGCCCGCGCCTACGTCGAGCGGTTCCGGGGGGCGCTGCGTCCTCCGCCCGGCTTCGCGGTCGACGTGACCGGGCCGCCGGCCGTGTTCGAGGACATCCAGCTCGCCACGTCCGCCGATCTGCGCCGGGCCGAGTCGATCGGCATCCCGGCGGCGCTGCTCGTGCTCGCGCTGGCGTTCGGCACCGCCGTCGCGGCCGGCATCCCGCTCGTCGTCGGCGGCGTCGCGGTGCTCGCGACGCTCGGCCTCCTGTGGCTGCTGGCCCACCAGGTGCCGCTCTCGATCTTCGTCTTGAACATCGCCACGATGCTCGGGCTGGGCGTCGGGGTGGACTATGCGCTCCTGGCGGTGTCGCGCTTCCGCGAGGAGCTGCGGGCGGGCCGCGATGTCGAGCACGCCGTCGTCCGCACGGTCGAGACCGCCGGCCGGGCGATCGCCTTCTCCGGCCTGGCGGTCCTGATCGGGCTCTCCGGGATGTGGGCGTTCGGGCTGCGGGTGCTCTCCTCGATCGCGGCCGGCGGCACGCTCGTGGTCGCCGTCTCCGCGTTCGCCGCGGTGACGCTCCTGCCGGCGATCCTGGGGATCCTGGGGCCGCGGGTCGAGCGGGCGCCGCTCCGGCGCCGCCGCCGTCGCGCGGACCGGGCCGGGACGGTGCACGGCTGGGAGCGGCTCGCCCGGGCCGTGATGGCGCGGCCGTGGACGTTCATCGTCGCGACGCTGGTGGTGATCGGCGTGCTGGCGGCGCCGGTGGCGTCGGCCACGATCAACGTGGCCCGCGCCGACGTGCTCCCGCCGCGGTTCGGGTCGCGCCAGGGCGAACAGATCCTCGACCGGGAGTTCTCGCAGGCGGCCCTGAACCCGATCACGGTGGCCGTGAAGCCGGGGGTCGACCTGCCGCCCCTCGTCCGCCAGCTTGCCTCCGTCCCCGGCGTCGCGCGCGTCGCCCAGGTGCAGCGCGGCCCGCGCGGGTCGGCGGTCGACCTCGTGCCCGCGGTCAGCCCGTTCACCGACGCCGGCCGCCAGGTGGTCGACCGCATCCGCGACCTGCCGGGGCACGGGCCGCGGTTCCTGGTCACCGGGGAGACGGCCGGCGAGCTCGACTTCCTGGCCCAGATCGAGGGTCGGGCGCCGTGGGCGGCGGCGTTCGTCATTCTGGCCAGCTACCTCGTGCTGGCCCTGGCCTTCCGCTCGCTCCTGCTCCCGCTGAAGGCGATCGTCATGAACAGCCTCTCGATCGCCGGCGCCTTCGGCGTGCTCGTCTGGGTGTTCCAGGACGGCCATCTGGACGGCTTTCTCGGCCTCACGCGGCTCGGCTACATCGAGTCGACGATGCCGGTCGTGATCGTGTGCACCCTGTTCGGGGTGTCGATGGACTACGAGGTGTTCATGCTCTCGCGCATCGCCGAGGCCTACCGCGGCGGGGCCAGCAACCGGGACGCGGTCGCAACGGGGCTCGTCGCGACCGGCCGCATCATCACGTCGGCGGCGTCGATCCTCGTCGTCGTCGGCCTCTCGTTCACGACCGCGGACGTCGTGATCGTCAAGGAGCTCGGCCTCGGGCTCGCGATCGCCATCGGCCTGGATGCGACCCTGATCCGCTCGCTGCTCGTGCCCGCGACGATGCGCGTCCTCGGCGACTGGAACTGGTGGCCTTCGGGCCGCCGTCGGCGCCCCGCCCGGGGGCTCAAGTCGGCGCCCGCGCAGGTCGAAGATTGACGGGAACACCCTGTTCCCGAAGCTCGCGAGGCCCGCATGCCCGAGTCAGAGTCGCTCACCCTCGATCCCCCGGCGGAGCCGGCGCTCGCCGGCGTCGTCCGCGAGGCCTCCCGGCCGCCCGTCGGCCGCGCCGTCCTGGCCGCGGCCCTCGCCGCCGTCCTCGGCGCGTCCGCGTGGGCGCTGATGGTGGCGGTCACCGACCACTCGATCGGCATCGCGGCCGTGGGGCTCGGGCTCCTGGCCGGCCGGCTCGTGGCCCGGTTCACCGGCGGCGAGCGGGGCGTGTTTCCGGCGGCCGTCTCGGCCGTGGCGGTGGTCGTCGCCCTCGTGGCCGGCAAGTACGCCGCCTTCGCGTACGTGATCCATCGCGACGCGGAGCACCGCTTCGGCGCGCTCGGCGGCAGCTACTACGGCTATCTCAGCGGCCACACGTGGGAGCTGTTCCACTCCCACCTGGGCACGGAGTTCAGCGCGTTCTACATCCTGTGGGTCGGGCTCGGCATCGCCGCCGCGTGGCGGATGGTGGGGCCGAAGCCGCAGCCGAAGGCGGGCTAGCTCGCGACGCTCTCGGGGTGGATCCGACCGGCCTTCTTCTGTGAGAGCGGGCCGCCCTCGCGGCCTGCGCGCACGGCCAGCACCTCGGCCAGGATCGACACCGCCGTCTCGGCCGGCGTGACCGCGCCGATGTCGAGGCCGAGCGGGCCCCGGATGCGGGTGATGTCGTCCTCGGTGTACCCGGCGTTCAGCAGCCGCCGGCGGCGGGCATCCTGCGCCCGCCGGCTGCCCAGGGCGCCGATGTAGGGCGTCGAGGAGCGCAGCGCCGGGCCCAGCGCCGGCTCGTCGAAGCGGGCGTCATGGGTGAGGACGACGACGTAGGTCGCCTCGTCCGGGGCGTGCAGGTCGTAGGCCATCGCCGGCCAGCCGACCACGATCTCGTCCGCGTCCGGCAGCCGCTCCCGGGTCGCGAACTTGCCGCGCGCGTCGGAGACGATCGTGCGGAACCCGACCGTCTTCGCCATCCGGCACAGCGCCTGGGCGGTGTCGACGGCGCCGAAGACCATCATCACCGGCGCGGGCGCGTAGTGCTCCACGAAGGTGCTCTCGTCGGTGCGGGTCGCCGCCGAGTGGGCCTCGCCCTCGCCGTAGACCTTGGCGCCGGCGGCGTCGCCGGCCAGCGTGGTCGTGACGGACAGGCGGCGGCCGGACTCGAGGGCGGCCTCGACCCGGTCGAGCTCCTCGGCGTCGGCGGGCTGCACGAACACCTCGATCTCGCCGCCGCACGGGAGGCCGACGTCGAACGCGTCGTCGTCGGAGATGCCGTAGCGCAGGAGCAGCGGCGGCCCGCCCGCGAGCACCTCCTCGGCCCGCAGCGCCACGTCGGACTCGACGCAGCCGCCGGAGACCGAGCCCACCATCTCGCCGCTCGAGCTGAGCGCGAGCCGCGAGCCGAGCGGGCGCGGCGCGGAGCGGCGGGTGTCGACGACCGTCGCCACGGCGACCCTGTCCCCCGCGGCGAGCATCCGCCGGACGTCGACCAGAACCTCGCGCATGGGGACACCGTAGCAGGTCGCTTGCGCGCGCAATCAGGCCGATGTGGCCCCCGCCACGCGCGTTCGTCTACAGTTCCGGGTCGCCGTGAAGACCTACACCGCCAAACCGGGCGAGATCGAGCGCCTGTGGTACGTCGTCGACGCCGAGGCGAGGACGCTCGGACGACTCGCCACGCAGATCGCCGACGTGCTCCGGGGCAAGGGCAAGCCGGCCTACACGCCGCACGTCGACACCGGTGACTTCGTGATCGTCGTGAACGCCGAGAAGGTCCACGTCACCGGTCAGAAGCTCGACCAGAAGATCTACTACCGGCACAGCGGCTACCCCGGCGGCCTGCGCGAGCGGACGCTGCGCGAGCAGCTCGAGCGGCGGCCCGAGGAGGTCCTGCGGAAGGCGGTCAAGGGCATGCTGCCGAAGAACAAGCTCGCCTCGGCGCAGCTGCGCAAGCTGAAGATCTATGCGGGCCCGCACCATCCGCACGCGGCCCAGAACCCCGAACCCCTGCAGGAGAGAGCGTAGTGGCAGACACCGCCGTCTCGTACCGCGGCACCGGCAAGCGCAAGACGTCGGTCGCGCGGGTCGTGCTCGTCCCCGGCGCCGGCGCCATCACGGTCAACGGCAAGGCGATCGAGGAGTACTTCCCCCGCCAGACGCTGCGCGCGATCGCGACCGCGCCCATGCAGATCACCGGGACCGACTCCGCCTACGACGTCCGCGCGCGCATCGACGGCGGCGGCATCTCCGGGCAGGCGGGCGCGCTCCGCCACGGGATCTCGCGCGCCCTGATCGGCGTCGACGAGAACCTGCGCGCCGAGCTGAAGCGCCAGGGCTTCCTGACCCGCGACGACCGCCAGGTCGAGCGCAAAAAGGCGGGTCTCAAGAAGGCCCGCAAGCGGCCGCAGTTCTCGAAGCGCTGACCGGCCCACCGGTGTGCGCGTTGTTCGGCACCGACGGGGTGCGCGGCGTCGCCGGCGTCGACCTCACCGCGGACCTGGCGCGCGAGCTGGGCGCGGCCGCGGCCGCGTGGGCCGGCGAGGACGCCCGTGTCCTGATCGGGCGCGACACGCGTGAGTCGGGGCCGGAGCTCGAGGACGCCGTCGCCGAGGGGATCGTGTCGGCCGGCGGCCGGGCCGTGCATGCCGGCGTCATCCCGACGCCGGGCGTCGCCGTCCTCACTCGCCTGGGCGAGGCCGACCTGGGCTGTGTCATCTCGGCGTCCCACAACCCCTATCAGGACAACGGCATCAAGTTCCTGGGCGGCGATGGGCGCAAGCTCGGAGACGACCTCGAGCTCCAGATCGAGCGGCTGGTCGGCTCCGCGCCGGAGGCCTCCGGCGGCGAGGCGACCGAGCTCGAGGGCGCCGTCGAGGAGTACGCCGACTGGCTCGTGGGGACGTACGGCGCCGGTGTCGCGGCCAAGGACGGGCTGGTGGCCGACTGCGCGAACGGGGCGGCCCACCGCGCGGCGCCGCTCGTGCTCCGCCGGCTGGGCCTGGACGCGACATTCATCGGCGCCGACCCGGACGGCCGCAACATCAACGCCGGCCTTGGGTCGACGCATCTGGAGGCAGTCGGCGAGGCGGTGCGGGCCGCGGGCGCCGGCTGCGGGCTTGCGTTCGACGGCGACGCCGACCGCTGCCTGGCCGTCGACTCCTCCGGCAGGCCGGTGAACGGCGATGCGATCATTGCCGCGATCGCACTCGCCCGCCGCGTCGACCGGGTCGTCGTCACCTCGATGACGAACCTCGGCTTCCACCGGGTCATGCGCGAGCACGGCATCGCGGTCGAGGTCACCGACGTCGGCGACCGCTACGTGCTCGAGCGGATGCTCGCGACGGAGGCGACCCTCGGCGGCGAGCAGTCCGGCCACGTCGTCGACCTCGTCCATCACACGACGGGTGACGGCATCGCGACGGCGCTCATGCTGCTCGCGGCCCTCGGGGCCCTCGGCATGTCGATGACGGATCTGGCCGGTCTGGTGGTGCCGTTCCCGCAGCGGCTCGTCGCGGTCAACGCAGACCGCGCGGCGCTCGGGTCGGCCGAGCGGGTCTGGAAGGAGGTTGCGGCCGCCGAGGCGAAGCTCGGACCAGACGGACGGGTGGTTTTGCGCGCCTCGGGCACAGAGCCGGTTGTGCGCGTGATGGTGGAGGCGGAGAATGCGGCGATCTGCGATGAGGTGTGCGAGCATCTCGTGCAGGTCGTCCAGACGGAGATCGGAGTCGGCTGATGTGCGGAATCGTGGGATATGTGGGCGGAAGGCCCTGCAAGGAGCTGCTGCTCACCGGGCTCGAGCGGCTCGAGTACCGCGGGTATGACTCCGCCGGCATCTGCCTGATCAACGGCACCGCCGACATCACGCGGCGGGTCGGGAAGGTGTCCGCGCTGCGGGACGCCGTCGGCACGTCGTCACACCCCGCGACGACGGGGCTCGCCCATACACGCTGGGCCACGCACGGCGGCGTCATCGAGGCGAACGCGCACCCGATCGAGGCCTGCGAGGGCTCGGGCGTGACCGTCGTCCACAACGGGATCATCGAGAACTACGCGGCGCTGCGGCGCGAGCTGTCCGAGGCCGGCCACGTCTACCACTCGGACACCGACACCGAGGCGATCGCCCACCTGGTCGAGGAGTGCTATTCAGGCGACCTCGTCGAGGCGGTGCACAGGGCCTACCAGCGGCTGGACGGCCACTTCGCGTTCGCCGTCGCCCACCGCGACAGCCCGGGCGTGCTCGTGGCGGCCCGGCGTGGCTGCCCGCTCGTCGTCGGCGTCGGCGAGGGGGAGATGTTCATGGCCTCCGCCATCCCGGCCTTCCTCGCCGAGACGCGCAGGGTGCAGCACGTCTTCGACGACGAGATCGTGGTCGCCCGCACGGACGGCGCGACGTTCCTCACCGGCGACGGCACGCTGATCGAGCGCGAGGTGCAGGAGGTCGAGTGGGACGACGACGCGGCCGAGAAGCAGGGCTACGACACGTTCATGCTCAAGGAGATCTGGGAGCAGCCTGACGCGATCGCCCAGACGATCGGCGAGCGGCTCTACCGCGGACAGCTGCAGCTCGACGGCCTGAACCTGACCGACGAGCAGATCCAGGGCCTGTCCCGGATCGTGTTCCTCGCCTGCGGCACGTCGTACCACGCCGGCCTGGTCGGCCGCTACCTGCTCGAGGAGTGGGCCCGGATCCCGTCCGAGTCGGACATCGCCAGCGAGTGGCGCTACCGCCATGCCGTGATCGACGAGAACACGCTCGTGATCGCGATCGCCCAGTCCGGAGAGACGATCGACACGCTGGCGGCGATGAAGGAGGCCCGCGCCCGCGGCGCGCACGTCCTGGCCGTCACGAATGTGATGGGCAGCCAGATGACGCGCGAGTGCGACTCCGTGCTCTACACCCGCGCCGGGCTCGAGATCGGCGTCGCGGCTTCGAAGACGTTCACGGCGCAGCTCACGCTGCTCTACCTGCTCGCACTGCGCCTCGGCACCATCCGCGGCACCCTCGACGCCGAGCGGGCCGAGACGCTGCTCGCGCAGGTGCGGTCGCTGCCCGACCTCGTCCGCTCGACGCTGGAGCGGGGCGAGCTCGTCGAGCCGATCGCCGACCGCTTCTCCGGCAACGAGTTCTTCCTGTACCTGGGCCGCAACATCGGCCTGCCGATCGCGCTCGAAGGCGCGCTCAAGCTGAAGGAGATCTCCTACATCTCCACCGACGCGTACGCGGCCGGCGAGATGAAGCACGGTCCGATCGCGCTCCTCGACGACTCGACGCCGGTGGTGGTCATCGCCACCGACGGGCATGTGTACGAGAAGGTCGTCTCGAACATCCAGGAGGTTCGGGCTCGCGGCGCCCACGTGATCGCCGTCGCGACCGAGGGCAACGAGGGCATCCGCGACCTGGCCGAGCACGTGCTCTACCTGCCGCGCACCGAGCCGGAGCTTCAGCCGGTGCTGGCGGTGCTGCCCCTCCAACAGCTCGCCTACGCCATCGCCACCCGCCGCGGCCTCGACGTCGACAAGCCGCGAAACCTGGCGAAGACCGTCACGGTCGAGTAGCGCCGGCGCAGGCCGGCGGCGGCCAGGAGAGCACGGCAGGGACGCGCGACCCTGAATACACGGGGTCAGACCCCTGTTATTCACGCTCGGATGCGATCGCCACGGGGATGGACGGTCGAAAGCGACCCATCCGCAGGCGCAAAGGAGCGACCATGACCACGCTCGCGAACAGGCCGAACACGGCACTCCTCGTCGTCGACGCACAGAACGGCGCGTTCATACCAGACCGTGCCGGGCCGGGTTGCGGAGGCGGTTGGCTGCCGGGACGTCGACTTCGCCAGTCCGGCCTGACGTCGCCCCCGCGGCGCTCTATCCGCCGAGCGCGTCCGCGATCGCCGCGAACCCCGCCAGGCAGTACCCCTCGAGCTCGTCGTCGGTCGGGGAGGGCCAGGTCGACAGCTTCACGCAGACGACGTCGGCCGGCACGTTGATCCACACCATCTGCCCGTGGATACCGAGGCCGGCGTAGACGGCGTCGCGGTCGAGCACCCAGAACTGATTGCGGTACATCTCGCCCGAGTGCACCTCGACGTCCTCGGCGCGGGCGTACGCGTCGATGCAGTCCTGATCGCCGTGGCGGGTGTCGAGCACCCACTCGCGCGGGACGATCTGCTCGCCGCCGAGGCGCCCCTCGCGCAGGTGCACGAACCCGAAGCGGGAGAGGTCGCGCAGGGTGGCACAGATCCCGCCGTCCGGCAGCGTCACGCCGTGGCGGATCGTGATGTCGGCGTCCTGCTCGGCGCCGATCCGCGACCACAGCGCCTCGCTCACCAGCTCCGGGTAGCGCACGCCGGACGCCCGCTCCATGATCCACGCGAGCAGCTCGGTCAGGATCGACCGGTAGTCGAAGAGCCGGCCGTGCGGGCGGGCGTTCCCGAGGCGCGTGATCTGCTCGTACACGTGCGCGGCCACGGCCTCGCCCGCCGGCGGCCTCCAGCCGGCCAGCACCTCGGTCAGGAACACGTCCGAGGCGGGGTCGTCGTAGGTCTCGTCGTAGGCCGTGCCCGTGCACATGTCGAGCACGTGGCGGACGGTCGCGCCCTCGAAGCTCGTGCCGGCGAGCTCATCGATGTAGGCCGTCACCGCCGCGTCGGGGTCGATCAGCCCGCGCCCGACGAGCACGCCCGCGACGGTGCCCGCGATCGACTTCGAGACCGACTGCAGCAGGTGGGTGGTCGCCGGCGTCATGCCGGTTGCGTAGTGCTCCATCGCGACGCGGCCACCGTGGAGGACGAGGAAGCCGTCTGCGTACGTCCGATCGAGCATCTCGGCGACGGTCGTCCGCGCGCCCGCCCAGTCGAACGAGATGCCGGCGACGTCACGGGGGTCGGGCTCGAGGGCCAGGACGGGCCCGGTCCCACGCTCGATCCGCGCCGTCGGCACGATCTCGCGCGTGTGCAGGAACCCCCATCGCAGGTGCGGGTACGTCGACCAGTTGTGGACGCCGACGACGCGGTCGGCCGCCGGCGGCAGGCCCTGCATGAGTCCGGAGGCGTCGTCGATGGCGGCGATCATACGCCGTCACACCAGCCGGTCGGCGATCCACTAGCGCGTCGGAGACGCTGCTGGTGTGGAGGCGACCATCGTGTGGAGGACCGCGACCGTCTGGGCGAGTGGGTACCAGGCGTGCAGGTCGATCTGGTACGTGCCGACGGGCCCGGGCCAGCGGTAGCACAGATGGTTCGCGAAGCAGTCGCCGAAGATCAGCCTGCCGGCACGATGCGTCCACGGGCGGTGGCCGAGGGGGATGGGCTCCGTCGTGATGTAGCCCGTCGGGATCTTGATCCGCGCGAGCGGGATCCGGCGGGCGTCATGGGCGGCGTGCCTGACGTATCCGGCTGTGACCTCGAAGTGGCCGAACGCAGGCGGGCGGACCGCGGTCGGCCTGGGGATGCCGGGGCCGCTCCATGTGACGCTCATCCAGCTCGTCCTGACGCGCCCCTGGCCCGGCCACGGCGGCCAGGGCTGCATGGACACGTCGGCGCCGTCCACGCCCGCCATCGGAACGACGCGCGGACAGGCCGGGCGGGCGATCCGGGAGGCACGGCAGAGCTCGTCGATCCATGCCGGCGCGGCCACCATCGGCATGCCGTCGGCCGCACCGATGCGAGCCGGCCGGCGCGGCGGCGGTGATCCGGCCGCGAGGCGATCGACGATCGCATGGAGGGTCTGCACGCTCCGGGTGATCGGCTCCCACACGTTCACCCCGACGGCGTGGTCGCCGGTCGCATCGTGCCACCGGAAGAGGGTCAGGTCGCTCAGCGAGCCCTCCACGGCGTAGATGCTCGGCGTCAGCGACAGCTCGCCGCGGTGGCCGCCCCATGTGCGCGGCCCGAGCCTGACCGGGCGACGGCGGTTGCCGTTCGCCATCCCGTCACGGATGCGGGCAATGGGCGCTCCCACCGCCGGAAAGGCATGTCGGTCAAGACGCATGAACGCACCGCCGAAAGCCACGACGTTCGAGTACACGGGCGGCCGGTGGACGCGCTCGTTGAACCCGCCCCACTCGACGCCCGACTGCAGTTGCCAGGCCGCCATCCGGAAACGGGGCCCCGGGCCTGCGAACGTGAACTCCCATCCGCGCTTGGGCGCGGCGGGGATCGCGGCCGGGCAGGTGCCGCGCAACTGCGCCACGGTCGCGCAGGCCGCGGCCGCCCAGTCCGGCGTGCGACGCAGGGCGACCGGCGCCGTCGCCTTTCGCGGGTGACCGCTCCCGAGGCGCGCCTGGTGGGCCCCGGACGAGCACGCTGCGCACGCGCCGATTGCGACCACCGCCATCGAAATCGACATCCGCATGACCGGGATACGCGGTGAACGTCCGCCGGCGTCCGGGCGTCAGTGACGGCTCGGTATCATCGCGCGGTGACGCCGGTCGCGATGTTCGGCATCGCCGCCGCGGTCATCTCCGTGATCGACCTCGTCCCGTTCGTGCCCGCGAGCGCTACCCGTCCTACGACGCGCCCGGGAACGGGGCGATCGCTGCGCTCATCCTCCATCGCCGCCGGTTGACTTCCCGAGGCCGGAGGAGTATGCCTGCCGGTCAATCGAGAGGAGGCAACGCCGTGAACGCTCGCCGGGTCCGTTCTGTCGTCGTGGTGGTGTGCCTGCTGTTCGCTGCGGTGGGAGCGTCGTCGGCGCGGGCCGCGACCAACTACGCCGTCGTCCCGATCACCGACGAGGCGGGGATCGACACCGCGAGCCTGAACGCCAACGGCCAGATCGCGCTCTCGATCTACCAGGGCAGCTGCTGCGACGACGCCGGATACTGGTCGCAAGGCGCGATCACGCACCTCCCGTCGGCCTGCCCGCTGTGCAACAGCTTCGGCGCGTCCGCCCTCGGGATCAACGGCGCCGGGCAGATCACGGGCGGCGTCTCGAACTTCGACACGGGGACGCAGAAGGACTTCAACCAGGCGTACCGCTACTCCATCTCGACCGGCGGGACGACGCTGATCCCGACGTTCGGCGGCATCAACGCGACCGGGGAGGGGATCAACGGCGCCGGCCAGGTGGTCGGCGAGGCCGATCTGCCGTCGTTCGTGACCCACGCGTTCCTCTGGAACGGCTCGACGGTCAAGGACCTGGGCACCCTCGGCGGCCAGAACAGCGTCGCCTATGCCACCTACGCCACGGGTCAGGCGGTCGGATGCGCGCAGACGGCGTCCGGCAGATACCACCCGTTCCGGTACCAGGGCGGGACGATGACGGACCTCGGGCTGCCGGCCGGTATGACCCAGGGCTGCGCGACCTCGGTCAACTCCTCCGGGACGGTGCTCGGCTACGCCCTGAACGGGAGCGGCGGATGCGCGACCTGGCTCTGGCACGCGGGGACGCGGACGGTGCTGCCGAAGCTGAACGGCCAGTGCGTCCTGCCCGGGGACATCTCGGGGAACAGCAGCCTGCCGAACAACCCCGGGCACATCGCGAACACCGGCCAGGTCATCGGCGGGATCACGACCTCGCCCGGGATCTCCCAGCCGGTCGTCTACCAGGGCGGCACGGTCTCGCGGATCACCGCCGCCCAGACGCCGTTCGACCCGCCCTCCACGAATCCACTCGTGACGCCGGGCTGGTTCGGCCTCGGGACGAGCAACAACCTCCACGGCCTCATCACCGCGCTCGGGGAGAACGACAGCGGCTCCAACACCCTCTACCTGTTCACCCCCATCGCGATCGACGACGAGACGAGCGCGGCGATCCACTACTCGAGCGGCTGGTCACGGGCCGCGTTGGCCGGCGCCTACGGCGGGTTCGTGAAGCAGTCGTCGACCGCGGGCGCGACGGCGACGCTCACGTTCACGGGCGCGAGCGTGTCGGTCATCGGCGCGCGCGGGGCCGGTCTGGGCTCGGCGGCCATCCACGTCGGCGGGGCGTCGAAGGGCACGGTGAGCGAGAGCGGCGCCGCCGCGACGCGCGTCCGGCTCAAGACGATCTACTTCGCCGGCCCCGGCACACACACGATCAAGCTCACGGTCAGCTCGGGCACCTTCAAGCTCGACGCGATCACCGTCGCGCCGCACTAGCGGGCATGTGAACACCCGGTGCCAGGCACCGGGTATTCAGCCCGGCCGGCGGCGCCGCTGCGAGGCGCGGCGGGCGGCGATCGCGGCCTCGGGCCGGGCAGTCGGCACGTGGCCGGCCACGGCCGGGCCGGCCTCGACGGGCTCGGGCGGCGGCTCGGCGGTGCGGCGGCGGAAGAGGATCACGAAGATGACGAGCGCGACGACCAGCGTCACCGCCGCCACCCAGACGTTGACGCGCTGGCCGAAGAAGTGGTCGGCCGGGTCGATCTTCATCGTCTCGAGCGGCAGGCGGATGATGTCGTAGAGGACGACGTAGAGCACGAAGACCGTGCCCACGGGCACCCGGCGCCAGTAGCGGCGGGTGAACCACAGGAGCACGAGACACATCAGCGCGTCCCAGATCGACTCGTACAGGAACATCGGCTGGAACGTCGAGTCGGCCTGGTAGGGGGCGTAGCGGTGGGCCGGGTCGATCTTCACGGCCCACGGCAGGCTGGAGGGATGCCCGTAGAGCTCCTGGTTCGCGTAGTTGCCCCAGCGGCCGAGCGCCTGGGCCAGGATCAGTCCGGGGGCGATGCAGTCCGCCACCTGCCAGAACGACAGCCGCACCCGCCGGCAGCCGATCCAGGTGCCCAGCATGCCGCCGAGCACGGCGCCCCAGATGCCGAGGCCGCCCTCCCAGATCTTCGGCGTGTTGGCGAGGTGGTGCGGCCAGAAGGCGCCCCAGTCGGTGATCACGTGATAGAGGCGGGCGCCGACCAGGCCGAACGGCACCGTCCACACCGCGATGGAGTAGGCCAGGTCGGGATCGATGCGGCGGCGGCGGAACTCCCGCCGCGCCATCCACCCGGCCAGCAGCACGCCGCAGGCGAGCAGGAGGCCGTACCAGCGGGGCTGCAATCCCCCCAACCGGAAGATGAAGGGATCCGACGGGCTGGGGATCGCGAGCAGGTTCAACGCCCCAGATCGTAGTCCCGCACGGCCCCGGCCGGTCGCGCCCGCGGTTACATCCGGCCCGCACAGGTGGGGAGTGGACCTGCCCGAAGGCGGGGAGGGCGCGGTTCCACGCTTCGGCGCATGTCATCCACCCTGTTTCGGCGGGGTGCGGCGGCCGCGGGCAGGCCGAGACAAGTGGGCATGAACACTCGACTGCGTGGATTCGTTGTGGGGCTGGTGGTACTGATGGGCGTGGGCACGCTCGGAACGACGGTGGCGATGGGGACGACCCTGCGGCCGCGGACGGTGATGCTGGAGAAGCTGAACCACGCACGGGCCGCGCACGGCCTGGCCGCGGTGAGCCCGGCGCTGCGCCTGCGGCTGGCCGCGCTGCGGCACTCCGACGACATGCTGAGCCGCGACTACTTCGCGCACACGAGTCCGGGCGGCGGGACGCTCTTCAATCGCATCACGAAGAGCGGCTTCGTCAGCGGCTACTCGTGGGAGGCGGGCGAGACGATCGCCTGGGGCACCGGCGTCCTCGGCAAGCCCGGCCAGATCGTGAAGGCCTGGCTGAACAGCCCCGAGCACCGCGCCATCCTGCTCTCCTCGACCTGGTCGCGCATCGGCATCAGCCGCGCCTGCGGCCGCTTCCTCGGCCACACGGGTGCCTGCGTCTGGACGGCCGACTGGGTCAAGCGCTGGTAGACCGCGACTCGCCGAGCGCCGGCGGTCTGGCCGGCGCCGGCGGGCCCGCGGATGCGACCCAGACCGCCACGGCGACCGAGAGCGCGGCCACGGCCGCGTACGCGGCCCGGTCGCCGGCCGCCTGTGAGACGGCCCCCGCCGCGACCGGCGCCACGAGCATCGACGCCGCCCACATGATGTTCAGCAGGGCGGCGACCGTCCCCACGCCGATGCCCGCACCGCGGCCGCCGACCGCGCCGAGCGGGAACGTCACGGTGTAGAGGACGGCGGCGACCGGCCCGCGGGCGAGCAGGAAGATCACGACCGACGCGGAGGACGTGCTCGCGAGCGGGATCAGGAGGATGGCCGCGGCACACCCGCAGGCGGCCGCGCCCACGCCGGCGCGGACGGCCCGGTCGCCGATGTGGGCGACGACGGCGCTGCAGCCGATGAAGAGCACGGCCGAGGCGGCGAAGGCGGTGCCGATGCCCGCCGCGCCGACGCCGTCGCGGTGCAGCTCCAGAGGGACGAGCAGGTTCACCGCGCCGCCGATCATGCCGCCGAGCGCCATCAGGACGAGGCTCGCGAGCACCAGTCGGTCGCGCACGGCCGCCAGCACGGCGCCGCCTGCGGGGAGGCGCTCGTGCGCCTCCCGGTGCCCCGTGCCGGACGTCTCCAGCGCGAGCGCGGCCACCAGGATGCCGGTGACCGCGGCCGCGACGGTGAACGGCGCCCCGAGGCCGTAGCGGTCGACGAGGACACCGGCGAACGCCGGCCCGGCCACGTTCCCGACTCCGGCCGTCGTGACGGTGAGCGCGAGCGCCTGCGAGCCGCGCTCGCCCGTCGCGTCGCTCAGCCACGCGAGCCCCGTCGTCCACAGGGCGCCGAAGCCGACGCCGAAGAGCGTCCGGGCCGCGATCAGCTCCCAGAAGCTGCTCGCCAGACCCTGCCCGGCGTCGGACAGGGCGATTACGGCGAGGGCGACGAGCGTGACCCGGCGCGCCCCGAACCGGTCGCCGACGACGCCGGCCGGGATCGAGACGACCAGGATCGCGACGCTGGCGCTCGCGAGCAGGAACCCCGACTGGAGCGGTGAGAGCGCGTAGCGGTGCGCGTACTCGGGGACGAGCGGGACGATCGCGCTCCACATCGCCTCGCCGACGAACACGGCCGCGAACAGCAGAAGGACGACCGGGCGCCGCACCCGGGCAGAATGCCAGACGGCCTGCCCAGGGCGCGGCGCCTGCCGTGCCCACACCCCGGGCCGCGCCCGGGGATCCTCACAAGGTCTAGCGGTGCATCAGCGGGTCGAGGTAGACGTCGTCGATGCGCCAGTTCCCGCCGGTCGAGAGGGGCGTGAACCTGAACTGCACGGACTGCGTCAGGAGCGGGAGGACGCCCCCGAGCATGAGGTACTGGGCGCTCGGCTGCCAGGTCTTGGTGCCGGCGAAGGTCGCTCTGTCGGACACGCCGAGCGTGCTGCCGAGGCCGCCGAGCAGCGCGCCGGCGCCGCCGTTGTAGATCACCTGGACGCGCATGTTCGAGCCGGCCGCCCCGGTGTTCTGCATGAACAGGCGCATCTTGCTCGAGAGCAGGCCGATGCACATCGGGGGCGACGTGGCGCTGCTCCCGGCCGGGAGCGACAGCGAGTGGCTGTCCCCGGCGTTGCCGACCAGGTACGACTCGTTGCCGGTGACGACGTGCGCACCGCCCGTGAGCGTCCAGCCGGCGGCGTTGTTCTCGAAGCCACCGTCGGGGACGGCCGCATAGTAGGCAGCGTCGCTCCAGGGCAGGAATGGCTGATAGGTCGGGTTGGGGCAGGCCAGGCCGAGCGACGCCGCGTGTGCGGGCGCGGCGGCCGTGGCCGTCATGGCGGCGGCCGACGCGAGCGCGGCCAGGGCCATGAGGATGCGAGCGGGGGTGCGGAGAGCCACGCGTGCTCCTTGGAGTGGGGGTCTTGGGGCGAAGGCGGCGACACGGGGAAGCGTCGCGCCAGGCTCAGAGTGGAGAGGGAATCGCGGCCGCGCGTCCCCTATTTCGGTGATCGTCGTATCAACCAGGTGGCGTTCTTGCCGATGACTCCGGTGAGATGTCGCGTTCCGAAGACGATCGGCTGGTCGAGCAGTCGCGCGCACGCATGCGCCGTGCGCCGATCCGGCGCGAGGCGGTCGCGACCGCCGTCGTCGTCGCAGGGTTCGTCGTCTCCGTCGCCGCGATCGGCCACTTGGCGCCCGACCCGAACGGGCACAGCCTTCTCACGGCCGTCCTGCTCGTGCTCTGCTACGCGGCCGTCGCGCGCGTGCAGTTCGAGGTCGGCGCCGGGGCCGCCGTCCTGACCCAGCTCGTGTTCGTCCCGATGCTCTTTCTGACCGCCCCGGCGGCCGTGCCGCTCCTGGTGGCGCTCGGCTACGCCCTGAGCGCGCTCCCGCGCCACATGCGCGGCGACTGGCACCCGGGCAGGCTCGGGCTGCACCTGGTCAGCTCGTGCTACGCCCTCGGTCCGGTGGTCGTGCTTGCGCTCGCAGGCCATCCCGACCCGACGCTTGCGCCGCGCACGCTCGCGATCGTCGCCGCGGGGCTCGTCGCGCAGTTCGCGATCGATGTCGGCACGTGGGCGGCCCTCGGCCATTCGCCGCGCGGCCAGGCCGGCGCCCTCGCCGTCGCCTGGCGCGTCGACCTCGCCCTGACCCCGCTCGCCCTCGCACTCGTGGCCGCCGGCGCCGGCCACCGGTACGCGTTCCTGCTCGGCCTGCCGCTCGTCGCCCTCCTGGCCGAGTTCGCGCGCCACCGCAGCGCCAGCGTCGGCCAGGCCGAGAAGCTCTCCGAGGCGTATCTGGGGACGGCCCTTCTGCTCGGCGACGTCGTGGAGGCAGACGACTCCTACACCGGCCTGCACAGCCGTGACGTCGTCGCCCTCGTGCTGGACGTCAGCGACCGCATGGGGCTCGACGAGGACGCCCGCCACAAGGCCCGGCTGACGGCTCTGCTCCACGACGTCGGCAAGGTGGCCATCCCCAGCGAGATCATCCGCAAGCCCGGCCCGCTGACGCCGCAGGAGCGCGCGGTGATCGAGACCCACACCGTCGAGGGCGAGCGCATGCTGAAGCAGGTCGGCGGGCTGCTCGCCGACATCGGCGCCCTCGTCCGCTCCTGCCACGAGCGCTGGGACGGCGGCGGCTACCCCGACGGCCTCGTCGGCGCCGACATTCCGCTGATCGCCCGGATCGTGTGCGCCTGCGACGCGTTCAGCGCGATGACCACGGATCGCAGCTACCGGGCGGCGATGACCCACGACGCCGCCGTCGCCGAACTGCGCCGCTGCGCGGGGACGCACTTCGATCCCGCCGTCGTCGATGCCCTCGTCGCCGTGGCCGATCGGCACGAGCCGGGCCGCCTCGGCCAGGCCGCGTAGCTTTACTGGCTCCAGGTTCGAATCGGCGGCTAAGATGAGGCGCCCGCGGGTAGACGGGAACGGCTCGCGCAGGCCAGGGGGTCCACGTTCCCGAGGTTGGTGATCGTGTGGGTAGACGATTGTTCGTGCGCGGGGCCATGGCCTCGTGCGGCCTCGTAGCGGTCGTTGCGGGAGGCGGTGCCGCGACGGCGACCGGTGCGAGCACACACGCTGTCGCGTTGCGGGGGAGTGCCCCCGCGTGGACGGCGCACGCCGCCGTCCGGCCGGCGAAGGCGTCGGGCCGTGTCAGCGTGCGGGTATACCTGGCGCCACGGGGCGGGCTGGCGGCGCTGAAGCGCGCCGTGTCGGCCGTTGCCACGCCGGGAAGCGCGTCATATCGCCACTTCCTGACGCCGGCTCAGTACCGAGCCAGGTACGAGCCGAGCCAGGCCTCGGTCACGTCCGTCAGCGCGTGGCTCCGCTCCGCCGGGCTCCGCGTCACGGGCGTCGAGGCGTCACACCGGTACGTCAGCGCGGGTGGCAGTGTCGCCGCCGCCGAGCGGGCGTTCGGCCGCAAGCTGAACGTGTACCGGCATGCCGGCCGGCTCGTCCGCGGCCCCGCCGGTGACGCGCGCGTCCCGGCCGCCGTGGCCGGGTCCGTGCTCGGCGTGACCGGGCTCTCGACGCCCAGCGCCTCGCGGACGCGGATCGGCCCGCCGCCGGCGGGATTCCGCAACGCCCGGCCGTGCTCGCAGAGCTACGGGACGATCACCGCCAGGTCGCTCCCGAAGTTCCAGGGCAAGCACCGCCCGTACGCCATCTGCGGCTATGTGCCGCGGCAGTTCCGCGGGGCCTACGGCGTCACCGCCACCGGCCTCACGGGCAAGGGCGTGGGCATCGGCATCGTCGACGCCTTCGCGGCGGGGACGATCCTCAAGGACGCGAACACCTACGCCGGCCGCCACGGGGACAGGCCGTTCCGCAAGGGGCAGTTCTCGCAGGCGAACCCGAGCTCGTTCGCGCTCCACCCGAACCAGTGCCAGACGCCGGCCGACTGGGCCGGTGAGGAGACCCTCGACGTCGAGGCGGCCCACGGGATGGCTCGCGATGCGCACGTGATCTACTACGGCGCCAAGAGCTGCCTGAACCAGGACCTCGAGGACGCTCTCGCGCGCGTCGACGACCAGAACAAGGTCTCGGTGGTCTCCAACTCGTACGGCGGCCCGGCCTCCGCCGAGACGGCGGGCGACATCGCCGCCGAGGAGCAGGTCGTCCTCCAGGGCGAGATGCAGGGGATCACGTTCCTGTTCTCGTCCGGCGACAACGGCGACTGGCAGCCGATCGAGGGGTTCAAGGACACCGATTATCCGGCGTCCGATCCCTTCGTGACCGCTGTCGGCGGCACTGCGACGGCGATCGGCCGCAACAACCATCTGCTGTGGCAGACGGGTTGGGGCACCATGAAGTACGACCTGTCGTCGAACGGGAAGGGCTGGGTCCTCGACCCCGACCCGTTCCTGTACGGCTCGGGCGGCGGCTTCTCGCCCATCTTCCCGCGGCCGAGCTACCAGAACGGCGTCGTGCACGGCGGATCGGGCCGGGCGTACCCCGACCTCTCGCTGGACGCCGACGTGACGACGGGCATGCTCGTCGGGGAGACGCAGATCTTCCCGAAGGGCACGTTCTACGACGAGTACCGCATCGGCGGGACGAGCCTGTCCTCGCCGCTGATGGCCGGCATGGTGGCCGACGCGGTCCAGCATGCCAGGAGCCGGCTCGGCTTCCTGAACCCCGCCATCTACCACCTGGCGAGGACGCATGCCGGCGCGTTCATGGACGTCGGAACGAGGCACGGCGGGAACGTCCGCCCGGACTTCGTGAACGGCGTGAACAAGGCCGACGGCCTCGTCTACAGCATCCGCACGTTCGACCAGGACACGAGCCTGACCACCGGGCCAGGCTGGGATGACGTGACGGGTGTCGGAACCCCGAACGCCGTCTTCCTGCGGGCGTTCGGCTCCTGAGCTGAAGCGCATGGGGGCGTCCCGGTTCCGGCCGGGGCGCCCCTTCGCTCCATGACTGATTCCACGCCCCCGTGATGTCCTGGGCGATGCGACGGTGCGCGGCCGCAGCCCACCACAACCCGAACCGTCCCTCGCGTTCTGACGTCCAGGCGCGCGGGGGCGTGGGATCAGTCATCTGGTGAGGCGGGGCAGGAGTGACGCTGCGACGGTGATCCCGATCCCGGCCGCCACCACGAGCACGGCCAGGTCGGTGCCGATCGCGGCGGAGCGGTCGAGCAGCAGCCCGCGCAGGGCGTCGACTTCGTAGGAGAGCGGGTTCACCTTGCTGATCGCCCGCACCCACGAGGGCATCAGCGCGACCGGGTAGAGCGCGTTCGACGCGAAGAAGAGGGGCATCGTGATCGCCTGGCCGATGCCCATCAGTCGCTCGCGCGAGAGCACGATGCCCGCGAGGACGATCGAGAGCGTCGAGAAGAAGGCGGCGGAGAGGATGACCACCGCGGCCACGGCGAGCAGGCGCAGCGGGTTGTCGGTGAGCGCGACCCCGAGGACGGCGGCGAGGACGAGCACGACCACGCCCTGGACGAGCGCCCGCACGCCGGCCGCGAACGCCTTGCCCGTGACGAGCGCGAATCGGGGCGTCGGCGTCGCCATCAGCTTCGCGAGCACGCCCGCGTCGCGCTCCCAGATGATCTGGATGCCGTAGAAGATCGAGATGAAGAGCACCGACTGGGCCAGGATCCCCGGCGCCAGGTAGTCCAGGTAGGGCGCCGACGTCGGGATCGCGTGCAGGCGCGAGAACGTCTCCCCGAAGATCAGCAGCCAGAGCGCGGGCTGGATCGCGCGGGTGTAGAGCTCCTTGCGGTCGTGGCGCAGCTTCTGCAGCTCGACCAGGCAGAGGGCCAGCACCCGGCTGCCCGACTGCCGCCACGCGGCCACGGGCCGCCGGACAGTCGCGGTCGAGCTAGCCAAGCCGGCTCGCGGTGCGCCGGGTCTGGCGGACGTGCCGCATGTCACCTCCCGCCTCCAGCGTGTCGCCCGTGTGGTGGCGGAACACATCCTCGAGGGTCGCTTCCGGCCCCAGGTCGGCCTTCAGCCCGTCCGGCGTGCCCAGCGCGCGCAACCGGGCGCGGTGCATCAGGGCGATGCGGTCGCACAGCGTGTCGGCCTCGTCCATGTAGTGGGTCGTGAGCAGGACGGTCATGCCGGTCTCCGCGCGCAGCCGCTCGATGCGCTCCCAGATGATCATGATCCCGTAGAAGATGGCCACGAACAGGCCGGACTGGGCGATGATCCCGGGCGCCAGGAAGTCCAGGTACGGGACGTCCCCGGTGGGGATGGCGTGCAGCCGGTTGAAGGTCTCGCCGAAGATCAGGAGCCACAGCACCGGCTGCAGCGCACGGGTGAAGACCTCGGTGCGGTCGTGGCGCAGCTTCTGCAGCTCGACGATGCAGAACGTCGCCACCCGCCCCGGGAACAGCCGCCACATCGGCGGGTAGGTGGACGCCTGGGCACCCGTGAACCCACTAGCCAACGCGCCCTGCCGTCCGCCGCGTGGTGCGCGCGTCACGCAGGCCGCGCTTGCCCTCGACCTCGCCCACCAGCCCGTTGCCGGTGTGCTCGCGGAACACGTCCTCGAGCGTGGCCTCCGGCCGGAGCGCCAGCTTCAGCTCCTCGGGCGGCCCCTCGGCCTGGATGCGGCCGAGGTGCATCAGCGCCACCCGGTCGCACAGCAGGTCGGCCTCCTCCATGTAGTGCGTGGTCAGGAGCACCGTCATGCCCGTCGTGGCGCGCAGCTCCTGCACCCGCTGCCACACGCTGTCGCGGGCCACCGGGTCGAGACCGACCGTGGGCTCGTCGAGCACCAGGAGCTCGGGCCGGTTGACCAGCGCCTGGGCCAGCTCGAGCCGGCGGATCATGCCGCCCGAGTACGTGCCGGCGATGCGGTCGGCGACCTCCAGCAGCCCCATCACCTCGAGCGCGTCGGCGACCCGCT
>JAICJM010000106.1 GCA_025928435.1 Thermoleophilia bacterium
GAAGACCTGCTCGAGCTTTCGCGCGCCCGCGCGGGCGAGTTGCGCGTGAACGCGGAGATCTTCCCGCTCGAGCCGTGCGTGCGGGAGGTCGCCGAACGCCTCCAGACCGTCGCGGAGCAGGGCAACGTCCGCGTGCGGCTCGACTGGGGGTGCAACGGCGGCCTCGTCCGCGGGGACCAGAACCGCGTCCGCCAGATCTTCGCGAACCTCATCACGAACGGCATCAAGTACGCCCCGCCCGGCACGGATGTCACCGTGCGCGGCCGGCAGGTCGGCGACACGCTCCAGGTCGCCGTCGAGGACGCCGGGCGCGGCATCGCCGAGGCCGACCTGCCGTTCATCTTCGACGAGTTCTTCCAGGCGCGGCGGCCGGAGCCGGGTGCCGGGCTCGGGCTGGCGGTCGCCCGCGAGCTCACCGAGGCCCACGGCGGCTCGATCGCCGTGATGAGCGCCGTCGGGAGCGGGTCGCGGTTCGTGGTGACCCTTCCGTGTCTGGGAGACGCGGCATGACCGCGGATCTTGCCGCGATCCTCCGCCTGCTCGAGACCCCCGCGGAGCCCGAGCCGCCGGCCGCCCGGCCGCTGCGGCTCATCTCGGCGCTCGCGACCCACGGACGGGTTGCGAGGGCCGAAGGGCTCGCCGGCGCGGGGGCGGGGTACGAGCTCCGGCTCCCTGGGATCGGCGGCCGGTATCTCGCCGGTCTCGCCGCACACGCCCACGAGCAGGGGTGGCAGGGCCTCGAGGTCGCCGCCCTGCTCGACGCCGTCGAGGATCGGGCATCGATGTGGATCGTGAGCCCCTCGGCCGCGGCCCTGCGCCGTGCCGGCCTGCTCGAGACCGGTGGGAGCCGCAGGGCGTGCGCCCGCTGGTCGGCCGGGTGCTGGAGGCAGGCGCCGGTCGACCCGGACGCGCTCGCCCGCGTCGCGGCCGCAGGAAGGGCCCGCGCCGTGTGCGTCGGCGCGGTGTCGGGAACCGGCGCTCCGCGGCGGATCGTCTCGGCCGTCGGCGCGGACGGCGTCCAGCTGGGATGGCTGGACGGCGGCCTCGCTGCCTCGCTGCGCGTACCCTGGACGGTCGAGCTGCTCGTCGCGCCCGCGCTCCCCGGCGGCTCGCTGATGGCGCTTCGCGAGCGGATCACCTCGGCGCCGCGCTGCTCCTGGTGCGGGGTGCCCATGCTTGGCCCCGACTGCGCGCGCTGCCTGCCGGGGAACCGGCCGTGAGCCGGGGTCGCCGCCGCAGCCTCGTGCTCGCGCTGGCGGGGATCGTGCTGGCGGTGCTCGGCCTGGGCCGGCTCGGCTCCGGGACAGCCGCGCAGACGACCGCCGGCCGGCGGGTGGTGCGCGTGGTGGCGGTCCATCCGGTCGCGGCGGGTGCGCACATCACGGCGGCGGACCTGGGCACGGTGCGCGTCCCCGCTGCGTGGGCGTCGCCGCACCAGCTCGCCGATCCGTCGGCCGCGATCGGCCGCCGAGCCGTCGTCGCCCTGGTCGCCGGAGCGCCCGTGATGGACGCCGAGATCACCTCGGCGAGCCGTCCGCCCGCCGCACGCGAGCTGGCGCTGCGGCTGGACGATGTCGCCGGCGTCCCGGCGGGCGACCTGGCACAGGTGCGCGGAGACGTCTACCTCACGCCGCCGGGCCGGCATGGGCGCACGCGCCTGGTGCTCGCGAACGTCCTCGTGCTCTCGGCGCGGCGGGACGATGCAGGCTCGGTCGCGACGGTGGTGCTGCCGCCGGCCGCGGTTCCGGACGCGATCGCCGCGGAGGGCGAGGGCTCGCTGCGGCTCGTCGTCCGGGCCGGGGGATATGTCGGGTGATCGCACCGGTCGTACGCTGTCTCGTCGTCGCCGGCGACCCGCTCCTCGGCGCCGAGATGACGGCGCTCGCCGACGATCTGCCGGGCGTGCAGCTGGTCGGCGTCATCGCGCCGCTGCGCGCGGTGGCCGGACGGCTGCCGCCCTGCGATGTCGCGCTTCTTGCCGATCCCGGGGAGCGGGGCGCTCCGGCGCTGCGTCAGCTGGTCGCCGGCTGCGGCCGCCCGGCGGTCGTCCTGGCCCGGTCGGCGGGCGTCGACACATACCGCCGCGCCCTCGCGGCCGGCGCCCGCGCCGTCCTTCCACTGCCTGCGGTCCCGGCTGCCCTCGGCGACGTGCTGGCCGAGGCGACGGTCGCCTCCGGAAACCCGGCAACGTCGCCCGTGGGACGCGTCACCGCCGTCATCGGCGCGAAAGGCGGGACGGGTGCCACGTCGACGGCGTTGGCGCTGGCCCGCCTCTCGGGCGCCGCGCTCGTCGACATGTCGGGATCGTGGGCCAGCCTGGCGGCGCTGCTCGGATGCCGCTCGGAACGGTCGGTCGCCGACCTCGCTCACGTCGGCGAGGGTCTTGCCGCTGCCGTCGCGAGCGCCGCGGTCGAGCACCCGTGCGGGCTACGGCTCGTGCCCGGGCCGGCCGGGCCCGAGATTGCGGCTGCGCTCCCGGGAGGCTTCGCGGCGGCCCTGGTGCGCGATCTGCGCGCCGGCGGGCCCGCCGTCGTCGACGCCGGCTGCGGCGCGTTCGCCGCGTCGCGTGACGCGGCCGTCGCCGCCGACCGGGCGCTCGTCGTCGTCACGCCGGACGCGCCGTCCGCCGCGGCCGGACGCGAGCTGGTGACGACGCTCGCCCGAGCGGGCTCGGCCGACGCCATCCGCGTGGTCGTGAACCGGTGGAGCCGGCGTTCCGAGCTCTCGCTGCGCGGGATCGCCCGCACCGTCGGCGTCCCCGTCGCGGCGGTCGTGCGGGCCGATGCCGAGGCGCTCGACGCGCTCGCCGACGGCCGCGCCCGGCTCGACCGCTGGCCCGGGCGCAGGCACGCCGTCGCGCTCCGCGAGCTGGCGGCGGAGGTGTCGGCGTGACCGATCCCGTCGCGGCGCTCGCGGCCGGGTACCGGGAGCGGCTGCGGCGGGAGCTGCTCGACCGCCCTGCCGGCGCCGACCTTCGCGCCGCCGCCGAGCGCGCCGCATGGGAGCTGCTGCACGCCGACCGGGTCGCGCTCGACCCGGCGGACGCCCGCCGCCTGGTCGCGGGCATCGTGGACGACACCGTCGGCCTCGGCCCGCTGGATCCGCTCCTGCGCGACCGGGGCGTGACCGAGGTGATCGCGAACGGCCCCGGGCGTGTCTACGCGGAGCGCGCCGGGCGGCTCGTGCGCGAGCCGGTGGCCTTCCGCGACGACGAGCACCTGCGCCAGGTGATCGACCGCGTCGTCAGCTCCGTCGGCCGCCGGGTGGACGAGTCGAGCCCCATGGTCGACGCCCGCCTGGCGGACGGAAGCCGGGTGAACGCCGTCCTACCGCCGATCGCCCTCGACGGTCCGCTGCTCACGATCCGCAAGTTCGCGCGGGCGCCGTTCCGGGTCGACGACCTGGTGGCGGCCGGCAGCCTCACCGCCGCCCAGGCGGGCGTGCTCGAGCGCTGCGTGCGCGGCCGCCTGAACGTGGTGGTGTCCGGCGGCACCGGGACCGGCAAGACGACGCTGCTGAACGCGCTCGCGGGATTCATCGACCCGTCCGAGCGCATCGTGACCGTTGAGGATGCCGCCGAGCTGCGGCTGCCGCAGCCGCACGTCGCGCGACTCGAGAGCCGCCCGCCGAACGTCGAGGGGCGGGGCGAGGTGACGCTGCGCGCGCTGGTGCGGAACGCACTGCGGATGCGCCCCGACCGGATCGTCGTCGGCGAGGTGCGCGGTGGTGAGGCGCTCGACATGCTCCAGGCCATGAACACCGGCCACGACGGCTCGCTCACGACCGTCCACGCGAGCTCGCCCGCCGACGCCGTGCGCCGGATCGAGACGATGGCGCTCATGGCCGGGCTCGACCTGCCGCACCTCGCCGTGCGCGAGCAGGTCGCCTCCGCCGTCGACGTGATCGTGCACCTCGTGCGAGACGGCGACGGCTCGCGGCGCGTCCGGTTCGTCGACGCGCGCGGGCGCGACGGACAGCTGCACATGCTGGACACGCGGCTCCTGGACGAGCTCTCGGAGCGGCGATGCGCCTTCGCCGGGGGCTGAGCCGGGATCCGGAGGCCCACCTTGCGGTCGTGGTCGAGGTGCTCGCGGCGCACATCCGCGCGGGCCGGTCGCTCTCGCAGGCGCTTGCCGACGCGGTCGTCGACGTACCCCTCGAGGCTGCCGAGGGAGTCGCCGCCGCGGCGGCTGATGCGGCGCTCGGGACGCCGATCGCCGACGCCCTCGGGCGGCTCGGCCACGGGCCGGACGTGACGTACCTGTCAGCGGCCGTGCGGTTGCACACGCGCGCGGGAGGCGACCTGGCGCTGTTGCTCGAGCGGACCGCGGAGCTCCTGCACGAGCGCCGGGCGCAGCGGCGGGCGGCGGAGGTCGCCACGGCCCAGGCCCGCGCGACGGGCAGGATCGTGAGCGGAATGCCAGGGCTCGGGGTCGCCGCGCTGTATCTCGCCGATCGCCCCGGGTTCGACCTGCTGGTGCGCTCGCCGATCGGCTGGCTGGCGTTGGGCGCGTCTGCTGGACTGGCGGCGGCCGGTCACGTCCTCATCCGCCGGCTGGCCGAGGTCGACCCGTGACCGGATGGCTCCTGCTCTTTCTGGCGGTGACGGCGCTGGTGGAGGCACGGCGGTCGGCCGCTCGCGACCGCACGCTGAACCCGCCCGACCGCACACGCCGCGGCAGCCCGTCGGTGCATCTGCTCACGGCCCTTGGCCGGGTACCGGCGGCGCTGCTCGGGAGGAGCGGGATCGACGTGCCGGCGTTCGGCGCAGGCGCGGTGGTGGCGGGCGTCGGCCTCGCCCTCGTCGCGCTCACGGTGATCGGCGGGTTCGTCGGCGTCGTCGCAGCGGCCGGCCTCACCGGGTTCGGCGTCGCCTATCCCGGTCTTTGGCAGCGGGCCGCCGCGGCCCGGCGGGCGGAGCAGATCGAGCGGCGCGTGCCCGAGCTCGTCGAGCTGGTCGCGAGCACGGTCGCCGCGGGCGTCGGGCTGGACGCGGCGCTCCAGGGCGCGGCCGAGGCGGTCGGAGGCGAGCTCCGGGCCGAGCTGGAGCTCGCGTACGCGAACATCTCTCTCGGCCGCCCGCGCGCCGACGAGCTGCGCGACCTCGCCGCGCGCACCGGCTCGCCGTCGCTCGCGCAGCTCGCGCTGACCCTGCGGCTGAGCGACCGCCTGGGCGTCCCGCTGGCCGAGTCGCTGCGACGCCAGGCCGACCGCGCCCGGACCCAGCGGGCACGGGCGGTGCAGGAGCGGGCGGCAAAGGCGGGGCCGCGCGTGCTCGTTGTGGTGGTCTTCGTGCTGGTGCCGGCGGCGCTTCTGCCGCTCGCCGCTGCCGTGCTCCTGACTGTGGCAGGCTCGTTGTCTGGGTTTTGACCCACGCGAGGCCTGCTCTTAAGATCCAAGGATGCGCACCGATGGCGTCAACAGACTCGTCGCCGGGAGCAGCCGGTCGGGATGACAGTGTTCTCCGATTGGCGCTCCATCAACGAGTTGCAGGCGCAGACGCCTCTGACCTTCGCATGCGATGAGGACGGGGCGCCGACCAGCCGAGGAAGCTTCGCCCCGGTCATTCCGCCGCCTGACCTCGACGAAGAGGTGGCTCTGGATGCCGCTCACGCGGTTCGCCGGCCCCCGACCTGACTGGTCGAACTTGTAACCCGATCGGCACACGTCGTCACCCACCCGTGACGCGCACATCCCTAGCCTCGGAACATGCGCCGCGGCCAGGCCACGATCGAGTACGTGCTCCTGCTGACGGCGCTGATGCTGAGCCTGTGCGTACTCGTGCGCTACGAGACGCCGGTGCGCTGGATGGCGCGCGCGATCACGCACGCGCTGCCGCATCGGCAGGGTGGGGGAGGTGGTGGCGGACATCATCACGGGCCCGAGCATCGGCGTCCGCACTCGTGCGTCTGTCCGGGCGATCCCTAGGTACGCCGTGACCATGGTCTTCAGGTTCTCTTAGACCGCGCAACTACTCTTTGACGCATGGCGAACCAGAAGACCCGCCAGCAGCGGCGTGCGACCGAGCGGGAGCGCGGCGAGCGGCTGACCTCCCAGCCGCCGAAGCGTGGGGGCGTGAGCCCGATGCTGCTCGCCGTCGGCGGCATCGTCGGCCTGCTGGTGGTGATCGCGGCGCTCGTCGGCGCGAAGCTGCTCCAGAGCTCGCCCAAGCCGGCCAAGCGCACCGGCCTCGCGCCCGCATCGGTCGTCAAGGACGTGTCCAGCGTGCCGGCGTCGACCTTCAACACGATCGGCGCCGTGTCCGGCATCGGCGGCATGACGAACATCGGCGGCAAGCCGCTGACCGAAGGCGGCAAGCCCGTCGTGCTCTACATCGGCGCCGAGTACTGCCCCTTCTGTGCCGCCGAGCGGTGGCCGCTCGTGACGGCGCTCTCGCGCTTCGGCACCTTCACCGACCTGGGCGCGACCCACTCCGCCACGAACGACGTCTACCCGAACACGCCCACCTTCTCGTTCCACAAGGCGAAGTACTCGAGCAGGTACATCGCCCTCCAGTCGGTCGAGCTCTACGGCAACCGCCCGGTGAACGGCAAGTACCAGCCGCTCGAGAAGCCGAACGCGCAGCAGGACGCGCTCATCCGCAAGTACGACCCCAAGGGCACGATCCCGTTCATCTACTTCGGCCAGTACCTGCAGACCGACGCCAGCTACAACCCGCAGATCCTGGCGGGGATGACGATGCCGCAGGTCGGGACGGCGGTGGGCGACATCAACACCGACCAGAGCGTCGCCATCCTCGGCAGCGCGAACCAGATCACCGCGGCGATCTGCGCGGAGACCGGCGGTCAGCCGGCGAGCGTCTGCTCGACGCCGGGCGTGGCCGCCGCTGCGAAGCACCTGCCCAAGTCGTGACCGCCGCCCGCCCGGTGCCGGCGTGGGTGCTGGGCTCGTCCGCGCTCCTGGTCGTGATCGGCCTCGCCGGCGCCGTCTACCTGACGCTGACGCACTTCACGGACACCGTCCGGCTCGCGTGCTCGGACAGCGGGACGATCGACTGCGCCAGGGTGACGACGAGCCCGCAGTCGTACATCCTCGGCATCCCGGTGGCCGTGCTCGGCCTCGTCTTCTTCCTCGTCTACGCCGCCCTGTGCGCGCCGCCGGCCTGGCGCTCGCCGCAGCCGCTCGTGCGCTGCGCCCGCCTCGCCTGGGCGATCGGCGGCGTCGCCACCGTCGTCTACCTGATCTACGCCGAGCTGTTCGAGATCGACGCCATCTGCCTGTGGTGCTCGCTCGTCCACGTCGTCACGATCGCGCTCTTCGTCGTCGTGGCGATGGGGGAGGCGCTGCTCGAAGGGTCGTCGTCCGGCGTCCCGGCCGGGTAACATCCGCGCCCATGACGACCCCTCCGACCTCGACGTCGCGCTGGTGGGTGCTGGTGATGACGCTCGTCCTGCTGGGGGCGCTGGTGCTGATCGTCTACGTGAGCAAGTAGCCGCCGTGGCCGCGGCCGCCACCGCAGACATCGTCAGCGAGAACCCGGCCGACCCCGCCGACCGCATCGGGAGCTTCCAGCCCGGCGGCGGCATCGATGTCGACCGGGCCGTCTCGGCGGCGCGCGACGCGGCGACGGGCTACACGGCGCTGCCGGCCCAGGCCCGTGCCGACGCGCTCAACCGGGCCGCTGCCAGGGTGGAGGCGCGCGCCGCGGAGCTGGCCGAGCTCGTCCGCCGCGAGGTGGGAAAGCCGGTGCTCGAGGCCCGCGGCGAGGTCGCCCGCACGGCGGCCATCCTGCGCTACCACGCCCAGGCGGCGCTCGACCCCGACGGCGACACCTTCCCGTCCGGCGACGGCCGCTCGCTGCTCATGGCCCGGCGCCGACCGCGCGGCGTCGTCGGTCTGATCACGCCCTGGAACTTCCCCATCGCGATCCCGGCCTGGAAGCTCGCGCCCGCGCTCGCCTACGGCAACGCGTGCGTCTGGAAGCCCTCGCCGTTCTCGCCCGCATGCGCCGAGGCGCTGCTCGAGTGCCTCGCGCCCGAGCTGCCGGCGCCCGTCGTGCAGATGGTGCAGGGCCGCGCCGACGCCGGAGCCGCCCTGGTCGGCCACCCCGGGGTGAACGCGATCTCGTTCACCGGGTCGGTCGCGACCGGCAACACCGTCGCCCGGATGGCGGTCGAGCGCGGCGCCGCCGCGCAGTGCGAGATGGGCGGCCAGAACGCCTCGATCGTGCTCGCCGACGCCGACCTCGAGGCGGCCGCGGCGACGATCGCGACCGCGGCGATGGGCTACGCGGGCCAGAAGTGCACGGCGACGAGCCGCGTGATCTGCGACGGCCCGGTCGCGGCGGAGATGCGCGACGCCCTGGTCGCGGCCGTCGAGGGGCTCGCGATCGAGGATCCCGCCGACGAGGCCTGCCGGGTCGGACCGCTGATCTCGGCCGACGCCCGCGACGCCGCCGCGGCGGCCGTCAAGCGTGGGGTGGAGGCAGGTGGCCGGCTGCTCGCCGGGGGCGGGCCTCTGGACGCGCCTGGGAACTACCTGGCGCCGGCCCTGGTCGAGGTGGACGACCCGTCCGCGGAGCTGGCCCAGGAAGAGGTGTTCGCGCCGGTGTGCGCGCTCATGCGCACGGACGGGGCGGACGCGGCGGTGGAGCTCGCCAACGGCGTCCGCCACGGGCTCGTCACGGCCGTCTTCACGCGCGACCTCGACCGCGTGCTCGACCTGGCCAACCGGCTCGACACCGGCCTCGTGCGCATCAACCAGCCGACGTCCGGCGTCGACCTGCACACGCCGTTCGGCGGCGAGAAGGCATCGGGCCTGGGGCCGCGCGAGCAGGGCAAGGCCGCGCGCGAGTTCTACACCAGCCTGCGCACGGTGCTGATCTCGCCCTCGTGCTAAAGTAGTCACGAGGTCTATAAGTGGCCGAGGCCCAACATCCGCGCGTCGCTGCCGATGTCGCCGTGTTCGCCTTCCGGGACGGGGCCATGAACGTCCTCCTCGTGCGCCGGCGGTACGAGCCGTACGAGAGCTACTGGGCGTTCCCGGGCGGCCTCATCCGCTCGGACGAGACGCTCGAGGAGGCGGCCGAGCGTGAGCTGCGCGAGGAGACCAACGTCACCGACACCTACATGGAGCAGCTGGCGACGTTCTCGGAGCTCGACCGCGATCCGCGCGGGCGGGTGATCTCGTGCTGCTACCTGGCCCTCGTCGACGGCGGCAGGGTGCGGCTGCGGCCCGGCTCCGACGCGCGCGAGGCCGCCTGGCGGCCGCTCGAGCCGCTGCTGCGCGACACGGAGGGGAGGACGGTGCTCGCCTTCGACCACGACCGCATCCTGGCGTACGCCCGCCAGCGGCTCGCCTACAAGCTCGAGTACCAGAACGTGGCCTGGAGCCTGCTGCCCGAGACCTTCACGCTCTCGGAGCTGCGGCGCGTGTACGAGGCCGGGATCGGGCGGGCGTTCGAGCCGAACAACTTCCGCCGCATCGCGCTGGGGTGGGGGGTGCTGGCGGAGTCGGGCGAGCGGCCCACCGGCGGCCGCCCGGCCGCGATCTACCGGTTCGCGGACCGCCGGCCCCTGATCCTGGCGCAGAGCGCCCGCTACCGGAGGTCGGCGTGATCACCTGGCCTCCGATCGAGCTGCTGACCGACGAGTACCAGCTCGCGATGGCCGACTCGTACCTGGCCCAGGGCAAGGCCGAGGGCGAGGTCGCGTTCGAGCTCTTCGTGCGGGCGCTGCCGCAGGACCGCGGCTTCCTGGTCGCGGCCGGCCTCGAGCGCGTCTGCGAGTACCTGACGAGCTTCCGGTTCGGGACGGAGGCGATCGACTACCTGCGCCGCTCGCACACGGTCAGCGACCCGCTCCTGCGCCATTTGGCGTCCCTGCGGTTCCAGGGGAACGTCGACGCCGTCCCCGAGGGCACGGTCGTGCACGCCGGCGAGCCGCTCCTGCGGGTCGAGGGCGGCCGGCTGGCCTGCCAGCTGGCCGAGACCTTCCTGCTGAACCAGGTCAACTTCCAGACCCTGATCGCGACGAAGGCGGCCCGGATCGTGGCCGCCGCCGGCGGGCGGCCGGTGGTCGACTTCGGCTTCCGCCGCGCCCACGGCGCCGACGCCGGGCTGCTCGCGGCCCGCGCGGCCTACATCGGCGGCTGCGCCGCCACCGCCACCGTCGCGGCCGGGCTCCTGTGGGGCATCCCCACCTCGGGGACGATGGCGCACAGCTACGTGCTCTCGTTCCCGACTGACGTCGAGGCCTTCTGCGCGTTCATGCGCGACCACCCCGACCGCTCGACGCTCCTGATCGACACCCACGACGCGATCAGCGGCGCCCGCGCCGCCTGTCGGGCGTCCCAGATAACGGGCATCGTGCCCCAGGCCGTCCGGCTCGACTCCGGAGACCTGGTCGAGGTGACGAGCGCCGTGCGCGAGATCCTGGACGCGGGCGGCTGCACCGAGACGCAGATCGTCTGCTCGGGCGACCTGGACGAGTACCGGATCGCGAAGCTGCTCGCCGCCGGGGCGCCCATCGACGGGTTCGGCGTCGGCACGGCGCTGACGACGTCCAACGACGCGCCGGCGCTGGGCGGCGTCTACAAGCTGGTGGAGAGCGACGGCCGCCCGGTGATGAAGGCGGCCGGGTCCAAGTCGAACCTGCCCGGCCGTCACCAGGTGTTCCGCACGGTCGCGGGCGACGTGATCGGGCTCGTCGGCGAGGACGTCGTCGGCGCGCCGCTGCTCGAGCCCGTCATCCGGGCCGGCGCGCTGGTCGCGCCGCCCACGTCGCTGGATGAGATCCGCAACCGCGCCGCCGCCCAGATTGCCGCACTGCCCGAGCGGGTACGCGCGCTGCGCGACCCCGACACCATGCCGCCGGTGCACTCGCCGCGGCTCGCCGCCCTCGAGGAGGAACTGTCATGACCGGCTCCGACCCGGCCACGGCCCTGATCGTGGTCGACATGCAGAACGACTTCTGCCCCGGCGGCGCCCTGGGAGTGGCCGGGGGCGATCTGCTCGGGCCCGCCCTCGGGCGTGCTGCCGAGGGCGCCGGCACGGTCGTCGCCACGCGCGACCACCACCCGGCGAACCACGTCTCCTTCTCCTCCCGCGGCGGCCCGTGGCCGTCGCACTGCGTCGTCGGGACGCCGGGCGCGGAGCTGCACCCGTCGGTTGCGGGCATCCGCTTCGACCTCGTCCAGGACAAGAGCAGCGACGCCGACGTCGAGACGTACTCGGGATTCGACGGCACCGGCCTCGCCGACTACCTGCGCGGGCGCGGGGTCACGCGGGTCGTGATCGGCGGCCTCGCCACCGACTACTGCGTGCGCGCGACGGCGCTGCACGCGATCCGGGAGGGGTTCGAGACGACCGTCCTGACCGATGCCATCGCCGCCGTGGAGGTCGCGCCCGGCGACGGCCGTGCGGCGCTCGCCGAGGTGGCGGCCGCGGGCGGCAGGCTCGACCGGCTCGAGCTGCTGCGCGACGATGCGGCGCTGCGCCCGATCCTCGACCGCAAGGCGGAGCGGCTGCGCGAGGTGATGGACGCGGCGGGGCGGGGGAGGGTCGTGATCGGCCTCTCCGGAGGGATCGACTCGGCGGTCGCGATGGCGTTCGCGGCCCGCACGCTCGGTCCGGAGCACGTGGTCGCGGTGCGGCTGCCGTCGCGCCACACCGAGCAGGTGCACATCGACGACGCCGAAGCCTCGGCGGCCGCCGCCGGGCTTCCGGCGGAGAACCTGCTGACGGTCTCGATCGACCCGATCGTCGACGCGCTGGCCGCGGGCCGGCCGACGCTGCGCGAGTCGGACATCCGCGAGGGCAACGCGAGCGCGCGGGCGCGCATGATCCTCATCTACGACCTGGCCCAGGAGCACCACGCGCTCGTCCTCGGCACCGAGAACCGCACGGAGAACCTGCTCGGCTACTTCACCCGCTTCGGCGACGCCGCGTCCGACATCGAGCCGATCGCCGACCTCTACAAGACCGAAGTGCGTGCCGCCGCACGTGTGCTGGGGCAGCCCGAGGCGGTGCTCGACAAGCACCCGACGGCGGGCCTGTGGGGCGGCCAGACCGACGAGGACGAGCTCGGGTTCACCTACCGCGACGCCGATCTGGGGCTGGTCGCCATGTTCGACCTGGGTATGACGCCCGAGGCGGCGGCGGAGCGCACGGGCGTCGACCTCGACGTCGTGCGGCGGGTCAGGGCGCGCGCCGACGCGGTGGCGTGGAAGCACGACGTGCCGCACGCGCTGGCATGAAAAAATGGGGACTGTCCCCGCTTCGGCGGGGACAGTCCCCAGGTACTGCTAGGCCGCGCGCAGCGGCTGCATGTCCGCGGAGGCGGCCAGCTCGCGCAGGGCCTCGGCCTCCAGCTGGCGGACGCGCTCGCGCGTCAGCCCGACGATGCGGCCGATCTCCTCGAGGTTGCGCGGGTCCTGGCCGTCGAGGCCGAACCGCAGCTCGAGGATCAGGCGCTTGCGCTCGCCCAGGCGGGCGAGGCCCTCCCGCAGCCGCTCGTGACGCAGGTGCGTCTCGGCCAGCTCCTCGGGGTTGCCGGCGTCCGGGTCGGCGATCATGTCGCCGAGCTCGGAGTCGCCGTCCTCGCCGACCGGCTCGTGCAGCGACACGGTCTTGCGGGCCAGGCCGAGCGTCTCGGACACGGCGTCCGACGTCAGCTCGGCGGCGCGGGCGATCTCGTCCTCGGACGGCTCGCGGCCCAGGCTGGCCTCGAGCGAGCGCCGGGCGCGCTCGATCGCGCGCAGGCGGTCGGAGACGTGCACCGGCAGCCGGATCGTGCGGCCGCTGTTCGCGATGGAGCGCTGCACGGCCTGCCGGATCCACCAGGTCGCGTACGTCGAGAACTTGAGGTCGCGGCGCCAGTCGAACTTCTCGACCGCGCGGTTCAGGCCGAGCACGCCCTCCTGGATCAGATCGAGGAACGGCACGCCCTGGCCGCGGTACTGCTTCGCGATCGAGACGACCAGGCGCAGGTTCGACTCGATCATGCGCCGCTTCGCGACGGGGTCGCCGGCCTCGATGCGCTTCGCCAGCATGACCTCCTCGTCCTTCGTCAGCAGCGGGTAGCGGCCCGCCTGGCGCAGGAAGAGGTCAAGGCTGTTCGTCGTCGCGATCTCGACCTCGACGACC
>JAICJM010000212.1 GCA_025928435.1 Thermoleophilia bacterium
ACCTTGTTGAAGTGGGGGACGTGGAGCACGATGAAGAGGTACTCGTCGTACTCGTCGATCTTGGGCCGCTGCCGGGTCGAGAGCACGTCCTCGAGATCCAGCTCGTGGAAGTCGAAGTGCTGGGCGAGCCACGCCGTCTCGACGGCGGTCGGCGTCTCGATATTGAGCCAGCGCAGGCCGGCAGCCGAGATCTCAGCGACCTGCGGCTCGGAACGCTCCGCCGGGTGCTGAGGGGCGCGGTCGCGCCGACGTACTGTCCTCGGGATCCGGGGCAGGTTCGGCATCGCAGCTCACGATTGCGGGCAGGGCATCCACGCCCGCCATTCTACTTGCCGAATCGGCGCTCCGCAGCCCCCGGGCGGCCCCGCAGCAGGTATGCGGCCAGCAGCGCGCCCGAGATGGGAGCGACCGCGAGCTTGACCGGGATCGAGGCCGACGAGGGCGTGACGAAGCCCTCGATCGTCCCCGCGACGACGAGGAGCGGCATCGTGCCCAGGACGACCGCGACGGAGCGGCGGCCGTGCTCCCGCAGCACCTCGGAGCGCGGGCGCGGCCGGGCGCGGACGAGCGCGTCGGCCAGCGACAGCCCCGCCGCGGCCACGATGGTGAAGGCGGAGAGCTCAATCACGCCGTGGGGGATGATCAGCGACCAGTAGAGCCAGTTCGCGCCGTGCTGGTTCTCGACCCCGGAGAGCACGCCGAGCAGCATCGAGTTCACGTACAGGCTGTAGATCGTGCCGATCCCGAACAGGACGCCGCCGGCGTAGTCGAAGAAGCTGACGAGGATGTTGTGCGACCAGATCGCCACCGACGTCGGCACCATCACGCCCGCGGGGATGGCGTGGTGGGCGCGGTGGCCGGCGTCGCGCAGGCCGGCCGGCAGGAAGCTGCCCGCCGTGGCCGGATCGGCGAGCGCCCAGACGAATCCGCCCACGGCGATCACGATCTGGAAGCCCGCGGCCGCGAGCACGAGCCGGCGCATGTCCCAGACCGCGCGGGGGTAGCCGATCCACAGGAACCGGCCGACGGCGCGCAGCGGGGCCCGGGCCGGGCGGTAGAGGACGGCGTGCGCGCGGGCGACCAGATCGTTCAGCCGCGGCAGCACGGGCGACTCCGGCTGCTCCGCCTGCAGCCGGGCGAGATCCGCGGCCGCCTGCTGGTAGCGGAGCGCGAGCAGCCCGACCTCGGCGGCCGACAGGGCGCGCTGGTTTCGGCCCGCGCGCGCGACCAGGCCCGCCAGCTCGTCCCACAGCGGGGCGCGGGCCGCGCTCCAGGTGCCCCCGGGATCCGCCGATATCATCGGGCGAGGGTTCGAGACCATCGTCACTCGAGGGTATCGGACGCCAAGGGCAATGCTGGACCACCGGATCGAGATCTCCACCCCCGAGCGCGTGACCGTCGCGTACGAGCTGGCGGGCGTCGGCAGCCGCATGCTGGCGCAGGCGATCGACGCGCTGATCGTGTCGGGGATCCTGCTCGGCCTCTTCTTCGCCGCCGGCGCCGTAGCCGGCGCGGCCTCGGGCCCGGTCGTCCTGGCGATCGCGATCGGCGCGGCCACGCTCACGCCGGTCTGCTACTTCCTGCTGCTCGAGTGGCTGCGGCACGGCTCGACGCCCGGCAAGGCCGCGCTGCGGCTGCGCGTCGTCTGCGTGACCGGCGAGCCGGTCGGCCTGCAGGAGTCGGCCGTGCGCAACGTCGTGCGGATCGCCGACTTCCTGCCCGGCGCCTACGTGCTCGGCGGGATCTGCGCGATGGCGTCGCGGCACGGCCAGCGCCTGGGCGACATGGCGGCCGGCACGATCGTCGTCCGCCTGTCGGAGGCGGATGCGACGGCGAGGTTCGCGGGCACCTTCGCCGACGCCGTCGCGGAGTCCGAGCGCGACCCGCTCCCGGCCGAGCTGATGGCCGTCGCCGTCGCCTACCGCCGCCGGTGCGCCCAGATCGACGCGGTGCCGCGGGCGGCCCTGGCCGCCCAGATCTGCGAGCGGATCGAGCCGTTTTGGCCTCGGCCGGAGGGGATGGGCGAGGAGGAGTACGTCGTGCGCGCCGCCACGCAGACCCTGCCGGGGCAGGCCAGGGGATGAGCGCGCGGCCGGCCCCGCGCCCGCTGGACATCGGCCGGGCGCTCGATCTCGCCCTGCTGATCTACCGGCGCCACTTCGTCGCGCTGGTGGTGGCGATGGCGGTCGCCGTCGTGCCGCTCGGCCTGCTCACGATCGCGCCCTCCCCGTGGGGAGTGGTCGGCACGCTTCTTCAGAGCGTGGTGCTCGCCGGCGTCACCCCCGGCATCGCGACCCTGATCGTCTCCGACGCGCGCGCGGGCGCGGAGCCGACGGTGGCATCGGTGTGGCGGCGACTGGCGCCGATGCTGGTCGGGCTCGTCCTGACGGTGGGCCTCGCGTACCTGGTCGCGATCCTCTCGATCGTCCTGTTCTTCGTCCCGTTCCTGCTCCTCGTCGTGTGGTTCCAGTTCGTGGGCGAGGTCGTCGTGATCGAGCGGCGCAGGTTCCTCGCCGCCATGAGCCGCAGCCGCAACCTCGTCCAGGGGTCGTACTGGCGGGTGGCGGGCTATCTGATCCTGAGCTTCCTCATCACCGGCGTCGCCACGGGCGTGCTGGCCGCGGCGCCGACGGAGGCCGCGCTCCAGTTCGGCGTCCACGTCGACGCGGCCACCGCCATCCAGGACGGGCTCGCGATCGCGGCCCGCGTCCTGGTCGCGCCCGTCGGCGCGCTGCTGATGGCCCTGCTGTACTTCGACCTGCGCATGCGCCACGACGGATCCGACATCGCCGCGATGCTCGACGCGCTGCCCGCCGCCCCCGTCGCCGGGGCGCCTCGCTGACGACGCAGACCGACCTGGCGGGGGTCGGTGCCGCGGCCCACCGCGTCGCGCCGGGACTCGACCACGCCCGGGCCGCCGCCCGGTCGACGTTCTTTCACCCGTCGCACGGCGGGCCCAGCCTGCTCGGCCGCCTCCTGCGCTGGCTGGCCGACCACCTCGGCGCGGGGCTCGACCTGCACGCGTCGTCGGTCGCCGGCCTCATCCGGCTGGCCGCGATCGCGCTGCTGGTGGCCGGGGCGGTCGCGCTGGCCGTGCGCATGCTGCCGCGGAGGCGGCCGCGCCGCGCGCCGGAGGGCGAGCACGAGGCCACCGTCGCGGGCTACGACGCCGTTCGTGCGGCCGCCCTGCGGATGGCGGACGAGGATCCCCGCGCGGCCCTGCGGATGCTCTATGCCGGCGCCCTGGGCGAGCTCGGGCGCCGGCGCGGGTGGCGACCCCGGCCCGGCCGCACAAACTGGGGCTTCGTCCGCGCGCTCGGCCCGGCCTCGCCTCAGGCGAGCGCCCTGGCCGACTGCACGCGCCTGTTCGAGGGCGCCGTGTACGGCGCCGAGCCCGTCGCCGCCGACGACGTCCGCCGCGCCGACGCCCTGACCGAGGCGATGCTCGCGTGAGGCGCTCGCGCGACCTCTGGATCGGAGCGGCGCTGCTCGCCCTCGCGGCGGCCGGCATCGGCCTGCTCGTGCAGTCGCCGCACACGGCCGGCCCGCCCTACCGCCTGGACGGGCACGGGTCGCTGGGGCTGTCGGGGCTCGGCGCCGGCCTGCGCGACGCGGGCGTTGGCGTCGACGAGCGGGTCTCGCCGACGATCCCCGGCCACGGGCTGATCGTGTCGGTCGAGCCGCGGTCGTTCAGCCACGACGAGGCCGGGGCGTGGGTACGCTCGATCCGCGCCGGCACCGTCCTCCTGCTGGCCACCGACCACCGCGACCCGCTCACCGAGGCGCTCGGTCTGCGGTTCGGGCCGCCCGCCGACGCGCGCCCCACCGCCGCGGGACGGCGCGCCTTCCCGGGACTCTCGCCCGACGGCGTCGCCGTGGCGACCACGTTCGCCGGGCTCCCGCACGGGTCCGTCGCCCTCGTCGGCGATCACGGGGCCGCGGCGGTTGCGTTCGTGCCGGTGGGGAGGGGGAGCGTGGTGGCCGTCTCCCAGCCGCGCCTGCTCACCAACGACAGCATCGCCGGCGACGGCCTCGCGATCGCCCTGCCGCTGGCGGAGGCCGCCGGAGGCGGCGCCGTCGGCATCGACGCGTTCCACCAGGGCGGGTCGCCGACGCTCGGCTCGCTCGCCTTCCTGCCCCGGTGGGTGCAGCTGGAGATCCTGGAGATCGCCGCGATCGCGATCCTCGCCGCCGTCGCGGCCGCCCGCCGGCTGGGCCCGATCGCCCCCGAGCAGGCGGCGGGCACGCGCACGACGGTCGAGCTCGTCCGGTCGCTCGCGCACATGCACCGCGCCGCCGGGCGCCTGGCGGCGGCCACCGCGCCGCTCGCGGGCGCGTACCGCGCGCGGCTGGGCGGGCTGGCCGACCCGGCCGAGGACGCGCTCGTCCAGCTCGAGTCCGCCGCCACGCCGGGGGCCGCCGTGCGAGCATGCGTCCGCATCGAGGAGATCACGAGGAGGGTGACCGGTGGCGATCGCTGACTTCTTCGGGCGTGGCAGGGAGGCGCTTCACCGCGTCGTCGTCGGCAACGACGAGACCATCGACGGCCTGCTGGCCGCGCTCGTGCTCGAGGGCCACGTCCTGCTCGAGGGCCCGCCGGGCACCGCCAAGACGCTCCTCGCACGCACGCTCGCCCGCATCGCCGGCCTCGACTTCGCCCGCATCCAGTTCACGCCCGACCTGATGCCCGCCGACCTCACCGGCACGCTCGTCTACAAGCCCGCCGACGGCACGTTCGAGCTGCGCCGGGGGCCGGTGTTCGCGGCGCTGATCCTGGCGGACGAGATCAACCGCACGCCGCCGAAGACGCAGGCGGCGCTGCTCGAGGCCATGGAGGAGGGGCGGGTCACCATCGAGGGGCAGACGCTCGACCTCCCACGCCCGTTCGTCGTCTGCGCCACCCAGAACCCGATCGAGTTCGAGGGCACCTACCAGCTGCCCGAGGCCCAGCTCGACCGCTTCCTGCTGAAGCTCCTGCTCGACTATCCCGATCCGGCCGCCGAGACCGAGATCCTGCGCCGCTATCAGGCCGGGTTCCGCCCGCGCGAGCTCGACCGCGCCCTCGGCGCCGTCGAGCCGATCGTGACGGCGGCCGACGCGCTCGCCATGCAGGCGGAGGCCGCGGCGGTGGCCGTGCACGACGACGTGCTCGGCTACGTCGCCGAGGTGGCCGCCTGGCTGCGGGCATCGCCCGACGTGATCGTCGGGCCCAGCCCGCGCGGGGCGATCGCGCTCGTCCTCGCCGCCAAGGTGATGGCGGCCGCGCGCGAGGCCGATTTCGTGACGCCGGACGACCTGCAGTCGCTGGCCCCCGCGGTGCTTCGCCACCGGATCGTGCTCTCGGCCGACGCCGAGCTCGGCGGCCGGGCGCCTGACGACGTGATCGCGGCGGCGCTCGCGGCCGTGCCCGTGCCGCGGTGATCACCCTCCGCGGCCTCGGCCTCTTCGCGCTTGCGGGCGTCGCGACGCTGCTGGCGGCCGCCGTCGGCCAGGCGGCGCCGGGGCTCGTGGTCGCAAACGCTCTGGCCGCCGGCATCGTCATCGGCGACTGGCTGGCCGCCGACCCGGGGCCGGTCGCGGTCGAGCGCGAGCCGCCGCCGCCGCTCTCGATCGGCCGCGAGAACCCGGTGCCGCTCGTCATTCGCAACTCCGGCCCCGCGCGCCGGGTCACGGTGGCGGATGCGGCCCCGTCCGGCGTCGGGCTCGAGCCGGCCCGCGTCGACCTCGATCTCGGAGCGGGCGAGGAGCGCGTGCTCGCCGTGCAGGCCGTCCCGCGCCGCCGCGGGCCGGTGCGCTTCGCGGCCGTCGAGGTGCGCGTGGTCGGGCCGTTCGGCGTGGCGTTCCGCGAGCGCAGCCATCCCGGGACGGCGGTCGAGGCGGTCGCCTGGCCGGACGTGCTCCAGCTCCGCGACGCGACCCTGCTCCCGCCGGGACGCCGGCCGCACGGCGAGCGGCGGATCCGCGGCGAGACGACCGCGCGCGAGTTCGAGAGCCTGCGCGAGTACGTGCGCGGTGACGAGTACCGGCGCATCGCCTGGAAGGCGACCGCCCGCCGCGGCCGGCCGGTCGTCGCCCTGCACCAACCGGAGCGGGGGCAGACGCTCGTCCTCGCGCTCGAGGCCGGCCGGCTCATGCACGGCGCAGGGGGCGCCGGGCTGGGAAAGATCGACCGGTCGGTGAACGCCGCGGTGATGCTCGCAGCCGTCGCGCGCGAGTTCGGCGACGCCGTCGGGCTCGTGGCCTTCTCGGGCCGGCCGCTGGCGACGCTCGCGCCGTCCTCGCGCCCCGACCAGCTGCGGCGCGTCGTCGACGTGGTCGCGCCGCTCGAGCCCGACCTGGTCGAGCCGGACTGGCGCACGTGCCTGGCGGCCCTCATGCGCATGTCGCGCCGGCGCGCGCTCGTCGTCGTCTTCTCCGACGCCCTCTACGCGCAGTCCGAC
>JAICJM010000183.1 GCA_025928435.1 Thermoleophilia bacterium
GACCCGGCTGCGCTCGTCCGCCGAGCGGGCCAGGGCGGCGGCCGCGGCGTCGGGGCGGATGGGCGCCGAGGCCCGCGCGCTCGAGGACAGGGGCCGCGAGATCGGCCGCACGCTCGTGCGCCTGACGGCCGCTGCGGAGCTCCTGCGCGCGCCGGCGCGGGCGGGCGTGGCCGTCATCGAGCGGCGGTCGGGCGAGCTCGCCGCCGAGCTGCAGGCCTGCGCCCACGACGAGGCCGGCGTCCAGACGACCGCGCGCACGGTCGCCGGCACCGCGACCGAGATCGAGGTCGAGCTGACGCGCAGCACCGACCGCATCGCCGAGCTCGGCCGCCGCGCCACCGAGATCGGCGCCGACCTGTCCGGGCCGCCGCCGGAGCTCGACGAGCCGCTGCCTCCCGAGGAGCGCGAGTCGGTCGCCACCCGGATGGAGCGGCTCGACCGCCGCCGCGAGAGCCTCGGCGCCGTGAACCCGCTGGCCGCGGAGGAGTACGAGGCCGAGAAGCAGCGGACGGGTGAGCTGACCGAGCAGTGCGCCGATCTGGAGAAGTCGCTGCGCGAGCTGCGCGGGCTGATCCGCGACCTGACGGGGACCATCGACCGCCGCTTTGCCGAGACCTTCGACCAGGTCGCGCGCAACTTCACCGAGGTCATCCGCACCCTGTTCCCGGGTGGCTCCGGCCGCCTGCGCCTCACCGACGACGTCGTGTCGGCCGCGCCCGCGGCGCCCGACGGCGAGGCGCCGGAGGGCGAGGAGGAGGCCGTGCGCCCCGACGAGCCCGGGATCGAGCTCGAGGTGAAGCCGGCCGGGAAGCGGATCGAGGCCCTCTCGCTGCTCTCCGGCGGCGAGAAGGCGCTGACGGCGATCGCGTTCCTCTTCGCGCTGCTGCTCACGAAGCCGTCGCCGTTCTACGTCCTCGACGAGGTCGAGGCGGCGCTCGACGACGCCAACATCGAGCGCTTCCTCGACCTGCTGCGCGCCTACCAGGAGCGGGCCCAGTTCATCGTCATCACCCACCAGCGGCGCACCATGGAGGTCGCCGACCTGCTCTACGGCGTGACGATGGCCGCCGACGGCGAGTCGAAGGTGCTCTCGCGCCGGATCACCGCCGAGGTCGACCTGCGCCCCGCCGGTTAGTGACACCCGGGGCCAGGACATGGGTGTCGCCCGACGCGCGTCCCGCCCGGCAAATCGGGGACTGTCCCCGAGAATCGGGGACAGTCCCCACCCCGCGGGCATTCGTATCCTTCGTGAATGATCCGACTATCGCGAGGCGGCTGGAGCAGTTGCGCGGCGCTGTCGTGGCTTCGCCTATCGGAGCCCTCGACGACTTTGAGAGCGGCGTGCGACGGCGCCTGGAGTGGCGACTCTCGCATCCGCCCGCCGAGGGTGTCACGACTTCGCAAGGACCCGCAACGGCCGCCGTTCGGGGTCAGACCCCGGTTTTCGCGTCCCGCTGCATGAGCCGCTCGTGGTGGCGGAAACCGAAGCGCTCGTAGAGGCCCGCGGCGTCGCGGGTGTGGAGCACCCATGTGCGGTCGGCGTACGGCCCGTTCTCGACGATCTCGCGGACGAGCTCGACGCCGAGGCCCGAGCCGCGGTGCTCCTCCAGCACATACACGTCGGCCAGATAGACGAAGTGGGCCGCCTCGCAGTCGACGGCGCGCGCGAACCCGACCTGCGCGCCCTCGTGGTAGAGCCCGACGACGTGGCAGACGTCGATCAGATGGTCCTGGCGCTCCCGGGTGCGCCCGAGGGCCCAGTACGACGTCGTCAGGTAGGCGTGCACGGCCGTGCGGTCGAGGCGGTCGCGGTCGTGGGAGAGCTCGTAGCCGTTCCCGAGGTCGCGCGTCACCCCGGCGCGTCCCGGAGCCACGCCCACAGGTCGTCCGGGATCTCGACGGTGCCCCGCGAGAGGGCGTCGTCGAGCGCCCGCGAGCTGCGGTCTCCGGGAAGGCGGCGGCCCTCGGCGATGCGCCGCAGCCAGGCCACCGGGTCGGACTGGGGCGGGGCGATCAGGGCGACGGCGGAGTAGCCGTCCGTCCCGGCCAGCGCCCCACAGAAGAGCTCGACCACGGTCGCGAGCGCGAAGCCCTTGTACGCCTGGTCGGCGCCGAACGGCACGATGCCGGCCAGGTCGGCGATCACCTGCCCCGGATTCGACTCGGGCCCCCCGTCGGGCCGGCGGGCCGCGCCTTCCGGCAGCTCGGCGCCGCGCGCCGCGGCGTGCAGGACGGTGCCGTACGTGACCCGCCCCATCGAGACGTCGACCACGGTCGGGTGGCTCGGGCCGGGCAGGGCGAGGCAGAACGGGTTCGTCCCCAGCAGCGGCGGCCCGCCGTCGGGGTGCACGATCCGGGGGGTCGAGGTCGCGACGAGCAGGCACATGAGGCCGCGCCGGGCGACTCGCTCGCCGAACCATCCCAGCCGCCCGGTGGGGAAGCAGTGCCCGACCACGACGAGGCGGGCGCCTGCCGGCGGATCGTCCGCTTCGCGGTCGAGCGCCTCCGCCAGGGCGACGTAGCCGACGGCGCCGGCGCTCTCCCAGCGGGAGAGGCCGTCCGAGCGCGAGACGAGCTGCGGCCGGGCCGTGGGCTGGAGGTCGGAGAAGGTCGAGAGCCACCGCATCCGCTCCGCGCCGTGGGTCGGCGCGCCCCGCAGCTCGGCGTCGAAGAAGTGGTCGGTGACGATGTCCGCGGCGCCGTCGTCGAAGCCGAGCGCGGCCGCCCGCGCCCGCAGCGCATCCCGAAGCCCGTCGACTGGCACCTCCGTCACGCGCACGACGCTACTACGATCCGGCGTCGTGGCGCGCACATGGCAGTCGATGTTCCGCACCGCCGACGGCGACGAGGCCCCGGAGGCGGAGCCGGAAGAGGCGGGCCGCGGCTTCTTCTCCCGGCTGCGCGACAACCTCTCTCGCAGCCGCCGGGCGATGGCCCAGCAGCTCGCCGGCGTCATGTTCGACCCGGCCGACGCCGAAGTGTGGGAGCGGCTCGAGGAGGCGCTGCTCCTGTCCGACTGCGGCGTCCCGGCGACGGTCACCGTCATCGAGCGGCTCGAGGCCGACGCGGATGCCGGCCGCCTGACGACGGCGGAGGAGCTCTCGACCCGGCTGCAGGAGATCATCGCGGAGCTGATGACGCCCGCCGAGGATCCGCGGATCGACATCACCGCCCATCCCGCAGTCCTGCTCGTGAGCGGCGTGAACGGCACGGGCAAGACGACCTCGATCGGCAAGATCGCCTGGCACCTGCGCGAGGCCGGCCGCACGTGCGTGATCGGGGCCGCCGACACCTTCCGCGCCGCCGCCGGCGAGCAGCTCGAGACCTGGGCGCAGCGGGCCGGGGCCGACTTCGTCTCGTCCCAGTCCGGCGGCGATCCCGCCGCGGTCGCCTTCGACGCCGTGTCCGCGGCGGAGTCGCGCGGCCGCGACGTCGTGATCGTCGACACCGCCGGCCGCCTGCACACCCAGGGCCACCTGATGGACGAGCTGCGCAAGATCCACCGCGTGATCGCCGCGCGGATCGAGGGCGCGCCGCACGAGGTGCTGCTGACGATCGACGCCACGACGGGCCAGAACGGCCTGCAGCAGGCGCGCCTGTTCGCCGAGGCCGTCGACGTGACCGGGATCGTGCTGACGAAGCTCGACGGCACCGCCAAGGGCGGGATCGCGCTTGCCATCGCCCACGAGATGGGTATCCCGGTGAAGCTGATCGGGATCGGGGAGGGGATCGAGGACCTGCGCCCGTTCGACCCCTCGGACTTCGCCAGGGCGCTCTTCGCCGGAGGTGAGTGACATGCCGGATGCGACCGCAGCGCCCGTCGCCGAGCACCTGGACGTGCCCACGCACGACGGGACGGCCGACGCGTTCTTCTGCCATCCGGGCACGGGCGGCCCGCATCCGGGCGTCGTCCTCTTCATGGACGCCTACGGGCTGCGGCCGGCCGTCGAGGAGCACGCGCGCCGGCTGGCCGCCCACGGGTTCTGCGTCCTCGTCCCGAACCTCTTCTACCGCAGCCGCCGCTCGCCGATCCTCGAGAACTTCGAGGAGCGGATGAGCTCCGGCGACCGGGCTGCGATGTTCAAGGAGCTGAAGCCGATGATGGCGCAGGTGACGCCGGAGGCGGCGATCGCGGACGCCCAGGCCTGGCTCGAGTTCCTACGCGGCCGCTCCGAGGTGCGCGAGGCGCCGATCGGGACGGTGGGCTACTGCATGGGCGGCCGCATGGCGCTGCGGATGGCGGGCGAGTTCGCGGACGCGGTGTCGGCCGCGGCCAGCTTCCACGGCGGAAACCTGGCAACCGGCGAGGACGACAGCCCCCACCTGGCCGCGGTGCGCGCGGCCGGCGAGCTCTACATCGGCCACGCCGACAACGACCGCTCGATGCCGCCGGAGCAGATGGCCCGCCTCACCCGCGAGCTGGCCGAGGCCCACGTCCGCCACACGGCCGAGCTCTATCCCGGCGCCGCGCACGGCTGGACGCAGGCCGACACGCCGGCGTACGACGAGGAGGCCTCCGAGCGCCACTGGATGCGGCTGCTCGAGCTCTTCGGGCGCGTGCTGCAGCCGGCCGCCGTCTAGTCTTCGAAGCATGTTCGAATCCCTGTCCGACCGTCTCGGGACCACGCTCGACGGCCTGCGCAGCCAGGGTCGCCTGAGCGAGGAAGACATCCAGAAGGCCATGCGCGAGATCCGGCTCGCGCTGCTCGAGGCCGATGTGAACTTCGGCGTCGTCCGCGACTTCGTGGCCAAGGTGCGCGAGCGGGCGATGGGCGGCGAGGTGATGGAGAGCCTCACGCCCGGCCAGCAGGTCGTGAAGATCGTCCACGAGGAGCTGACCGAGCTGATGGGGACGGCTGGCTCGGGGCTCTCGTTTGCGAACCGGCCGCCGACGGTCGTGCTCATGGCCGGCCTCCAGGGCGCCGGCAAGACGACGATGTGCGGCAAGCTGGCGCGCATCCTGGCGAAGCAGAAGCGCTCGCCCGCCATGGTCGCGTGCGACCTCCAGCGGCCGGCGGCGGTGCAGCAGCTGCAGACGCTCGGCAAGTCGCTCCAGGTGCCCGTCTACGAGCGCGGCACCGACGCCGACCCGGTCGAGGTGGCGACCTGGGGGGTCGAGCAGGCCCGGGCCCAGGGCCGCGACGTCGTCATCATCGACACCGCCGGCCGCCTGCACGTCGACCAGGAGCTGATGGATCAGCTCGTCCGGGTGAAGCAGGCGACGAAGCCGCACAACGTGCTGCTCGTGCTCGACTCGATGACCGGCCAGGACGCCGTGAACGTCGCCCAGGCGTTCGCCGAGGCGGTCGACTACGACGGCGTCATCCTGACGAAGCTCGACGGCGACGCCCGCGGCGGCGCCGCGCTCGCCGTGCGCGCGGTGACGGGCAAGCCGATCAAGTACGTCTCGGTCGGCGAGAAGCTCGACCAGCTCGAGCCGTTCCACCCCGACCGGCTCGCGTCCCGGATCCTGGGGATGGGCGACGTCATGTCGCTGATCGAGCGGGCCCAGGAGCAGATCTCCGAGAACGAGGCCCGCGAGATGGAAGCCAAGCTGCGCAAGGCCGAGTTCACGCTCGAGGACTTTCTCGGGCAGCTGCGCCAGGTGCGCAAGATGACGGCCGGCCAGGGGATGGCGGGCCTGCTCGGGATGCTCCCCGGCGTCGGCCGCCAGATCAAGAACGTCAAGGTGGACGAGCGCCAGATCGACCGGGTCGAGGCGATCATCCTCTCGATGACGCCCGCCGAGCGGCGCAATCCGCGCTCGATCGACGGCAGCCGCCGCCGCCGCATCGCGGCCGGGAGCGGCACGAACGTCCAGCAGGTGAACCAGCTGCTGGGGCAGTTCAAGCAGATGCAGCGGATGATGAAGCAGGTGGGGAAGGGCAAGATGCCGCAGTTCCCCGGCCTCATGCGCCGCTGAGCGGCCGCTCGCTAGACTCCGCTCGTTCTCACACCCCGACGGAAGGGCTCATTCGTGGCAGTGAAGATCCGCCTCTCGCGGCATGGATCCAACAAGAATCCGATCTACCGGGTCGTCGTCGCCGACTCGCGCGTGCCCCGTGACGGGCGCACGCTCGAGGAGATCGGGCGCTACAACCCGCAGATGCAGCCGTCGCTGGTCGAGATCGACGCCGATCGCGCCCGCGAGTGGATCGCCCGCGGGGCCCAGCCGACGGACACGGTGCGCAAGCTGCTGAAGATCGCAGGCGTCTAGCCGCACGCCGTGGAAGACCTCCTTGCGTACCTGGCCCGCCAGCTCGTCGACAAGCCCGACGAGGTCCGGGTCGAGCGGCACGAGGGGTCTTCGGGTGAGGTCGTGCTCGAGCTGCACGTCGCCCCCGACGACATCGGCAAGGTGATCGGCAAGCAGGGCCGCATCGCCCGCGCGCTCCGCACCGTCGTCAAGGCGTCGGCCGTGCAGAGCGGGCGGCGCGTGCATGTCGAAGTCGCCGGCTGATACTCCCTGGCGCCCGCCCACCGTTGTCGTCGGCCGGGTCGGCCGCGCCCACGGCCTCGACGGCGCGGTGCACCTCGAGGGCCACGGCGGCGGAGTGCCGCTGGGCTCCGGCCTGGAGGTGACGCTCGGCGGCCGGACCGCGGTGATCGTCGAGCGCCGCGGCACCGACCAGCGCCCGATCCTGCGCTTCGACTGCGCCGCGGACCGCGACGCCGCCGAGGCGCTCCGCGGGCAGCAGGTCGAGGTGGCGGCCACGGCCCTGCCGGAGCCGGACCCCGACGACTACCTGCACGTCGACCTGATCGGGTGCCGGGTGACCGCCGGCGGCCGCGAGCTCGGCACGGTGGCCGACGTGCTCGTCTACCCCGCCAACGACGTGCTCGACATCCGCGGCGGCGAGGAGCCGGTGCTCGTCCCGTTCGTCGAGGACGTGGTGCTCGCGGTCGACGTCGGCGCCCGGGAGATCGCGATCCGGGACGACTTCCTGTGACGCTCGAGCTCGACGTCGTCACCCTGTTCCCGGGGTACTTCGACTGGCTGCGCGAGACGCGCCCGGTGCGAAACGCCGTCGCCGCCGGCTCGCTCGCGCTGCGCACGGTCGACCTGCGCGGGTTCGGGCTCGGCGACTACCGCCAGGCCGACGACGCGCCCTACGGCGGGGGCGCGGGCATGGTCATCCGCGTCGACGTCGTGTGCGCGGCGCTCGAGACGACGTACGGCGGCGACATCGATGCGATCCTGGCCGACCGCCGCGTGGCGGTGCTGACGCCGATCGGCCGCGAGTTGACGGACGCGGTCGTGACCGAGCTGGCCGGCCTCGAGCGGCTGACCCTGCTCGCCGGCCGCTACGAGGGGTTCGACCAGCGCGTCCACGACCACCTCGCCAATGACGAGATCTCGGTCGGACGCTACATCCTGTCCGGCGGTGAGATCGCGGCGATGGCGGTGATCGACGCGGTGACGCGCAAGCTGGACGGCGCGCTCGGCAAGCGCGAGAGCCACGAGCACGAGTCCTACTCGGAGGCGCTCGGAGGTCTGCCCGAGTACCCGCACTACACCCGCCCGGAGCAGTTCCGGGGCTGGGGGGTGCCGGACGTGCTGCGCTCGGGCAACCACGCGGAGGTGGCGCGGTGGCGGCGGGAGGCGTCCGAGGCCAGAGGAGCGGCCCGGAGCGGCTCCGACTTGTGAGGCCCGGGCGCGGTGGCTAGCATTCCTCGGCCGCCCGTTCCTCTTTCCGCTGATGAGCGTCATCTCCGACATCGAGCGCCGCCAGGCGCGTGAAGTCCCCCGGTTCAAAGC
>JAICJM010000051.1 GCA_025928435.1 Thermoleophilia bacterium
AGCCCACAGACAGCAAGGTGCTCACGGGCGCCGGCAGTACGCTGGTCTACCCGCTGGTCTCCCAGTGGGAGCCTGACTACGCCACCAAGGCCGGGGTGACGATCACCTACGGCGCGATCGGCTCCGGCGGCGGGATCGACCAGATCACCGCCCGCGCGGTCGACTTCGGCGCGAGCGACGCGCCGCTCTCCTCGGATCAGGCGACCGCCTGCAAAGGCTGCCTCCAGATCCCGTGGGCGCTCGGGGCCACCGTCGTCACGTACAACGTGAAGGGCGTTCCCAACAACCTGCATCTGACGGGCCCGGTCGTGGCCGGCATGTTCCTCGGCAACATCACGAGCTGGAACGACGCCAAGATCAAGGCGCTCAACCCGGGCGTGAGCCTGCCCGGCACGAAGGTGACCCCGATCTACCGCAGCGACGGCTCGGGCGACAGCTTCGTCTTCTCGAGCTACCTGTCCGCGGTCAGCCCTGACTTCAAGAGCAAGATCGGCGCCTCGACGCAGCCGCCGTTCTCGACGGGCACCGGCGCCGCCAAGAACTCCGGCGTCGCCGCCTCGGTGCAGAGCACCGACGGTGCCATCGGCTACGTCGCGATCTCCTACATCGCGGCCGACAGCCTGAACCAGGCGCTGATCCAGAACGCGGCGGGCAAGTACCCGGCGCCGAGCACCGACAGCATCAAGGCGGCCGCGGACGCGGTCACCCGGGCCAGAGCCGACGGGTCGATCCCGCTGGTGAACCCGCCCGCCTCGGCGGCGGACGCCTACCCGCTGTCCACGTACACCTACGCCATCGTGCCGAAGTCGTCGCCCAAGGCGGCCGCGCTGAAGGCGTTCCTGACGTACGCGATCACCGCCGGCCAGTCGTTCGGTCCCGACCTCGGGTTCCCGCCGCTGCCGTCCGCGATCGTCTCGTCGGACAAGACGGAGATCGCCTCGATCTCCTAGTCGCAGGAGCGGCGCCGGTATCGCGAACTCCCACCGCGATGCCGGCGCCCTCCCGGCACGGAAGGACTCCAGGGACTTGAGCACACAGGCCGAGACAGATCTCGCCCTCCCCCGGAGGGCACGGCTCCATCTGGGGGACCTGGCGCTGCGCGGCATCGCCGGCGCCGCCGCGCTCACGGTGGTCCTCGTCCTCATCCTGATCGCCTACAAGGTGACGGACGAGGCGTGGCTGTCCATCTCCACGTTCGGGCTCGGGTTCCTGACGTCGAGCGAGTGGAACGCCGTCACGAACCAGTACGGCGCCCGCGACCTGATCTGGGGCACGGCGGTGACGTCGTTCTTCGCGCTGCTCCTGGCCGTCCCGATCTCCATCGCGATCGGCCTCTTCCTGAGCGAGCTGGCGCCGCGGCGGCTGCGGGCGCCGGTGGGTGCGCTGGTGGAGCTGCTCGCCGCCATCCCGAGCGTGGTCCTCGGCCTCTGGGGGATCCTGGTCATGGGCCCGTTCCTCGAGGAGCACGTCGAGCCGTTCCTGAACGACCACTTCGGCTGGATCCCTCTGTTCTCGGGGACCCCGTCGAACGTCGGCCTGCTGCCGGCGTGCCTCGTGCTGACGATCATGATCGTCCCGATCGTCGCCAGCATCTGCCGCGAGCTCTTCGACAGCGTCCCGGGCGACCTCAAGGCGGGCTCGCTGGCCCTCGGCTCGACCCGCTGGGAGATGGTGCGCGGGGTCGCGATCCCGCAGGTGAGCGCGGGCATCGTGGCCGCGGTCATCCTCGGCCTCGCCCGCGCGCTCGGCGAGGCGATCGCCGTCAGCCAGACCATCGGCGGCACCGCCCGCACAGGCTCGTCGCTGTTCGGCTCGGCCGACACGATGGCGAGCCGGATCGCGAACCAGTACCAGGGTGCGGCCACCGTCCTGCAGCAGTCGTCGATCGCCTACCTCGCGACGCTCCTGCTGGTGTTCAGCCTGGCTGCCAACCTGACCGCGGCGCTGATCGTGCGCCGCATCCGACGACGGATGGGGGCCCGATGAGCGCCGAGGTGAACCCGCTCACGATCGTGACGCCGCGCTCGCGCCGGCGCAAGCGCGTCGGCGTCCTGATGGAGATCCTGTCGACGGCGGCGGCGGTGCTCGCCATCGTCGTCCTGGGGGTCGTCGTGGTCTCGGTCGCCCGCAAGGGTCTGCCGGCGATCAGCACCGACTTCTTCACGAAGAACCCGGCCCCGGTGTTCCAGACCGGCGGCGGAATCAAGAACGCGATCGTCGGGACGCTGATCATGACCGGCATGGCAACGCTGATCTCCGTGCCGGTGGGCGTGCTGATCGCGATCTTCAACACCGAGTTCGCCCCGCCCCCGGTGGCCGAGGCGGTGCGGATCGGGCTGAACGTGCTCGCCGGCGTGCCCACGATCGTCATCGGCATCTTCATCTTCGGCCTGCTCGTCGTCGGCAACGGCCAGAGCGCGCTCGCGGCCTCCGCGGGCCTGTCGATCGTGATGGTGCCGCTGATCGCGCGCGCCACCGAGGAGGTGCTCCTCCTGGTCCCGCCCACCCTGCGCGAGGGCGGGATGGCGCTCGGGGCAACCCGGGCCCGCACCGTGGTCACGGTGATCCTGCCGACGGCCGTCGGCGGCATCGTCACGGCGACCATCGTCGCCGTCGCCCGCGCCGCGGGCGAGACGGCGCCGCTGCTCTTCACGTCGTCGATCTTCGCGAACCAGGTGGTCACGGACGTGCACCAGGCGATGGCCTCCATCCCGCTCACGATCTTCGTCGACTCCGAGTCGCCGAGCGTGGCGGATCAGCAGACCGCGTGGGCGGCGGCGCTCGTGCTCATGGGCGGCGTGCTCATCATGGGCATGATCGGCCGCGCGCTCTCGCTTCGCACCCGGCGTCAGATCGAAAAGGCCCGGTGATGACCAATGACCGACTACCCACGGGGACGGAACCACGGATGCGCACAATGACGGAATCGGATAGCAGCCCCGAGCGGGACGCGACCGGCGAGGAGACGGCCGACGTGGCGCTGGCGCGCTCGCAGGCCCAGATGGCCGAGCTCGCCTCCCAGCACGGCACCTCGCCGCAGGAGGGCAAGCCGGTGGTGCTCGGCCTGACCGACGTGGCGGTGTCGTACAGCGGCAATCAGGCCGTGCGCGGCGTCGACATGAACGTCCACAAAACGCTCGTGACGGCCTTCATCGGCCCGTCCGGGTGCGGCAAGACGACGCTCCTGCGCAGCCTGAACCGGATGAACGACCTCATCCCGGGCGCGGAGGTCTCCGGGAAGATCACGTATCACGGCCACGACCTGAACGCGGCCGGCGTCGACCCGGTCGAGGTGCGGCGCCGGATCGGGATGGTCTTCCAGCGGCCGAACCCGTTCCCGAAGTCGATCTTCGACAACGTCGCCTACGGCCTGCGGCTGCACGGCATGAAGGACAACCTGCACGACCGGGTCGAGAAGGCGCTGCGCCAGGCGGCGCTCTGGGACGAGGTGCACAAGCGCCTGCGGTCGAGCGCGCTCTCGCTCTCCGGCGGCCAGCAGCAGCGCCTCTGCATCGCCCGCGCCCTGGCCATCGAGCCCGACGTGGTTCTCATGGACGAGCCCGCCTCGGCGCTCGACCCGATCGCCACCCAGCGGATCGAGGATCTGGTTGCCGAGCTGAAGAACGACTATACGATTGTGATCGTGACCCACAACATGCAGCAGGCTGCACGGGTCGCCGACATGACCGCCTTCTTCAGCGTCGACGTGGCCGAGTCCGGCGCCCGCTGCGGCATCCTCGTGGAGCATGCGCCCACGGTGGAGCTCTTCACCCGCCCATCCGACGAGCGCACGGAGGCGTACGTCACGGGCCGGTTCGGGTAGGTCGTGGCGCGGGCGGCGGACAAGGGCGAGGCCGGGGCAGGCGTGGCCGAGCTCGGGACGCCCCGCCGCCGTGCCGCCTCCCGGCGCCCCAAGCCGCCGCCGGACCGGTTCCTGAACCGGGAGCTGTCCTGGCTCGACTGGAACGACCGCTGCATCCAGCTGGGCCAGGATCCGACCGTCCCGCTGCTGCACCGGATCCGGCTGTGCTCGTTCATCTCGACGGGCCTGGACGAGTTCTTCATGGTGCGTGTGGCCGGCCTCGAGCGCCAGGCGGCCTCGGGGCTCGACGTGCGCTCGCCCGACGGCCGCAGCCCGCACGCGACGCTCGACGAGATCGCGAGCCGCGTCCGCGAGCAGGTGCGCAAGCAGTCCGACCTCTACGAGCACGACCTGCTCCCGGCGCTGTCGGAGGCGGGGATCAAGATCGGCCGCGTCGAGGAGGCCGCCCGGGCCGAGCTGCGGGCCCTGGGCGCGCACTACGAGCGCGAGATCTACCCGGTGCTGACGCCGCTTGCGATCGGCCCCGGCCAGCCCTTCCCCTACATCTCGGGCCTGTCCCTCAGCCTGGGCGTGTTCGTGCGCGACCCGGCCACGGGCGAGGAGCGGCTGGCCCGGGTGAAGGTGCCTGAGGGCCTGGCGCGGTTCATCCCCGCGGGCCGCGACCGGGTGATGTTCCCGCTGGAGGAGGTCATCGCGCACTTCCTGCCGCGGCTCTTCCCGGGCATGGAGGTGGTCGAGTCGGCCCCCTTCCGCGTCACCCGCGACGCCGACTTCGACGTGTCGGACGACGCCGACGACCTGCTCCAGGCGGTGCAGGTCGAGCTGCGCCGGCGCCGGTTCGGCGACGTGGTGCGGCTCGAGGTGGCGCACGCGATGTCCCAGCGCATGCAACGGCGGCTGGTCGACTCCCTGGACGTGAGCGACCGCCAGGTGTTCCGCATCCGCGGCATGCTCGACCTGGCGGACGTCTCGCAGCTGGCCGACATCGACCGGCCCGAGCTCAAGTTCGAGCCCTGGGTGGGCGCGGCGCCGCCGGCGTTCGCGAACGACCGGCGCGAGATGTTCAAGGCCATCGCGGAGGGCGACGTCCTCATCCACCTGCCCTACGACTCGTTCGCGGCGACCGTCGAGGACTTCATCAACGCCGGCGCGCGCGACCCCGACTCGGTGGCGCTGAAGACGACGGTGTACCGCACCAGCGAGCGCTCGCCCCTCATCCCGGCGCTGATCCGGGCCGCCGAGGAGGGCAAGCAGAGCGTGTGCGTGGTCGAGCTCAAGGCCCGCTTCGACGAGAGCCGCAACATCCACTGGTCGCGGGCACTGGAGGAGGCGGGCACGCACGTCGCCTATGGGTTCCCGCACCTGAAGGTGCACGCGAAGACGACGCTGATCGTGCGCCGCGAGGGCCGCGGTCTGCGCCGCTACGCCCACATCGGCACCGGCAACTACCACGCCCTGACGGCGCGCGTCTACGAGGACTTCGGGCTCTTCACCGCCGACGACGACATCACCGCCGACGTCGCCGACCTGTTCAACCTGCTGACGGGCTTCGGGCGGCCGCAGAACTTCCGCAAGCTGCTGGTCTCGCCGTACACGCTGCGGCCGCGCCTGCTCGAGCTGTTCGCGTCGGTGGCCGACGCCGCCCGGGCGGGACAGCCGGCCAGGATCCGGATCAAGGTGAACCACTTCACCGACGCCGAGCTGATCGACGCGCTCTACGACGCGTCCCGGGCCGGCGTCCACGTCGACATCGTCGCCCGGACCGTGTGCGCCCTGCGCCCGGGGGTCGAGGGCCTCTCCGAGAACATCCGGGTGCGCAGCGTCCTCGGGCGGTGGCTCGAGCACAGCCGGGCGTTCATCCTCGAGGCCGGCGACGTCGCCACCTACCTGATCGGCAGTGCGGACCTCATGCCGCGCAACCTGGACGGCCGGTTCGAGGTGCTCGTACCGGTGGAAGGCGAGAACGCCCGCAAGCAGCTCGCCGAGATGTTCGACACGTTGTACGGGATCGCCGACTACTCCTGGCAGCTGCTCCCTGACGGGAGCTGGGAGCGCCTCCCCAGCGACGGCACCGGGGGCGCCCAGCTCGCCCTCATCCGGAGGGCGCGGCGCAGCTCGACGGCGCAGGCGGCACCGCGATGAGCAGGGCCGCCGCGGAGGCCCGGCGTGGCGCGCGGCGGAGCCGGGGAGGACGTCCGACTCGAGCGCAAGACTCCGCGTATGACCGTCGCGGTGATCGACATCGGCTCGAACACGGGCCGGCTCCTCGTGGCCCGCAGGGGCAGCACCGCCGCCGTCGTCGCGGTGCGCAACGAGCGCACCGTCCTCGGCCTCGGGCACGAGATCGAGTGCACCGGAACCATCTCCCGGGAGAAGCTCGAGGGCACCATGGCCTGCGCCCGACGGTACGCGACGCTCGCGCGCGCCCACGGCGCCATCCACATCGACGTGATCGTGACGGCGCCGGGCCGCCAGAGCACGAACGCCGCGGAGCTCGTGGCCGGGCTGAGCCACGTGACCGGCGTGAGCGCGCGGGTGCTCTCGGCCGAGGAGGAGGGCCGCTACGCCTTCGAGGGCGCCACGGCCGGCGTCCGCGGGCTGGAGCTGCCCGTCGGCGTCTGCGACGTCGGCGGCGGCTCGACCGAGCTCGCGGTCGGCAGCCCCGACCGCACGCCGGACGACCTGCTCTCGATCGACATCGGCTCACTGCGGCTGACGAGCCGCGTCCTCAAGGGCGATCCGCCGTCCCGGCGCTCCGTCGAGCGCGCCGTCGACGTGGTGCGCGACCACCTCGGCGACCTGGACGGCCTGCGGGTGGCGACGGCGCTGGCCACGGGCGGCAGCGCCCGCGCCCTGCGCAAGCTCGTCGGCCGCAACCTGGACGAGCGCCGGCTCGACCGAGCCGTGCGGATCGTCGCCCGCCAGCCCAGCGAACGCCTGGCCTCGACGTACGGCATCGACATCGAGCGCGCCCACGTGCTCCTGGCCGGCGCGCTGATCCTGCGCGAGACCCAGGCGATCCTGGGCGTGCCGCTCGTGGTCGCCCGCGGCGGCCTGCGCGAGGGCCTGGCCGACCTGCTCCTGGCCGAGCGCTCCGCGGCCTAGGCGGACCCGGGCGGGCGGATCCAGACGCTGGCGTGGGCCGGGTGCACCGTCGTCTGCACGACGGTGAGCAGCTCGGCGTTCAACGCGCCCAGGTCGATCTGGTCGCGCAGGCGGTCGGCGAACCCGTCGATCGTCGCAGCCGCGTCGTACTTCGCGCGGTAGAAGCGGTGGTCGACGGCCCGCTGGATGCGGGTGCGCAACGGCTGGAACGTGCTCGCCACCGCCAGGGTGGAGAGGGTGACGACGAGGGCGCCCGTGCCGCCGGCGATCGCGCGCAGTGCGGCGCTCAAGCCGACGACGCCGGTCAGGTAGACGCCCGTCAGCGCGGCCACGAGCAGCGCGTAGACGAGCGTCCGGCGGATGATGAGGTCGATGTCGAACAGGCGGTGACGGAGGATGGCGATGCCCATCGCCACCGGCACGCCCGCCAGGGCGGCCGTGAGCACGATGATCTCGATCCCGGCGACCACGCGGTTGTTCATCGGCCCCAGGTACATGGCGGTCCACTGCATCCATAGGACTCCGAGCATGGCCGCGGCGTAGGCCACCCACTTCATCTGCTGCCGGAGTGCGGCGTCGGATCGGCGCAGCCGCACGACCGTCGCCCGGCCGGCGGCGGCGAACCCGAAAATCGTCAGCGCCCAGCCGGCGATCTGAAGCGCCAGCGTGGGAGTGCCTGCGCCCGCGATCCCGAACGGGTTGTCCACCGCGACCGCGGAGTCCATCCGCCCCGGAGCGACGCCGATCCCGACGAACAGGAACGCGCCCGCGGCGACCGTCAGCCACGCCACCGGCCGCCATCCGCGACCGGGCAGGCGCCCGTCGGGGAAGAGCAGGAGCGCCAGCGGGATCATGACGAGCGCGATCACCGAGGGCGTCTCGGCCACCCACAACGCGAAGCTGCCGCCGAGTCCGTGGCGACCCGCGAGGGCGTGGTTCGCGTACTCGAACGCGAACGACGACACGGCGAACGCCAGGCCGCCGGCCAGCAGCAGCCAGCCCACGATGTTCCCCGGCCGGCGGGCGGCGATGAGGCCACCGACGCTCGCGTAGGCGAGCCCCCAGATCGTGAAGGCGGCGTCGTGACCGATGGGGGCTGTGAGGCCCGCGTTCCCGCCCAGGTTGGCAGCGTTCAGGGCGAACGCGCCCACGCCGGCCGCCAGGGCGACCCCCCAGCCGGCGATCGCGACCCCCGGCCGCTGCCACGTGTCTGCCATGCGCCAAACCTACTCCGCACGGGGTTACGGGACCGTTACGGCCCCGCGCTCCGGGCATTTCTCCAAAGCTTCACGCGATCGTCACCATGCGGAAACCCCTCGGAACCGCCGAGCCGCCACAATCCGGACATGGGTAGTCGCTCGACGTACGATCGCCGGAACGAGCTGCTCGAGTGGGCGATCGACGCCGCTGTCGACGACCTGCCGGCCTCGCCGCACGCCGAGGCAGGCGACCTGATCCGCATCCGGGCGGTGCAGGAGATCGACTTCGACGGCCGCCACATCGACCGCCTGCTGCCCGCGCTCGCGCCCGAGCAGCTGCGGCGGGCGGACACGAGCCCGCTGCACGCGCTCGAGATCGCGCGCTCCGCGCTCGACGCCCGTCTGCGTCGCGTCGCCCTGCACGTGCCCGCCGTCGCCGAGGCCGCCCAGCTGCTGCTCAGCCCCGTGCACGACCGCCGCCGGGCGCCGGTCGCATGAGAAACGGCACGGCCACCGCCCGCCGCCGCCGGATCCTCGTGGTCGAGGACGACGCCGTCATCTCGACGGCGATCGCCGCCTACCTGCGCGCAGCCGGCTACGAGGTGGACGCGGTCGACGACGGGCTCAAGGCGCTGCGCCGGATCCGCTACGCGAGTCCCGATGCGATCGTGCTCGACCTGATGCTGCCCGGCACGGACGGCTGGCAGGTGATCGAGTCGGTGCGCGCCGACGGGATCGAGGCGGCCGTGGTCGTCGTGAGCGCTCGCGTGTCGGAGCGCGACCGCGTCCACGCGCTGCGCCTGGGGGCCGACGACTACCTGTGCAAGCCGTTCGGGATGCCCGAGCTCGTGGCCCGCGTCGAGTCGGCCCTGCGGCGCACCTCGGGCGGATTCCGGGGCTCGAACGGCGCGATCGAGTCGCCCGGCCTCGTGATCGACTCGGAGCTGCGGCAGGCCTTCGTCGACGGCCAGGACGCCGGGCTGACCGTGCTCGAGTTCCGGCTCCTGCACGCCATGGCCTCGGAGAGCGGCCGCGCGCTCAGCCGCGACCAGCTCCGCCGCCGGGTGTGGGGGATGCCGCACACGAAGCGCGATCGCTCGGTCGACGTCTGCGTCCGCAAGCTGCGGGCCAAGCTCGACTGGCGCTCCACGGGCTACACCTACATCCACACGCATCCGGGCGTCGGCTACCGCTTTGCGGCCGAACCGAAGGACGCCGGGGCCGGGTCGGAGCAGCAGCCACACGTCGCAAGCTGAGATACGATCTGCACCTGTGAGCAGCGAGCCCCAGGCGCCGCCCGCCTTGGCTGAGCCCGACTCGAGCGACGCTGCGCTCGTCGACACGCTGCTCGAGGAGCTGGGCGCAAGCCGCGTCGGCCTCCTGGCCGAGTTCGTGCGCGCCTACGTCCGCCGCGTCCCTGCGGTGCTCGTGGCCGAGCTGGGCAAGAGCGGCCTCGCCGCCCACGTCGCGCACATGTACTCGTTCATGAGCGGCCGCGAGCCCGGCGAGCTGGCCGTGCGCGCCTACAACCCCGAGCTCGCGAGCGACGGCTGGGAGGCCATCGGCTCCGTGGTCGAGGTGGCGGTGGAGGACGCGCCGTTCCTCGTGGACACCGTCACCACCGAGATGCACGTGCACGGCCTCCAGGTGCGGGCGGTCGTGCACCCCGTGGTCGGCGTCGAGCGGTCCGAGGACGGCCGTATCGAGGCGATCACGCCCGCCCGCGGCGCGCACCGGCGGGAGTCGGTCATGCATTTCCAGGCCGACCGCCGCCTCGACGCGGACGCGCTCGATCGGCTGCGGGCCGACCTGGTCACGGTGCTCTGCGACCTGCGCCTGGCCGTGCGCGACTTCCTGCCGATGGTGGAGCGGGTCGAGACGATGATCGAAACCGCCCAGGAGGGCGGCGCGCGCTTCTCGCCGGCGGTGATCCAGGAGTCGACCGAGTTCCTGCAGTGGCTCACCGACGACAGCTTCATCTACCTGGGCTACCGCGAGTACGCGATCACGGGCGCGGGCGACGACGCCGTGATCACCGTCGTGCCCGGCACCGGCCTCGGGGTCATGTCCGACGACTCCCGGTCGCGCTTCGCCGAGCCGGTCTCCGCCAAGGATCTCGAGCAGTCCGTGCGCGACCGCGTCTTCAGCGGCCCGCTGCTCACCGTCGCGAAGACGAACCGGGAGACGGCGATCCACCGCCGGGCGCGGATGGACTACATCGGCGTCAAGCGCTTCGACGAGTCCGGCGCCGTCGTCGGCGAGCTGCGCATGATCGGCCTCTTCACCAGCAAGGCGTACGCCGAGTCGGCCCGCCAGATCCCGCTCATCCGGCGCAAGCTCGAGGCGATCATGCGGTGGGAGGACCTGATCGTCGGCTCCCACGACTACAAGGCCGTGGTCGAGCTCTTCGACAGCTTCCCCAAGGACGAGCTCTTCGCCGTCCCGGCCCAGGAGCTGCGCACGACGATCATGGCCCTGGCGGCGATGCAGGAGGAGCGCAACGTGCGCGTGTTCCTGCGCGTCGACCCGATGCGGCGGACGGTGTGGGCGGTGGTCGCCCTGCCCCGCGACCGCGTCTCGACCGACCTGCGGGTGCGGCTCGAGCACCTGTTCGAGTTCCGGTACCAGGGCGTCGTCGCCGACTACGCGCTCTCGTTCGCGACCGATCCGGCCCGGTTCCACTTCACGATCCACGTCGGCGAGGACGGCATCCCCGACGTCTCGCCGGTCGACATCCAGCGCGAGGTCGCCGCGGCGGCGCGGTCGTGGGACGACGCCCTGTCGGACGCGCTCGCGGGCGCCGTCGGCGAGATGCGCGGCCACGAGCTGGCTCGCCGCTACGCCGCGCTCTTCCCCGACTACTACAAGAGCGCCTCGACCATCGACGCCGCCAGGTTCGACGTCCAGCAGTTCGAGCGCATCGGCGACGAGCGGCCCTACGGGGTCGCGCTGCAGAACGAGACCGGCGCCACCGAGCCGCTGCTGACGCGGGTGAAGCTCTACAAGACCGGCGGCAAGGCGCCGTTGACGGAGCTGCTCCCGCTGCTCGAGCAGCTCGGCCTGACGGTGGTCGAGGAGGTGCCGACGCGGCTCCAGGGCGACACGGCGGAGACCCGCTACCTGCACGACTTCGGCGTCCTCGGCCCCGACGGCCGCCAGCTCGACCTGGACGTCTACGCCGATCTCGTCAGCGCGACGGTCGGCGCCGTGTGGGACGGCCGGGCCGGTTCCGACTGGCTGAATCGGCTGGTGGTGGCCGGGAGGCTCTCCTGGCAGCAGATCACCGTCCTGCGCGCCTACCGCGAGTACCGCCAGGTGCTCGGCGCCACCTTCACCTCCCGGTACCAGAACGACTGCTTCGTCCGCAACTCGGAGATCGCCCGCAAGCTGGTCCAGCTGTTCGAGATCCGCTTCGACCCGAACCTCGAGCGAGCCGAGGACGCGGAGGGGGAGGATCCGGAGGCCGCGCTCGTGGCCGAGATCTCGGCCGACCTGGACGCGGTCACGTCGCTCGACGACGACCGCATCCTGCGCGGCTACCTCGGCATGATCCAGGCCACGGTGCGCACGAACGCGTACGTCCGCGAGGGCGGCCACCTGTCGTTCAAGCTGCGCTGCGCCGACGTCCCCAACATGCCCCGGCCGGTGCCGCTGTGGGAGATCTTCGTCTACTCGCCCGCGATGGCCGGCGTCCACCTGCGCGGCGGCATGGTCGCCCGCGGCGGCATTCGCTGGTCAGACCGCCTGGAGGACTACCGCACCGAGATCCTCGGCCTGATGAAGGCCCAGATGGTGAAGAACGCCGTCATCGTGCCCGTCGGCGCGAAGGGCGGGTTCGTCCTGAAGCAGCCGCCCGCCGACCGGGCCGAGCTGCGCGAGGAGGAGCGGCGCCAGTACATCACCCTCATGCGCGGCATGCTCGACCTGACCGACAACATGGTCGGCGGCGAGGTCGTCCACCCGCCCAGCGTGCGCGTCCTCGACGGGCCCGACCCGTACCTCGTCGTCGCCGCGGACAAGGGCACGGCCCACCTCTCCGACACCGCGAACGGCGTCAGCGCGGAGTACGGCTTCTGGCTCGGCGACGCGTACGCCTCCGGCGGTTCGGACGGGTACGACCACAAGGCGCTCGGCATCACCGCCCGCGGCGGGTGGGAGAGCGTCACCCGCCACTTCCGCGAGCTCGGCCGCGACGTCATGAGCGAGCCGTTCACCGCCGTCGGGATCGGCGACATGTCCGGCGACGTGTTCGGCAACGGCATGCTGCTCTCGCGCCAGATGCGGCTGGTGGCCGCCTTCGATCACCGCCACATCTTCATCGACCCGGAGCCCGACGCGGAGGCGTCGTTCGAGGAGCGGACGCGGCTCTTCGGCCTGCCGACGTCGTCCTGGGACGACTACAGCCGTGAGCTGATCTCGGCCGGCGGCGGCGTGTGGCCGCGGACGGCGAAGTCGGTGTCGCTCTCGCCCCAGGCGCGGGAGGCGCTCGGGATCAACGCGGAGCGGCTCACGCCGACCGAGGTCATCCAGGCGATCCTGCGCGCGCCCGTCGACCTGCTCTGGAACGGCGGCATCGGCACGTACGTGAAGGCGTCGAGCGAGTCGCATGCCGATGTCGGCGACCGCACCAACGACGCCGTCCGCATCGACGGCCGCCAGCTGCGGGCGAAGGTCGTCGGCGAGGGCGGGAACCTCGGCCTCACCCAGCGGGGCCGGATCGAGTACGCGACGGGCGGCGGGCGCATCAACACCGACGCGATCGACAACTCGGCCGGCGTCGACTGCTCCGACCACGAGGTCAACCTCAAGATCCTGCTCGGCCTCGCGGTCGAGGCCGGCGAGCTGACGCTGGAGGAGCGCAACGAGATGCTCCAGAGCGTCGTGAACGACGTGGTCGCGCACGTGCTCTACGACAACTACCTGCAGGTGCAGATCCTGAGCCAGGAGACGGCCGTCGCCGCGCAGCGGATGGAGGCCTACGAGGACCTGATGGCCGAGCTCGAGTCGCGCGGCCTGCTCGAGCGGACGCTCGAGTTCCTGCCCACGCCGGAGCAGATGGCTGAGCGGCGCGCGGCCGGGAACGGCCTCGTCCGGCCGGAGCTGTGCGTCCTCCTGGCCTACGCGAAGCGGCTCCTGCGCGAGCAGGTGCTGGCCTCGTCGCTGCCGGACGATCCGTACCTCGACGACTCGCTGGCCGAGTACTTCCCGCCGGCCGTGGTCGAGCGGTTCGGCCACCTGATGGGGGCGCACCCGCTGCGGCGCGAGATCATCGCCACGATCGTCACGAACGACGTCATCAACTCGATGGGGATCACGTTCGTGTCCCGGATGGTGGCCGAGACCGGCGCCGGACCCGAGGAGGTGGCCGCCGCCTTCATCGTCGCCCGCGACGTCTCGAACGCGCGCGACCCGTGGGACGCGGTCGAGAAGCTCGACCGGGTGGTGCCGAACGACCTGCAGGCCGACCTGATGGACGGCGTCGACACGGTGGTCGCGCAGCTGGCGCGCTGGTACCTCACCCACGTGCCCCAGATCGACCTCCAGGCCGAGGTGGAGCGCTCGCAGGGTGCCTTCGGCGAGCTCGTCGCCTGCATGGGCGACGTGGCCACGACGGCGTGGCGGCTGACCCGCGACGAGCGCCTGGAGCGGCTGCTCGAGCAGGGCGTGCCGCGCGAGGCTGCCCGGTTCGCGGCGATCGCGCCCGATCTCGTCTACGCCCCCGACATCATCACGGTCGCCCAGGCCTACTCGCGCCCGATCGCCGACGTCGCTCACGCGTTCTTCGTCATCGGCGAGCGCCTCTACCTGGACGTGATCGAGCGGCGCGCGGCCGAGCGGCCCGCCGAGACGCGCTGGCAGCGGCTCGCGTGGTCGTCGCTGGCCGACGACCTGCGGCTGCTGCGGCGCCAGATCGCCTCGGCGGTGCTGGCCGAGACCGGCGACGCCTCGATCGACGACGCCGTCGACCGCTACCTGGCGGCCCGCACCGACCCGTACGGCCGGCTCGCGTCGCTCATGACGACGCTCGCCGCGGCGCCCGGCGACGACGCCTCCGTGATCATGGTGGCGGTGCACCAGATCCGTCAGGTGATCGCCTAGCGAGGCATGGGGACAGTCCCCACGTTGTGGGGACTGTCCCCGTTTCTCGCCCCCGGGGGAGCTCCCGCTCACGCCCGGGTATGGTGGTCGCATGAACCGGCTCGCCGGTGAGACCAGCCCGTACCTGCTCCAGCACGCCGACAACCCGGTCGAGTGGTATCCGTGGGGCGACGAGGCGCTCGACCGCGCCCGCAGCGAGGGGCGGCCGATCCTGCTCTCGATCGGCTACTCGGCCTGCCACTGGTGCCACGTGATGGCGCACGAGTCGTTCGAGGACCCCGACACGGCCGCGGTCATGAACCGGCTGTTCGTGAACGTGAAGGTCGACCGCGAGGAGCGCCCCGACCTCGACGCCGTCTACATGAACGCGGTCGTCGGCATGACCGGCCACGGCGGCTGGCCGATGACGGTGTTCCTGACCCCGGCCGGCGAGCCCTTCCACGGGGGCACCTACTACCCGCCCCAGCCGCGGCACGGGATGCCCGCCTTCCGGCAGGTGCTGCTCGCCGTCGACAAGGCCTGGCAGGAGCAGCGCAGCGAGGTCGAGCGGGTGGGCGCGAACGTCGGCGAGGCGCTGCGCCGCGCCTCCCAGGTGGTGCCCTCGAACGACCCCCTCTCGGAGGACATCCTGGCGGACGCGATCCCCCGGCTGCGGGCCGTGCACGACGGGGCCTGGGGCGGGTTCGGCGGCGCTCCCAAGTTCCCGGCCGGCCCCGCCGTGGGCTTCCTCCTGCGCCGGTACGCGGGGACGGGTGACGCCGAGGCGCTCGACATGGCGCGCACGACGCTCGACGGCATGGCGCTCGGCGGCATGCACGACCTGGTCGGGGGCGGGTTCCACCGCTACTCGGTCGACGCCGTCTGGCTCGTGCCCCACTTCGAGAAGATGCTGTACGACAACGCCCTGCTCGCGACCGCCTACCTCGAGGCGGCGGCGGTGGCCGGCGAGGAGGGCTACGCCCGCGTCGCCGAGGGCACGCTCGACTTCCTGCTGCGCGACATGCGCCTGCCGGAGGGCGGCTTCGCGTCGGCGCTCGACGCCGACACCGAGGGCGAGGAGGGCACGACGTACGTGTGGACGCCCGTGCAACTGGCCGAGGCGCTGGGCGAGGAGGACGCCCGGGTCGCCGCCGCGTACTACGGCGTCACCGAGGGGGGCAACTTCGAGGGCGGGACGACCGTGATGCGCGCCCAGGGGCCGCCGCCGCCCGACCTCGCCCGCATCCGGGCCGCGCTGCTCGAGCGGCGCCTGGAGCGGCCGCAGCCGGGCCGCGACGACAAGGCGATCGCGAGCTGGAACGGGCTCGCGCTCGCGGCCCTGGCCCAGGGCGGCTGGCGGCTCGGCCGGCCCGACCTGCTCGACGCCGCCCGCGAGTGCGCCCGCTTCCTGCTCGGCCCGATGACCGGCGACGACGGCCGCCTGCGCCGCACCTACCGCGCCGGCGCCGCCCGCATCCCCGCCTACCTCGACGACCATGCCGCGGTCTGCCACGGCCTGCTCGAGCTGGCGCTCGCCACCGGCGAGCCCGAGTGGCTGCCGCCCGCGCGCCGCATCGCCGACGAGGCCCTGCGCCGTTTCGCCGACCCGGAGCACGGCGGCTTCTACCAGTCGGCCGACGACGCCGAGCGCCTGGTCGCGCGGCACAAGGAGTTCGACGACAACCCCACCCCGTCGGGCAACTCGCTGCTCTGCCACTGCCTCGTCCGGCTGGCCCGCATCTACGCCGATCCCGAGCTCGAGGCCCGGGCCGAGGCGACGCTGCGACTGGCCGTGGACGGCATGCGCAACGCCCCCCACGGCTTCGGGCAGATGCTCTCGGCGCTCGACCTCTACCTGTCCGTGCCGCGCGAGGTGGCCGTGGTCGGCCCGGCCGCCGACCCGGCCACGCGCGCCCTGGCCGACGCGGTGCGCGAGGGCTTCCACCCGACCGTCGTCTACGCCTTTGGGAACGGCGAGGACGCCGCCGGGATCCCGCTGCTCGAGGGCCGCACGTCCGTCGCGGGCGCGCCCGCGGCCTACATCTGCGAGCGGTTCGCCTGCCGGGCGCCGCTGACCGACCCGGCCGCCGCCCGCGAGGCGATGGCGGCGTGAGCGCCGACGGGCTGCGGCGGGTCGCCGGCGAGGAGGCCGTCGCCCGCTACGTCCGTGACGGCATGCGCCTCGGCCTCGGCACCGGCTCGACGGCATCGGCGATGATCGACGCGCTCGCGGCCCGGATCGCGGACGGGAGCCTGCGCGGCATCCGTGGGGTGCCCACGTCCGAGGCGACGGCGGCGCTGTGCCGGCGCCTCGACGTGCCGCTGACGACGCTCGCCGAGACGCCGGAGCTCGACGTCGTGATCGACGGCGCCGACGAGATCGACCCCGACCTCGACCTGATCAAGGGCCTCGGGGGCGCCCACCTGCGCGAGAAGGTGGTGGCGAGCGCGGGGCGGGCCATGATCGTGGTCGCCGACGATTCGAAGCTGGTGGCACGGCTGGGCGAGCGCGCCCCCCTTCCCGTCGAGGTGGTCGAGTTCGCCCTGCCGGTGTGCGAGCGGGCGCTGCGCGGGCTGGGCTGGGAGCCGTCCAGGCGCATGACGGCGGACGGGACGCCGTTCGTCACCGACGAGGGCAACGCGATCCTCGACTGCCGCCGGGACGAGTGGGCCGACGCGGCCGCCCTGGCCGCCGCGGTGAAGGCCGTGCCCGGCGTCGTCGAGCACGGCTTCTTCCTCGGCATGACGGCGGCGGCCGTCGTCGGGACCGCGGACGGCGTCAGAGTGCTCGAGCGCGGATCGCGCCCAGCCGCCGTTCCATGACCGCGACGGCATCCGGGTTCGCGTCGACGAGGACGTAGCGCCGACCGGTCGCCGCGGCGACGGCGCCGAGCGTCCCCGACCCGGCGAAGAAGTCGGCCACGCGATCGCCCGGGCGGCTCGAGGCGAGCACCATCCGCCGCACCAGGCCCTCCGGCTTCTGGGTGGGGTAGCCCGTGCGCTCCCGGCCCGAGGTCGGCACGATCGTATGCCACCAGACGTCCGTCGGGAGCTTGCCGCGGGCCGCCTTCTCGGGCGTCACCAGGCCCGGCGCCATGTACGGCTCCCGCTCGACCGCCTCGGCGTCGAACCAGTACCCGTCCGGATCGCGCACGTAGACGAGGATCGTGTCGTGCTTGGCCGGCCAGCGCCGGCGCGGCTTGGCCCCGTAGTCGTAGGCCCACACGAGCTCGTTCAGGAAGCACTCCCGGCCGAAGATCTCGTCGCAGAGGAGCTTCACGTAGTGGGCCTCGCGATAGTCCAGGTGCAGGTACAGCGTGCCCTCCGGGTCGAGCAGCCGGCGAGCTTCGCGCAGCCGCGGCTCGAGAAACCCGAGGTAGTCGTCGAAGCTGTCGCGGTAGGACGAGCCCTCGAGGAGCTCGCTGCGGTAGCGGCGGCCGCCGAACCCGGTGCGGTCGCCGTCGGCCGCCGCCACCGTGCGCAGCCGCCGGGCGGCCCGCTCGCGGCCCGTGTTGAACGGCGGGTCGAGGTAGATCATCCGGAAGGCGCCGTCGGCGAACCCCGCCATGACGGCCAGGTTGTCGCCGAGCAGGATCTCGCCCTCCACCCGGCGTAGCATGAACGCCGCGACGGTCGGAGCCGCGGCTATGCCTCGCGGGTCGTGTGGACGAGCTCGGCGGGCGGCTCGCCGCCGTCGACCCGTATGCGGGCGAGGGTGTAGGGCTGCGAGCGGCGGGCGAGGCCGGAGATCTCGGTCGTCGCGCCCAGGTAGCCGGCCCGGCGCACAGCGCGGATCACCGCGCCGTCGAACGCGCCCGACGGGTAGCAGAAGAACCGCACGGGCACGTGGAACAGCCGCCGCAGCACGACGCGCGAGCCGTGCACCTCGTGGCGGAGCCGCACAGGGCTCACCGTCGCCAGGTCGGGGTGGGTGAGCGTGTGCGAGTCGACCTCCCAGCCGTTCGCGATCATCCGCCGCACCATCCGGGTCCCGAGGCCCCAGCCATGGCGGTGCAGGTTGGCGACGAGGAGGTTCAGCACGCCGGGCCAGCCGCGCCGGTGCAGGATCGGCATCGCCGCGCCGAAGTCGCCCCGGTAGCCGTCGTCGAACGAGAGCACGACCGGCCGCGGGGGGAGCGGCTCGCGCCCGTGCCAGGCCTGCCACACCCGGTCGAGGGTGACGGCCTGGTATCCGGCCCGTGCCAGCCCGGCGACCTGGGCGGCGAAGAGCCGGCGCGAGACGAACAGCGCGGGGTAGGGTGCCGACGGAGGCGACGCCCCGATCACGTGGTACATGAGCACCGGGACGGGCGTGCGCAGCGACGGCCCGTGGAACGGGCGCCGCGGGATCGGAACGGATACCGGCAGGTCGCGCTCGTCGAGCGCCTGCTCCTCCGGCGTCCAGCCCGGATGGGCAGCCGTCGCGTGGGTCGCGAGCACCGCCGCGGCGCCACCGACTGCGGCAGCGGCCACCACGACGAACACGACGATGCGACGACCCGGCAACGCGGCCCCTTCAGGCGATCGCGGGGCCCGCAGTCTACGCGCGCGCGGCGGCGCTGCGCTTGCGCCCGATCTGCTCGGCGCTCGGCCGGTGCACGTTGCGCACGAGCCCGACCTTCTCCCAGGCCGCGATCACGAGCCCGGACAGGTCGACCTGGCGCCACCCCAGGCCGTGGAAGGCCGAGGTGGGGAACACATGGTGGTTGTGGTGCCACGCCTCGCCGAGGGAGGGCAGGGCGAGCAGCCAGTTGTTCGTGGAGCGGTCGTTCGCGGTGAACGGCCGCCGCCCGAAGACGTGGCAGATCGAGTTCACGCTCCACGTGATGTGGTGGTTGAAGAACAGGCGCACGAGCCCGCCCCACACGAGGCCGGTGAACGCGCCCGTCCACGTGCGCGTGATCAGGCCGCCGAGCGCGAACGGGATCGCGAAGGACAGCACGATCCAGAGCGGGAACAGGCGCGAGACCGCGACCACCAGACGGTCCTGGAGCAGATCCTTCGCGTAGCGCTCCTGGTCGGTGCGGTTGTGGTCGAAGAGCCAGCCGACGTGGGCGTGGCCCAGCCCCTGCAGGCGTCCCCAGATCGAGTTGGAGAAGCCGTGGTGGGGGCTGTGCGGGTCGCCCTCCTTGTCGGAGAAGGCGTGGTGCGTGCGGTGGTCGACCGCCCAGTCGATGGCCGCGCCCTGGATCGCCAGCGAGCCGGCCACGAGCAGGGCGGCCTTGAGCGGCGCGATCGCCTCGAACGCTCGGTGCGTCAGCATGCGGTGGTAGCCGATCGTGATCCCGAACCCGCAGATCACGTACAGGCCGAGGAACAGCATCAGGTCGGTCAGCCCGACGGCCTCGTTCCACGACATCGTCACCGCCGCGAGCAGGCCGATGAAGGGCAGGACGGTGATCACGACCGTCCCGATGTTCTGGGTGCGGCTGGAAACCGGGAGCTTGGGGGCGTCGGCGGTCATGTTCGCTCGACCCGGCTGCCCGGGACGATGTCGTGGGAGCCGTCTTCCCAGCGGACATAGCCCTTGTGGCCGCCGTCGTAGTCGCCGGCGAACAGCAGGAGGGTGGCCGGGCGCCCGGCGACGGTGCACGCCTCGTCCCCCGGCTCGTCGACTCCGCGCCACACGCGCACGAACGGGTTTCCTTCCCACTCGTCCCCGATGGTGGTCGCGTCGGTGTGCCCGGGCAGGACGCGCGTGTCGCGCGGAAGCTTCATGAGGACGTCCATGATCGAGCGATGCAGGCTCTCGTAGCTGTCGTTCAGCGTGCCGCCGACCGTGTCCTTGAAGAGGACGTCGGCGGTGAAGCAGCAGTCCTCGATCCGGAACGCCAGATGGCCGGCGCTGTGCCCCGGCGTATGCAGCGCCTTGATCTCGAGGCCGCCGGCCGTCACGACGTCGCCGTCGCCGAGGTGGCCGGTGACGCCGGACATGCGGGCCGCCTCGCGCTCGTGCGCCAGCACCTGCGGGCCGAACCGCTCGATCACGACGCCCGCCTCGTCGATGTGGTCGCCGTCGGCGTGCGTGATCAGGAGGTGCGTCACGGTCAGGTCCTGGGCGGCGGCCGCCTCGATCAGCGGCGCGACCGGCCCGCCGGCGTCGATGACGACGCCCGTGCCGCCCGGCTCGTCCCCGACCAGGTAGCTGTTCGACAGCCACCGGGGGTTCATGCTGCGCTCGATGATCACGTCTTGGGTGCGGCCTTGGCTGCGCGCTGGGCGGCCTTGTAGGCCCGCTTCTCCGCCTGGTAGGTGGCCAGCGCCTCGGCGCTGTCGACGTCGCCGAGCGTGGGATGGCCGGGCAGGGCATCCTCCCAGCCGTCCGGCCGGTAGCCGAGTCGCTTGACGATTGTGGCAAAGAGGCTTCGCACCTTCATGTCACCGATACCCGGAAGCGCCGCCAAACGTGCCTTGAGGTCGGCCGAGTCGGCGGCCTCGGTCCAGACACGGGAGCCGTCGCCGCCGTAGTCGCGCTCGATCACCTCACACAGGCTCTGCACCCGCTTGGCCATGGCGGCCGGGAAGCGGTGGATGGCGGGGCGGCGGACGAAGACCTCGACGAGCTCGTCCGGGTCGGTCGCGGCGATCCGGCCGGGATCGAGGTGCCCGAGCCGCTTCTGCAGCTCGATCGGCCCCGAGAACGCCTTCGGCACCGGCACCTGCTGGTCGAGGGCGAACCCGATCAGGAGGGCGTTCCCGTCCGACGCGATCAGCCGGTTGGCCTCCGGATCCGTCGTCCAGTGGAGCTCGGTCTCCGCGCGCGTCGCCATGCGGGCGAAGCCTACCCCATGAATAAACGGGGTCAGACCCCTTCTATTCAGGAGGCGGGTCGTCGTCCCGCGCGCGGGCGCGCTTGGCGGCCTCGTTGCGCGAGGCGGCGACCACGACGATCGCCGCCGGGATGCCCCAGAACAGCGAGTAGAAGAACGACCGGAACGCGGAGAGGTGGAACGCGATCACGTGCAGGAAGAACAGCAGGACGATCGCGACGGGCAGGGCGACCATGAACTGCACCTGCCCCGGGAGCGTCTCCCAGCGCTCGAGCGCGGGCCGGGTCCGCCGGTACAGCCAGGCCTCGAACGCTGCCCACCACCGGCCGGGGCCGCGCCTACCTGCGGTCACCGAGGGCGAGCCCCTGCTCGTACGCCGCGCGCACCTCGGCGGGCGACCAGGGCGCCGGCGCGACGGAGATGAAGTAGTCCTCGAGCGCCGCCTCGGTGAGCTCGTCGAGGTCGTCGGCCGAGACGCCCGCCGACGCCGCCGTCGGGAAGTCGAGCTCGGCCAGGATGCGGCGAACGGCCTGCACGGCCCGCGCCCCGTCCGTGTCCGACCCCGGCTCGCCGAGCGCGTCCGC
>JAICJM010000201.1 GCA_025928435.1 Thermoleophilia bacterium
CGCGCCGTGAGGGGGATCATGCCGCCGGGAGCGCGGCCAGCGCCTCGCGCGCCACCGTGCGGTCGTCGAAGGGGAGCGTGCGGTCGGCGAACTGCTGGCCCTGCTCGTGGCCCTTGCCCGCGATGACGACGACGTCACCGGGCCGGGCCATGCCCACGGCCCGCTCGATGGCGGCCCGGCGGTCGGGCTCGGCCTCCATGGGGACGCCGTCCATGATCTCGGCGATGATCGCGTCGGGATCCTCGCTGCGCGGGTTGTCCGACGTGACCAGCGGGACGTCGGCGAGGCGCCGCGCCACCCGGCCCATCAGCGGGCGCTTGCCCCGGTCGCGGTCGCCGCCGCAGCCGAACACGCAGATCAGCCGCCCGGCCGTGATCTCGCGGGCCGACCCGAGCACGTTCTCGAGGCCGTCGGGCGTGTGGGCGTAGTCGACGAGGACGGTGAACGGCTGGCCCGCCTCGACGGCCTCGAACCGGCCGGGGACGCCCGGCACGGACGAGATCCCGGCGCGGACGGCCGCGTGCGGCAGCTCGAGCAGCTCCGCCAGCGTCACGGCGCAGAGCACGTTCTCGACGTTGAACCCGCCCCGCATGCGCACGTCGAGCGGGACGGGCCCGCGCGGCGTCGAGACGATGAGCGCGATCGCGCCGCCCGCGCCGATCTCGACCGCGTGCGGGCGCACGTCGGCGTCGGCGTCCGTCCGCGCGGCGTACGTCAGCACCGGCCCGGCGGCCATCCCGGCCAGGCGGCGGCCGTACTCGTCGCCGACGTTGATCGCGCCCGGAGCCTCCTCGAACAGCCGCGCCTTCGCGGCGAAGTACGCCTCCATGTCGGGGTGGAAGTCGAGGTGGTCCTGGGTCAGGTTCGTGAAGCCGGCGGCGGCGAAGCGCACGCCCGCGACCCGCTCGAGCTCGAGGGCGTGGGACGAGACCTCCATGGCGCACGCCCGGTCGCCCGCATCGACCATCCGCCGCAGGATCGCCTGCAGGTCGACGCTCTCGGGCGTCGTCCGCGCCACCGGCTCGACGGCCCCGCCGATGCGCGACTCGATCGTGCCCAGGAGCCCCGCGGAGCCGCGCGCCGCCTCCAGCACGGCGTGCATCAGGAACGCCGTCGTCGTCTTCCCATTGGTGCCGGTGATGCCGACGACGTCGAGCTCGCGGCTGGGATGGCGGTAGAAGGCGTCGGCGGCCGCAGCCATCGCCGAGCGGGACGAGGCCACGACGAGCTGGGGCACGTCGACGTCCAGCTCGCGCTCGACGATGAGCGCCGCGGCGCCGTTCGCGACGGCGACGCCGGCGAAGTCGTGTCCGTCCGCGGTGAACCCGGGCACGCACGCGTGCAGCGCGCCGGGCACGGCGGACTCCGCACGGTAGGTGACGGCCGTGATGTCCAGTTCGGCCCGGCCGCGCACCGAGCGGGGCCCGACCGCCTCGATCAGCGTCGAGAGCTCCATGCTCGCGGGAACGCTACTGGACGGGACGGTCAGGCCGGATGCCCGCGTGGTTCGCGTACCACGAGCCGATCTGCTCGAACGCGGGCGCGGCCACGTCGCCGCCGAAGTGGCTCGTCTGCGGCGAGTCCACCACGATCATGATCTCGACCTGGGGATCCTCGGCCGGGAGGAAGCCGATGAACGAGGCGTCGTACTGGTTCGAGTAGCCGCCGTCCGGGCTCGGCTTCTGGGCCGTGCCCGTCTTGCCGGCGACGGTGTAGCCGGGGATGGTCGCCTGGACGCCGGTGCCGCCGTCAACGACTCCCTCGAGCATGGACACCATCTCGGCGTCGACCTCGGGCGAGAGGATCCGCCGCCGCCCCGGCCGCGGCGTCTTCTCGCCCTGGATGCGCGAGACCAGGTGCGGCGCGACCATGACGCCGCCGTTCGCGATCGCCTGGTACATCGACGCCATCTGCATCGCGGTGACGCCGATGCCCTGTCCGATCGGGATCGTCCCGATCGACGAGAGCGTCCAGTCGCGGCCGGGCAGCACGATGCCGCTGGCCTCGCCGGGGAAGTCGAGCGCCGTCCGCTTCCCGAACCCGTAGCGGCGGATCCAGTGCATCAGGTCGTGTTTGCCGACCATCTGCGCGATCTCGTCCGTGCCGATGTTTGACGAGATCTTGAGGATGTGCCGCACGGAGATGTCCCAGGGCTTGTGCGGGATGTCGTCGCGGATGACCTTGTCCCCGAACGCGATGTGGTCGGGCACGTTGTGCAGCACCTCGCCCGGCCACACGACGCCGGAGCTGAGCGCGGCCGAGAAGGTCACGGCCTTGAACGTCGAACCCGGCTCGTACACCGTCTGCAGCGCCTGGTTGCTCCAGCGCTGCTGGTTCTTCGCCAGGTGGGCCTGGTTGTTGTCGTAGCCGGGGGCGGTCGCCATCGCCACGATCGCGCCGGTGCGCGGATCCATGACGATGCCGGTCGCCCACTTCGCCCGCGTGCTGCGCACCGTCGCCGCCAGCACGTCCTGCACCTTGGTCTGGACGGCGGCGCTCACCGTGAGGCGGATGTTGCGGCCGTTCTGGGGCTTCTGGACGTCGACCGTGTCGAGCACCATGCCGCCCGGGTCGGTGATCGTCACCTGCTTGCCGGGGCGTCCGGCGAGAATGCGGTTGTACTGGTGCTCGAGGCCGGCGCCCTGGCCCGTGCCGGCGCGGCCCTCGATGTCGGTGAAGCCGAGCAGCTGCGAGGCGATCGCGTTGCCCGGGTACCAGCGCGAGAGCTCGGACACCGTCGTGATGCCGGGCAGGTGGCGGCGCATGATGCGCGCCGCGACGTCGGTCGGGAGCTGGCGGACGACGAAGCCGCCGCGACGGATCGCCGCCGAGAGCGACTCGACCTCGGCCGCCCACTTCGGGTTGGGGCGCAGCTTGGGCTTGCGGGCGTGGCCCTGGCCCTGGCCGTGCTTGGCCTTCTTCGCCGCTCCGTGATCCCCGTGGTGACCGGCCCGCTTGTACGGGTGAAAGCCCATCGCCTTCGCGATCACCGCGGCCGTCAGCGAGACGTTCTTGACCAGCTTCGGGTTGGCCTGGATCGTCTTCGACGGCTGCGTCTGGGCGAGTGTCTGGCCGTCGGCGCTGATGATCGAGCCGCGCAGGCCGTTCAGCGTGAGCTCCCCGCGCTGCTGCGAGACCGCCTTCGCGGACAGGCTGGCCGCGTCGACGCCCTGGATCTGCACCGCCCGCAGGATCACGACGACGAACGCCATGATCGAGACCGCGAGCATCAGCCGCAGGCGATGGTCGGACATGCGCCTCACGGCCGGGTCTTCACCTTCGGGTGGTCGCGGTGCAGGCGGACGTACTTCGTCGTGTTCGGGTCAGCCGGGACCATGCCCAGCTTCTGGGCGGCGACCCCGATCGAGGTCGGCGACGACAGGTTCGTCACCTGGTTTCGCAGCAGCCGGTTCTCGTCCTGGAGCTGCTGGGCGTGCGCCTGGAGCCGGTTCACGTCGATGCTGTCGCGCAGCGCGGCGACGTTCAGGGCGACGATGCCGCCGAGGAGCGCCGCCAACACGACCACCCAGACGGCGCCGCCCGCGGTCATCCGGCGGGGGCGGACGCGCCGGCGCGGGACCGCGCGGGGCGCGGCCTGCTCGGACGTGGCCCGCGAGCGGGCGGGAGCCCTGGCCGAGACGGCGACGCTCACTGCGCCGGCGTCCTCTCGGCGGCCCGCAGGCGGGCGGACGAGGAGCGCGGGTTGGTGCAGCGCTCGTCGACGCTCGCCACGACGGCCCGGCGGGTGAGGCTGCGCAGGCGCGGCTCGTGCCCGCAGACGCAGACCGGGAAGTCCGGCGGGCAGGTGCAGCCACGGGCCTGATCGCGGATGAACTGCTTCGCGATCCGGTCCTCGAGCGAGTGGAAGCTGATGACCGCCAGCCGCCCGCCGGGGGCGAGCAGGTCGACGGCCAGCTCGAGGCCCTCGCGCAGCGACTCGAGCTCGCCGTTGGTCGCGATCCGCAGGGCCTGGAAGACGCGCCGGGCCGGGTGCCCCTGGCCGAACCGGGCCGGGGTCGGGATGGCCGCCTTGATCACCTCGACCAGGTCGGCGCTGCGCTCGAACGGCTCCAGCTTGCGGCGGCGCGCGATCGCACGCGCGATCTGGAAGGCGTAGCGCTCCTCGCCGAACGTCCGCAGGACGCCGGCCAGGTCGCGCTCTTCCCAGGTGTTCACGATCTCGGCCGCCGTCAGGTCGGCGGAGGCGTCCATGCGCATGTCGAGCGGCGCGTCGTTCGCGTAGCTGAAGCCGCGGTGGGGCCGGTCGATCTGCATCGACGAGACGCCCAGGTCCATCAGGACGGCCTGCACGCGCGTCCCGCTCGCGACCATGTTGCGCAGCACGAGCGCGAAGTCGCCGTGCAGGAAGCGCGTCTGGCTGGTCGCGCCGAAGGCGAAGCGGGCGAAGAACGGCTCGGCCTCGTGGTCGCGGTCGATCCCGATGTACGTCCCGCTGCCGCGCAGGTACGGCTCGAGAACGGCCGCGTGGCCGCCCGCGCCGAACGTGCAGTCGACGATCGTGTCGCCAGGGCGGGGCTCGAGCAGCTCGGCCACCTCGGTTGCCATGACGGGGACGTGTTCCACCGCCGGGCTACTGCTGTGAGAGTGATTCGGCAACATCCTCAATGCTCCCCTCGGATTCGGCCTGCATCCTGCGCCACGCGGCGAGATCCCAGATCTCCAGGATTTCCCGCAGGCCCGCCACCACGATGTCCCGGTCGAGGCCCGCATGCGCGAGCTGGGCCGGCGGCAGCATGATGCGGCCCTGCCGGTCGAGCTCGGTCTCCGCGGCACCCGCGTACAGGTGCCGGCTCATGAGCCGCGCCTCGCGGCTGAACGGCGAGAGCTCCCCCAGCCGCCGGTCCACGAACGCCTCGAACCCGGCCGGCGTGTAGACGGACAGGCACCTGTCGACCCCCTTGGCGACGATCACGCCGTCGGCGAAGTGCGGCCGCAGCTTGGCCGGGAGCGTTACGCGGTTCTTGGCATCCAGCTTTTGGACAGATTCGCCGAGCAGCACGGGTGCGGCCTCCCATTCCGCCCCACAATACCCCACTTCTCACCACTTTGCAACGCATCCGGTCCACGCTCGACCCCCGGGATGCTCGAACAGCGATGCCGCCGGCCCCGGGTGCCCAACCTCCGCTGGCGGAAAATCCTTACAAAAATGTCTCTGTTTGCAGGGGTTTGCGCGTGGTAAAGTCACGCGCCATGTCGAGCCCGCCTCCGCAGCGGCACCGGCGCCGGCTCGGGCCGGTCGTTGCCGCCGTCGTTCTCACGGCAGTGCTCGCCACCCTCGCAGGCGGAGGAATCGCCGGAGCGGATCAGATCACGGACAAGCGCGCCGAGGCACAGCAGGCGGAGGCGCAGCTGAACGATCTCTACGCCCAGCAGGACAAGGCGGTCGAGGCCTACGACGCCGCCCACGCGAAGCTCGACAAGGTCAGCACTCAGATCCGGACGAACCACGCCCTGCTCGTCACCGCGAAGCACAACCTCACCGAGGCCCGCTCGCAGCTCGCCGCGCTCGTGGTCTCCGCCTACAAGGGCGACAACGAGGACGCGGCGATGTACGTGCTCGCCGCCCAGTCGTTCACCGACCTCGTCGACCGCGTCGACGTCCTGAATCGGACGTCACACGACGAGTCCGCGATCCTGCACCGGGTGACCGTGGCCGAACACCAGGTCGCCCGCCGCCAGGCCCTCCTGAAGAAGGAGCGGGTGCAGGCCCGCGCGCTCGTGCGCAGGGCCGAGGCGGCCAAGCGGCGCGCCGCCGCGCTCATCTCGAGCCAGCAGGCGAAGATCTCCGACCTGAAGGCGCAGATCAACCGGCTCGTCGGCGAGCGCAAGGCCCGGCTCGCCCGCGAGGCCCGTGAGCGCGCCGCCGCGGCGGCGGCCGCCCAGCAGCCGGCGCCGAGCCCCTCGCCGAGCCCGATCGAGCCGCCCTCGGGCGGCGGCTCCGTCCCCCCGGCCAGCACGGTCGGCGGACAGGCCGTCCAGATCGCGATGGGCGAGCTCGGCGTCCCCTACGTCTGGGGCGGCGCCAGCCCGTCCGGATTCGACTGTTCCGGCCTCACCATGTGGGTCTACGCCCAGCTCGGCATCCACCTCGACCACTACACCGGCTCGCAGTGGACCGCCGGCCCGCACGTGCCGTACGACCAGCTCGCGCCCGGCGATCTCGTGTTCTTCGAGCCCGACATCGGGCACGTCGGCATCTACATCGGAAACGGCGAGTTCATCCACGCGCCGCACACCGGCACGGTCGTCCAGATCTCGAGCCTGTCCGACTCCTGGTACGCGGCCGAGTACCAGGGCGCCGTGCGGGTCACCGGCTGACGACGGTTGGGCTATCCACCCCGCGCGGACGCGGGTATGATGGGCCTGCGGTCACCCCCACACGGTGTGTCCTCCCAGGGCGGAGGCGTGTGGAGAGGGCGGCAGAAGGTCGCCGGCGGTAGGGGTCACCGACCGGTGAGAAATCAGTGCGGCGCAAATCCGCTATCAACACCCATGGCGTAGAGAAAGCGTCAGGCGGGGAATAGCCTGTCTGCGGCGAACGTTATGCAGGCAACGGATCCAGGGAACCTTTCAGGAGTCTGAGGAGTTGATGAGGAATGACTGACCAGCTCATCATCGAGCCCGAAGCGCGGCTCTTGGTGGAGCTTGGACAGGAGCGGGGTCTCGTGTACGAGGACGAGCTGGCCGGTCTCGCGCTCGAGCTGGACCTCGAGGCCGACGATGTGCAGGCGCTGCGCGACGAGCTCGCCCAGCTCGGTGTGGACATCGTCGATCCCCCCGCGCCTGAGGAGCGTATCGAGGTCGTCGAGGTCGAGATCGCGACGACGAACAGCCTTGACCTCTTCCTGCGCCAGGCGGGCCGCTACCCGCTGCTGACGAAGGACGAGGAGGTCATGCTGGCGAAGCGCATCGAGGCC
>JAICJM010000195.1 GCA_025928435.1 Thermoleophilia bacterium
CCGGGCATGGGCCGCACCAGGCGCTGGTACAAACGCTCCTGCCAGTCGTTCGACGCCTTGTCGCGCATCGGGCTGCGTGCGATGGAGACGCGGGCGTCGCTCGTCTCGACGAGGTAGCGCTTGTAGTCCAGGAGGCGCAGCAGCCCCGGGTGGCCGACCGGGATGTGATAGCCCTCGAGGTAGTTGTCGATCGAGTTCTTCCAGTTGATCGGGAGGATGTCGGTGTGATCGGCGTTCTTCACCAGCCGGTCCGGCCGGTACGGCGCGAGCCACTCCTCGAACGGCCCCAGGTACTCGGACAGCGGGACCGGGTCGGGGGCGAGGCTCGCGAAGACGAAGCCCGCGGCGACGCCCACGGACAGCGGCCACAGGCCGTTCGCGTCCTTGTCGAAGCCGGGGAAGCCCGTCTTCTCGGGGATGGCCAGCAGCCGCCCGTCGAGCCCGTACGTCCAGCCGTGATACGGGCAGCGCATTGCCCTGTCGCAGTTGCCGGCGCCGTCGAGCACGCGGGCGGCCCGGTGGCGGCACACGTTCGAGAAGGCGCGCAGCTCGCCGTCCTTGCCGCGGACGACGGCGACCGGCTCGCCGGCGATCATCATCGAGACGTAGTCGCCGGGTTCGCGCACCTGGCTGATGTGGCCGACCAGCAGCCAGCCCCGGGCGAAGATCTCGCGCCGCTCGGCCTGGAAGAACTCCGGGCTGCGGTACGCCCACGCCGGCAAGGTGCGGGGCGCGACCCCGGCGCTCATGCCGCCCTCCCCCGCGCCCGCGGCACGGGCCCGAGCTCATGCGCGGTCGCGGCGGTGAGCGCCGCCCGCATTCCGGCCGGCGTGCGCATCCCGATCAGCGTCTCGCGGCCCCAGTCGTCCACGCAGGCGGCCAGCCGGCGCGCGGCGCCGTCGACGTCGACCTCGGCGGGGATCGATCCGTCCTCCCGGCCCTCGCCGATCAGCTGCGTCACCTGGTCGAGCCAGCGCTGGTGCGAGTCGGCCACCATCGCCCGGGCCGCCTCGTTGTGGGCCGCGAACTGCCACATCTCGTTCCAGACCGCCCAGTTCGTGCGGATCGCCGGGTCGTCGCCGGCCCAGGTCAGGATGAGGCGCTCCACGCGCTCGCGCCCGCTCGCGAGGTCGGCGAGATGCTCCTCCGCGACGGCGTCGGCGAGGTCGTCGGCGTGCGCGAATGCCCGCACGATCACGTCGGCGCGGGAGGGGAAGTAGTAGTGCACGAGCGCGGTCGAGACGCCGGCCTCGCGGGCGACGTCCGACACGCGCACGGCGGCGGCACCGGTGCGGGCGATGGCGCGGCAGGCGGCGTCCAGGATGAGATGCTTGCGATTCGCGGCGGGCTCGGTCATGATTGAGCGAGGAGTTTGACTGACCGGTCAGTCAGGATACCGCCCCGACCCGATGAGCGTCAACGCCCCTCTCCGGAAGGCGCCGTTCAGACACGACGAGGACTGGCGCGACCGCTGGCTCTTCCTCACCCCGGAGGGCGAGTCCCAGCTGCCCGCCGCCGTGGCCGCGATGCGGGCGGCGCTCGAGGACGCCGCGGGCGGAGAGGAGGTCGAGACGGCGCGGGTCGAGTGGATCGTCCTGCACGGCTCCTACGCCGACTGGCTGGCCTACCTGCGTGAGCGGCGCGAGCTGCTCGCGCGCTACCTCGAGCGGTACGAGCCGGACGCGCTCGCCGCCCTGGTCGTCGACGTGCTCTGGAACCACTACCTGCTCGCGCTGACCGTCCCCGGCGAGGAGCCGGCCGTCGATGCCGAGCGCGACCGGGTGCAGGCGCTGCTCCACCGGATCCACGGGCCGGACGCGCGATGACGAAGGTCGTGGTCGTGGGCGCCGGCCTGGCCGGGCTGGCGGCGGCGCGCGACCTCGCCCGCGCCGGCTGCGACGTCGTGGTGCTCGAGGCGCGCGAGCGGCCGGGCGGGAGGGTCGAGCAGACCGAGATCGCCGACGGCCGCGTCGTTCAGCTCGGCGGCGAGCTGATCGGCGACTTCCATACGGCCTACCTCGAGCTCGTCGCCGAGCTCGGCCTGACGACCCGGCCGAGCTTCGTCGCCGAGCCCGGCGAGGCGACCTTCGACCTCGTCGACGGCACGTGGATCGGCGACGACCCTGCCTGGTTCACCGACGCCGACCGGGAGGCGGCCCTGCGCGCGGGCGGGCTCCTCGCCGAGCTCTCGCGCACCGTCGACCCGGACGATCCCTGGAGCCATCCCGACGCGGAGCGGCTCGACCGGCTCTCGCTCCACGACTGGCTGCGCGAGGCCGGGGCCACCCCGGCGGTGGTTCGCGCCCGGGAGGTGGAGGCGCTCGGCCATGCGGGCGGCTCGGGCGAGCGCACGTCGCTCCTGGCCGTCCTGCGCATGGACGCGGTCGCCGGCTCCCTGGGCGAGTACGACTTCGACGTGTGGGAGAACCAGACCGTGGCGGAGGGCTCGGCGACAGTCGCTTTGCGGATGGCCGAGGAGCTCGGCGACCGCCTGCGGCTGGGCGCGCCCGTCCGCCGGATCGCCGGGGAGGACGGCGTCGAGGTCTTCCTCGCCGACGGCACCCGCGTGACCGGCGACGCGGTGGTGTGCGCCGTGCCGGTCGGCCCGCTGCGCGACATCGCGCTCGACGGCATCTCGCCCGAACGGCTCGCGTCCCTGCGCCGCCAGCGCCACGCCCGCGCCGGCAAGGTGGTCGTCGCCTACCGCTCGCCGTTCTGGCGCGAGCTGGGCCAGAACGGGGGGTGCGCGAGCGAGAACCTGTTCGGGTCGACGTGGGTGCAGGGCGAGGGCGTGCTCTCGATCCTGGTCCCGCCCGAGCGGCTGCTGTACCACCTCTCGGCGGCGGACGAGGTGCGGCGGGCCGAGGTGCTCGAGGCGCTCGCACGGATCTACGACGAGCGGGCACGCGACCCGGTCGCCTACCTGCAGCGCGACTGGGGCGTCGATCCCTGGACGCTCGGCTACGTCAGCCAGTGGGCGCCGGGCGACCTCATGGCGGTCGGGCCGCTGCACGGGACGCACGAGCCGCCGTTCTACGTCGCCGGCTCGGATCACTGGGTGGCGGGCTACATGGAGGGCGCGGTGCGCACCGGCCGCGCCGCGGCAACGGCGATCCTGGAGCGCTGAGGGCGTGAATAACCGGTGCCTGGCACCTGGTATTCATGCGAGCATACGTCGCGATGGCACGAGACCTGCGCCCCCTCTTCGACCCCCGCTCCGTGGCCGTCGTCGGCGCGTCCGACGACCCCGCCAAGTGGGGCAACTGGCTCGGCCGGGGCGCGCTCAAGGGCGAGCACCGCCGGCCCGTCTACCTGGTGAACCGCAAGGGCGGGACGGTGCTCGGCCGGGGCGCGTACCGCTCGCTGTCCGAGCTCCCCGGCGCCCCCGAGCTCGTCGTCGTCTCCGTGCCCGCCGCCGCCTTCGAGCAGACGGTCGACGACGCGCTTGCCGCCGGCGCGCGGGCGCTGATCGGGATCACCGCGGGGCTGGGCGAGCGCGGGGACGAGGCCGGCGCCCGAGAGCGGGAGCTCGTCGGCCGGGTGCGCGATGCGGGCGCGGTGCTGCTCGGGCCCAACTGCCTCGGCGTCTACGACGCGGCCTCCGACCTAGGTCTGGCCTCGAACGAGTTCCCGCCCGGGTCGATCGGCCTCGTCTCCCAGAGCGGCAACCTTGCCCTCGAGCTCGGCATCCTCGCCCGCGAGGCCGAGCTCGGGTTCTCGCGCTTCGCGTCGATCGGGAACCAGGCCGACGTCGACCTGGCCGAGCTCGTGGCCGCCTTCGGCGAGCACCCCGAGACCGAGGCGATCGCGGTCTACGCCGAGGACTTCCGCGATGGGCGTGCCTTCGTCGACGCGGCCGCCGCCGCGGGCAAGCCGGTCGTCCTCCTGACCGTGGGTGCATCCGAGGCCAGCGTCCGCGCCGCCCGCTCGCACACCGGCGCGCTCGTCAGCGACGGCGCGGTCGTCGCGGCGGCCGCGCGCGCCGCCGGCGTGCACGTCGTGAGAACCCCGCACCAGATGATCGACCTGATCAACGCGCTCGTGCGCGCGCAACCGCTGCGCGGCGACCGGGTCGCGGTCATCGGCGACGGCGGCGGGCACGGCGCGGTCGCCTGCGACGTCGCGACGGCGGCCGGGCTCGAGCTCCCGCGCCTCTCCGACACCCTGTCCGACGCGCTCGCGGCCCAGCTTCCCGACACCGCCGCCACCCGCAACCCGGTCGACCTCGCCGGCGGCGGTGAGCAGGACTTCTACTCCTACGCCAAGGTCTCGCGGACACTCCTCGAGTCGGGCGAGATCGACGGCGTGCTCCTGACGGGCTACTTCGGCGGGTACGCCGAGTACTCCGAGGACTTCGCGATGCTGGAGGGCAACGTCGCCCGCGCGATCACCGCTGCGGTGGCCGAGACGGGGCGGCCGATGGTGGCGCACTCGATGCATGCCGACTCGCCCACGGCCCAGGCGCTGCGGGGGGGCGGCGTGCCGGTGTACACCGCGATCGAGGCGGCGGCGGGCGCGCTCGCGGGGCTACGCGCGCGGGCGCGGCCGGTCGGGGCGCCGGCGCTGCCGCCGCCGGCGACGGGGCCGATCGAGCCGGGCTACTTCGGCAGCCGGGCGCTGCTCGAGGCCGCCGGCGTGCCGTTCGCCCCGGCGGTCGCGGTGGCGGGGCCCGAGGAGGCGCTGGTCGCGGCCGGCGACCTGGGCTACCCGGTCGTCGTGAAGGCGGTCGACGCGCTGCACAAGTCCGACGCGGGCGGCGTGATCGTCGGCATCGCCGACCCGGCCGCGCTCGTCGTCGCTGTGCGCGACCTGATCGACCGCCTGGCGCCGAGCACGATCTCCGTCGAGCGGATGGCGCCGCTGCACGAGGGCGTCGAGCTGATCGTGGGCGCGCGCACCGACCCGCGCTTCGGGCCGGTCGCGATGGTCGGTCTGGGAGGCATCCACGCCGAGCTGTTCGAGGACGTCGCCGTCGACCTGGCGCCGCTCGATCCGGTGGCCGCCGAGCGGCTGCTGCGCTCGCTGCGGGGCGCGCCGCTGCTGGCGGGCGCCCGCGGCCGCCCGCCGCTCGACGTCGGCGCCGCCGCCCGGGCTGCCGCCGCCCTCTCGGCGGTGGCGGCCGCCCGCCCCGACGTCGCCGAGATCGAGATCAACCCGCTCCTCGTCACGCCGTCCGGGGCGACCGCGCTCGACGCCCGGGTGATCGTGTGGGAGAAGGGGGAGGACGATGCTCGCTAGCGGGAGCTTCGACGGCCAGGTCGCCGTCGTCACCGGCGGCGGCAGCGGCATGGGCCGCGCGATGGCCGTCGAGTTCGCGCGCCTCGGCGCCGCCGTCGTCGTGGCCGGACGGCGGCCCGAGCCGCTGGCCGAAACCGTCGCGCTGATCGAGGACGCCGGCGGCCGGGCGCTTGCGCAGCCGACCGACGTGCGCGTGCCCGACCAGGTCGACGCGCTCGTGGCCGCGGCCGTCGAGCGGTTCGGCCGGGTGGACGTGCTCGTCAACGACGCCGCCGGCAACTTCGTCGTCAAGGCCGAGGACCTGTCTCCGAACGGCTGGCGGGCCGTGACGTCGATCGTGCTCGACGGCGGCTTCCTGTGCGCCCGCGCCGCGGGCAGGCAGATGATCGAGCAGGGCGACGGCGGGGCGATCCTGAGCGTGATCGCGAGCTACGCGTGGACCGGCGGTCCGGGGACGGTGCATTCGGCCGCCGCCAAGGCCGGCCTGCTGGCGATGACCCGCACGCTGGCCGTGGAGTGGGCCCCCCACAACATCCGCGTGAACACGATCTGCCCCGGCCCCACCGCGACCGAGGGCGCCGGCGCCGCGCTGTGGCCGACGCCCGCCGACGAGGCACGCGTTGCGGCGACGGTGCCGGCCGGGCGGCTGGCGACCGTCGAGGAGATCGCCTGGTGGTCGACGGCGCTGTGCTCCCGGTACGCCGTCTACGTCACCGGGGAGAACCTGACGATCGACGGCGGCCACTGGCTGGAGCAGGAGGGCTACATGCCTGCCCTGCGCCCGCCGGCGAAGTGACCGGCGACGACCCCGGCCTCGAGCTGGTCGAGGCGGCCGCCGTCGCCGACGCGTTCGGCGCCGACGCCGTGCGCGTGGGCGGCGCCGTGTGCGCCGTCGCGACGATGGTCGAGGAGGTGACGATCAACCGCGTCATCGGCCTCGGCATCTCGGAGCCCGTCTCTGACGAGGCCCTCGACCGGATCGCCGGCGTGTACGGCTCCATCCGCCACGCCATCGCGCTCGCGCCCGCGGCCCGCCCCGGCGGCGTCGCGGCGATGCTGCGCGAGCGCGGCTACGAGCCGGCCCACGCCTGGATCAAGTTCGCCCGCACAGCCGGCGATCCGCCGGCCCCGACGACCGACCTGCGCATCGAGCGGATCGGCCCGGAGCGGGCGGATGAGTTCACGGCCGTCCTCGCCGGCGGGTTCGAGATCCCGCAGTCGGTGACCGCGATGCTGTCCCACCTGCCCGGCCGGCCCGGCTGGAGCTGGTACCTGGCGCACGACGGCGAGACACCCGTCGCCTGCGGAGCCCTGTTCGTGCACGGGCGGCACGGGTGGCTCGGGCAGGCGGCAACGCTCCCCGCCCACCGCCGTCGGGGTGCCCAGTCCGCCCTCATCGCAGCCCGCATCGGCGCGGCGGCCGCGGCCGGGGCGGAGGTCGTCGTCACGGAGACGGGCGAGATCGTCGACGACCGTCCGACGATCTCCTACCGCAACATCCTGCGGGCCGGGTTCCGGGCCGCCTACCTGCGCCCGAACTACGTCTCGCCGCCCGCGGACGCGGTCGCCTGATCAGGGCGTTCGCCGTCGCAGTGTCGTCGCACCGAGCGTGAGCGCCAGCAGCGCCGCGCCGATCACGACGAGCAGGTCGCGCAGCGCCGTGGAGTCGAACCCCCCGGTCGTCACCCGGGCGAGGCCGTCGTAGGCGTACGTCAGCGGCAGCACGTCGGCGAGCGCCTGGAGGGGGCCGGCCATGTCGTCGCGCGGCACCAGCAGCCCGCACAGGAGCAGCTGGGGGATGACGATGGCCGGCATGAACTGGACCGCCTGGAACTCGGTCCGGGCGAACGCGCTCACGAACAGCCCGAGCGCCATCCCGAGCACCGCGTTCGCGATCGCGAGCCCGGCCACGACCCACTCCGAGCCGGCCACCTGGAGGTCGAGCAGGCCGAAGGCGAC
>JAICJM010000132.1 GCA_025928435.1 Thermoleophilia bacterium
CATGGCCATGGCCGGCCGGGTGGACGACGCCCGCGCGCTCTTCGAGCGCCTGCTCGCCCTGCGCAACGACCTGGGCCTGATCGCCGAGGAGTACGACGTCCCCACGCGCCGCCTGGTCGGCAACTTCCCGCAGGCGTTCACCCACCTCGCGCTCATCTCGACCGCGCTCCTCCTGAGCGGGGCGGCCGGCCCCGGCGCGCCGACTCCGGCATAGCCTCGGCTAGTGGGCCGGGTCGCGGTCGAGCCCATATCCGAGCCCGCCGACGCGGTACCACCGGTAGCCGTACGGCTCCAGCTCCAGATGGTGCACGCCACGGGGATCGGCGACCGCCTCGTCCTGATCGATCAGGCTGGAGAGTCGGTTTCCCCGGTCGGCATCGATCTTCAGCCGCACCTCGCAGGGTGCCTGGGCCAGGTTGTGAACACAGAGGAGGCGAGTGTTTCGCCACTGGTACAGCATCGCGAGGACCTGCGGCCGGTTGGTGCGCACGATCTTCCAGTCGCCCCACCCGATCTCGGGGCACTCCTTTCGCAGGCGGATCATCCGGATCATCCAGCGCAGGAGCGAGTCCGGGTCGCGCCGTTGGTTCTCGACGTTCACCGTCTCGTAGGCGTACAAGCCGCGACGAACCGGCGGCACGACCGGCCGCTCGCCGGACGTGAACCCGGCATGCGGCTGGTCCGTCCACTGCATCGGCGTGCGGATCGCCATGCGCTCCTTGAGCCGCAGGTTGTCGCCCATGCCGATCTCGTCGCCGTAGCGCAGGACCGGCGTGCCGGGGAGCGAGAGCAGCAGGCTCTTGGCGAGCTCGATGATCCTGCGGTCGCCCAGCATCGGCGCGAGCCGGCGGCGGATCCCGCGCCCGTAGAGCTGCATGGACGGCTCGGGGCCGAACGACTCGAACACCGCCTGCCTGGCGTCGTCCGGGAGGTGGCCGATGTCGAGCTCGTCATGGTTCCGCAGGAACTGGGCCCAATGCATGTCGGGTGACGCGGGCCGCGTCTGCTCGAGCGCGCCGGCAAGCGGCCGCGCGTCGCCGCTCGCGAGTGACCAGAAGAGGTGCTGGTTCACCCAGAAGTTGAACATCATGTGCAGCCCGTCGCCGTCGGCGAAATAGGTGCCGGACTCTTTGGGGGCGACGTTCGCCTCACCCAGCAGCACGGCGTTGCCCACGCGCCACTGCAGGAACTTGCGCATCTCGCGGAGCCACTCGAAGTCGAGCCCTGCGCTGCTCCCGTCGGCGGACGGGATCTCGATCACGAACGGCACCGCGTCGACGCGGAACCCCGCGATCCCGAGCTGGAGCCAGTAGCCCATGATCCGCCGGATCTCCTCGCGCACGCGGCGGTTCGCCATGTTCAGGTCGGGCTCGAAGTCGTAGAAGCGGTGGAAGTAGTACTCGCGCACGCGGCGCTCGAACGTCCACGTCGTACGCTGGACGCCGGGGAACACCATCCCGCTCTGCCAGTCCGGCGGCCGCTTCGCCGCCCAGACGTACCAGTCGTGACGCGGCGCCTCGCGACCGCCCCGCGCCCGCGTGAACCACGGGTGTTGATCCGAGGTGTGGTTGACGACGAGGTCGATGATGACGCGGATGCCGCGGCCCTCCGCCTCGTGCATGAACTCCACGAAGTCGCCCGAGGATCCGAAGCGCGGATCCACGTTGTAGTAGTCGGAGATGTCATAGCCGTTGTCGCGGCCGGGCGTCGGCTGGAAGGGGGCCAGCCAGAGGGCGTCGACCCCGAGGCTCTCGAGATAGTCAAGCCGGCGGCTCAGACCCTCGAAGTCGCCGCACCCGTCACCGTTGCCGTCCATGAACGTCTCCACGTTCAGGCTGTAGATGACGGCGTTCCGGAACCACTGATCGGCGGGCATCGGAGCGGGATCCTGCCACACTCCGGCCGGCATGGCGGCGAGCCGGACACCCGGGCATGGATCGCCGCCCTGGTGGCAGGGTGCGGTGGTGTACGAGATCTATCCGCGGTCGTTCCTGGACACGACCGGCGACGGGATCGGCGACCTCCCCGGCATCGCGGCCCGGCTCGAGTATCTGCGCTGGCTGGGCGTCGACGCCGTGTGGGTCTCGCCGTTCTTCCGCTCCCCCATGGCGGACTTCGGATACGACATCTCCGACTACTGCGACGTCGATCCGGTGTTCGGAACCCTGGGAGACGCGGATCGCGTGGTCGCCGAGGCCCATGACGCCGGGATCCGCGTGCTCCTCGACTGGGTACCGAACCACACATCGGATCAGCACCCCTGGTTCGTGGAGTCGCGCTCCTCGCGCAGCTCGCCGAAGCGCGCGTGGTACTACTGGCGCGATGCACCCGGCGGGGCGTTTCCGAACAATTGGCGGGCGGCGTTCGGAGGGCCGGCGTGGACGTACGACGAGCCGACCCGGCAGTGGTACCTGCACCTGTTTCTGCCCCAGCAGCCGGATCTGAACTGGGGGAACCGGGAGGTCGTCGACGCCATGCACGGCGTGCTTCGATTCTGGCTCGACCGGAAGGTGGACGGGTTCCGGATCGACGTGGTCCACCTGATCGGCAAGGACCCGGCACTACCGGACCAGCCGGTCGAGCTCGGCCCGGTCGACCGGGTCGGTATCCACGACGACCCACGCACCCATCCGCTGCTCCGGGAGATCCGCCGCCTGGTCAATTCGTATCCCGGAGATCGGGTGATCGTCGGGGAGGTGAACCTGCATTCGACCGCGGCGATCCGGTCCTACTATGGCGCGGGCGACGAGCTCCACATGGCGTTCAACTTCCTCCCGCTCACCACTCCGTGGACGGCCGCCGACTGGCGCGAGGTGATCGCGACGGTCGAGCATGATCTCGGGCGCGACGCATGGCCGACCTGGGTGCTCTCCAATCACGACTCCAGCCGCCATCGCACGCGGCTGGGCGGCTCCGAGGCGGTGAGCCGCGCCGCCGCTGTGCTCCTGCTCACGCTCCGCGGGACGCCGTTCCTCTTCCAGGGCGAGGAGCTGGGCCTCGAGGACGCCGTCGTCCCGCCGGAACGGCGCGTCGATCCGGCCGGCCGCGACGGCTGCCGGGCTCCGATTCCCTGGACGGAGGCGGCGGCCCACGGCTGGGCGACGGCTGACACCTGGCTGCCGTGGCCTCCGCACAGCGACGTGCGGAACGCCGAGCACGAGCGCAGCGACCCCCGGTCGATCCTCCATCTGTATCGCCGGCTCCTCGCGGTTCGCCGTGCTTCGCCCGCCCTGCAACACGGGGACATCACCCTTCTCGACGCGCCGGACGACGTCCTGGCGTACAGGCGCTCGGCGCGCGGCGACGAACGCATCGTGCTGGTGAACTTCGGCCATGCCCGGGTGGACGTCCCTGTTCACGGCGGCTGGGACCTCGTCGCAACAAGCGATCCCGCCGTCCAGCGGTGGACCGGTGCGGTTGCGGCGAGCGGCGCCGTGATCCTCCAGCCGGGCGCGGCCGATTAGCTCAGCCTGTCCGCGCGGCGCGCCAGGCGCGCGGCTTGTGTCAATTGGCGCGGCTCTGATAGCGTGGCCCGGCCTGGGGGAAGCAGCGATCGGAGGTCCCCAACGTGCGTCGCTCGGTCTCGATCCTCGCGCTCGTGATCGCCGCGGGCGTCCCTTCGCCGGCGTTCGCCGCGACGACCGACTGGCCGCAATACCTGCATGGGCCGCAGCACGCCTCCGTGAGCGCCGCGAACGCGTTCACGACCGGGAATGCGTCGTCCGTGCGACGGGTGTGGCATTTCACCCCGGGCGCGGTGGGCGGCAAGCCCGCTCCCAAGCTCGACGCGAGCCCGACCGTGGTGGGCGCGCGCCTGTACATCGGTTCCGAGACCGGCGTCTTCTACGCCCTGAAGGCGGCGACCGGCGCGGTGGCGTGGAAGCGCCGGCTCGACGTCGAGACCGGCTCGACCTGCCCGTCGGACGGGATCTCCGCGACCGCGGCCGTCCTCCCGGACCCGACCTCCGGCAAGCTGACGGTGTACGCGGCGGGTGCCCGCGATCTCTACGCCCTCAACGCCGCGAACGGCGCCGTCATCTGGAAGACGATGATCGGCCCGCCCGACGCGCCGACGGTGAACGGGTCGTACAACTGGTCGTCGCCCACCGTCGTCGGGGGGCACGTCTACATGGGCCTTGCGTCCCGCTGCGACAACCCGCTCGTCCAGGGCGGCGTCGTGGAGCTCGACCAGCACACCGGTGCGGTGCTGCACACGTGGCACAGCGTCCCCGACGGCTCGATCGGGGGGAGCGTGTGGTCGAGCGTCGCCGCAACGGCGAACGGCCGCGACGTGTGGGCGTCCACCGGGAACGAGTGCGATCCGACCATCGACACCTGTCCCGGCGGAGACCAGATCGGGGATTCCAACTCGATCGTGCATCTCTCCGGGAGCCTGAATCGGCTCGAGGCGTGGCAGGCTGCCGGCACGCTGGGCGGCGGTCAGGACTCCGACTTCGGCTCGTCGCCCACCCTCTTCGGCGCCGGAGCGCCACCGCCCGACGTCGGTGCGTGCAACAAGAACGGCAACTACTACGCGCTCGCCGCGAACCCCCTGAGCGCGCCGATCTGGACGGACCCGCTCGGCGCGGTGGCCGGCGGCCTGAGCATCTGCATCGCCTCGGCCGTCTGGAAGGGCCAGACGGGCGCGCTCTACGTCGCCGCGAACGCCGCCACCATCAGCGGCACTCGGTACGGCGGCTCCGTCCGGCAGGTCAACCCCGGAACCGGCGCGTACATCTGGCAACGGGGGCTCCCGTGCGCCGTGCTCGGCACGCCCTCGCTCGACGCCGGAGGCGTCCTCGCCGTCGGCACGTACACCGGCTGCATCCCCGCCACCGCCACGCCCGGCGCGTACCTCCTCGACGCCGCCACCGGTGCCGTGCTCGCCGCGCTGCCCGTCAACAACGCCAGGGTGTTCGCGCAACCGGTCTTCGCCGGCCCCAGGCTCTACGTCGCGACGGAGACGGGCGGCCTGTACGCGTTCGGGGCGTAGATGGCTGTCTCGAGGGCCTGACGAGTCGCGCGCGGCGCGGCGCGAGGCCCGACCGGTACGCGGCAGTTGGCGTCGTTTGCATGTGTCATTTGCAGTTTCCCGACACTCTCGCCACCCGTCGTCGCGGGTCGGCGGTGGAGTAGGATCGCGATCGATGTCACAAATACTCGGACCCCCTGGGGCCCTCACCCGCCGTGCGCTTGCGGAGTACGCCGCCGCCGGCGCGCTCGCCCTCGGGCTGGGGCTGCGGGAGCCGCGCCGGGCCCTCGCCGCCGCTCCCGCCCGCGACCCGGCCATCATCGGCGGCTGGGGCGGCCTGCAGATCCCGGCCACCGGGGCCTACTTCGGGGCCGATGACACGACCCGCGGCTTCGCGACCGCGAACGGGATCGAGACCCAGCTCGGTCGGCGGATGGGCTTTCGCAACCGGCGCTACGGATGGCTCGCGAGGTGCCCGAGCGCCGCTGCGACCGCCGACTCGAAGCTGAGTGCGCCGGGCGTCATCCCCATGACGTCGTTCGGCTCGCCGGGCACGTTCCCCGTGAAGTCCACGGGTTGGGCGGGCAAGGGCGACCTGACCACGACCTCCTACGGGAAGGGGATCGACCGCATCGCGAACGGTGAGTTCGACTCGTACTGGCGGTCGGTCGCGCTTGGGCTGAAGGCGCTGCGGGTGCCGGTGATCTTCCGGCTGTGGCAGGAGCCGAACGGCCCGCACAACCCCTACTACGGCGCGTGGCAGGGCGGTCTCGGGACGGGCGGCGAGGCGGCCTTCGCCGCCGCATGGAGACACATCTGGACCGTGTTCAACGCCGAGGGCGCCACGCTGGCCGCGGGCGGCAACTGCATCTGGGTGTTCTGCGCCCAGCAGACGACCGGGCCGTCGAAGACCGGCGGCCCGTGGCAGCCGTACTGGCCGGGGGACGACGTCGTCGACTGGAGCGGGATGGATCTCTACCGCGAGACGTTCCCGTTCGAGGCGGTGAACCCGCCGGTCTACGGCAGCTTCTATCAGTGGGCGGTCGACCGCCGCAAGCCGTTCATGATCTGCGAGAGCGGGTTTCAGCAGGGGAAGGTCGTGACCGACTCGTCGGGCCGGTACGACAAGGACGGCTCCGTCACCGGCAACAGCCTGATCACCGCCACCCGCACGGCGGTCCAGCAGTATCCGCAGTGCGTGGCCTATGGCATCTGGAACAACGGCCGCGGGAATCTGGCCGACTTCGTCGATACGAGCAACGCCTCGCTGACGCAGTACCGCGCGTTCGCGAGAGACCCCTGGTTCGCCCTCACGCGCTCCTGAGCGTGGGCCGCGGCGCGGCGGGGAGCATCACCGTGGCGCGGAGCCCGCCGGCGGCCCGGGGGGTGAGGGTGAGGGTCCCGTCGTGCGCCTCGCTGATGCTCTTGACGATGGCGAGGCCGAGCCCGACCCCTGCGTGGTCGGTGCGTATCCGCTCGCTGCCGCGGTGAAACGGCTCGGCCAGCGTGGAGACCAGCTGCGGGGTGAGCCTGTCGCCGGTGTTCTCGACGGTGAGCTCGACGCTCCTGGGGTGGGCCCTGCTCGCGATCCACACGGTGCCCCGTTCGGGCAGGTTGTGGACGATCGCGTTGTGGACGAGGTTCGTCGCCATCTGCAGCAGGAGCGCATGCGAGCCGCTCGTGGGCGTCATCTCGCCCGAGGTCTCGATGGTGAGGCCGCGCTTCTCCGCGAGGAGGAGGAGCGTCTCGGTGGCCTCCTCGGTGATGAGCGACAGGTCGACGTATTGCGCGGTGAAGGAGCGCTGGTCGGCGCGGCTGAGCACGAGCAGGGCCTCGGTGAGGTCGATCGCTCGGGTATTGACGGCCTGGAGGCGGTCGACGAGCTCGCCGGTTTCGCCGTTCCCGTCGGTGCGGGCCACGTCGAGGAGCGACCGCGTGATCGCCAGCGGCGTGCGCAGCTCGTGGGAGGCGTTCGCCGCGAACCGCTGCTGTTCGGCGACGTGCGCCTCGAGCCGCGCCAGCATGGCGTCGAAGCTGTCGGCCAGCTCGCGGAACTCGTCCTGCCGTCCTTCCAGCTCGATCCGGTGGGACAGCGATCCGTCCGCGGCCACGCGCGTGGCGTCGGTGATACGGGTCAGCGGCGCGAGCATGCGGCCGGCGAGAAGCCACCCTCCCACGAGGCCGAACACCAGCAGGAACCCCATCACGGCGGCCGCGATCGGGGCGAAATCGCGCATGAGGTCGGCGTGGCTGCGCACCATGAAGACGACGCCGGGGTGCACGCCACGCGAGAGGGAGAAGTATCCGGCCGCGAGCAGCACGGCCCCCGCCAGCATGAGGAAGCCGGCGTAGCTGAGGGTGAGCTTCAGCCGGACACTCAAGCCGGGGGCCCTATCCACGGCCCTCCGCCTCGATGCGGTACCCGGCCCCGGGCACGGTGCCGATGATCCCGGGCTCGCCGAGCCGTTTGCGCAGCGCCGAGACGGTGATCCGCACGGCGTTGGTGAACGGATCCGCGTTCTCGTCCCACGCCCGCGCCAGGAGCTCCTCGGCGCTGATGACGCCGCCTTCGGCTGCGACCAGGACCTCGAGCACGGCGAACTGCTTGCGGGTCAGCGCGACGAAGCGGCCGTCGCGGTAGACCTCGCGGCGGAACGGATCGAGCCGCAGGCCTGCGATCTCGAGCACGGGCGGCCTGTTCTGTGCCCGCCTGCGGTCGAGCGCCCGGAGGCGGAGCACGAGCTCCCGGAGGTGAAACGGCTTTGTGAGGTAGTCGTCCGCGCCGAGCTCGAACCCGGTGGCCTTGTCGTCGAGTCGGTCGGCAGCGGTGAGCATGAGGATGGGCATGCCGCTCTCGGAGGCGACGATGCGTCTGGCGATCTCGTCGCCGCTGGGCCCGGGGATGTCCCGGTCGAGGACGGCGATGTCGTAGGTGTGGATGCCGAGCAGCTGCAGAGCGGCGTCGCCGTCGCCTGCGATGTCGGCCGCGATCGCCTCGAGGCGTAGCCCGTCGCGGATGGCCTCCGCCATGTAGAGCTCGTCCTCGACGACCAGCACCCGCACCGTCCCATGATACGAGCCGGCGCATTTCGCCGGCATATCGAAAACCCGAGACGTGCCGGCAACACGGGCCTGCCTTGAATCGAGGCATGACCCATCGCAGTCCAGCACGAATCATCGTCCTCGCCCTCTTCGTCGGCCTCGCGGCGGCCGCCGCTCTCGGCCACCGGTCGCCGACGCCCTCGACCTCGACGTCCGCATCGCCGCCCGCGAGCATCCTTCGCAGCGAGCACCGGGGTACGAGGAGCAAGGGCCTGCCCAGGTCGGCATGGCCGGCGTCCGGGCAGGCCGCGGTCATCCTCACCGGGGACTCGCGGATCCACGCCGGCCCGAAGCAGCACGCCGCACCGATCGCCAGCGTGGCGAAGGTCATGACCGCCTATCTGGTGCTCCGCGACCATCCGCTCGGGCCGGGCCGGGACGGTCCGATCATCACGCTCACCGACGCCGATGTCGCCGACACCTACCGCCGCAGCGACCAGGAGGAATCGGTCGTGCCGGTCATCCTCGGAGAGGAGCTGACCGAACGGCAGGCGCTCGAGGCGCTGCTCGTGCCGTCGGCGAACAACATCGCCGCCGTCCTGGCGCGATGGGACGCCGGCTCGGAGGACCGGTTCGTCGCCCGGATGAATGCGACCGCGCGGTCGCTGGGCATGAGCCATACCCGCTACACCGATCCGAGCGGCTACGACGACGCCACCGTGTCGACCGCTGCCGACCAGGTGCGGGTCGTCCTGCGAGCCATGCGCCTGCCCGTGTTCGCGCGCATCGTCGCGATGCCGAGCGCGGCGCTGCCCGTCGCCGGCACCGTCCGCAACACGGACACGCTGCTCGGGCACGACGGATTCGTCGGCGTCAAGACCGGCTCCGACGACGCGGCCGGCGGCTGCTTTGCGTTCCGGGCGATCCGCTGGATCCACGGCAGGCGCACGACGATCACCGGGGTCGTTCTGGGCCAGCCGGGCGACGACCAGGTCACGGCGGGCCTCGTCGCTGCGGACGCGATGGTCGACCGCATCGCCGGCGCTGCCGGCGGTGTGACAGGCCGTGCTAGGCTCGTCCCCTGACCGGCACCGCCCTCTTCGCGTTCGATCTCCTCGCGACGGGCCTCACCTGCCTCGCCGGCACGCAGGCCTTCCGCCTCATCCAGCGCCTGCTTCACCGGGGCGGCGGGGGCTCCGGCGACGGACGCCGGTGGCGGCGCACCCCGCCGCGGCCGGGAGGGGGCCCACGTCCCGGCCCGGCCCGCCGGCCGCCGTCAGGCGGCGGCAGGGCGCGCCGGAAGCGCGCCCTGCGCTGACCATTCCGCCGGTGATCTCAGCTCGGCCTGCGGCAGAGCCCGTTCGGGCTGTCCTTCACGCCGATGTCGTGCGTCCAGCTGTTTGCGGTGTGGGCAGTTCCGGTGCCAGACGAGAGATCCTGGCAGTCCCACACCGTGCTCGAGAGCGCCGAGTTCGACGCGATCGTGTTCCCCGACGTGCCCACGTCGAAGAAGATCCCGACGTTCCGGCTGTGCCGGATCGTGTTCCCGTGCGCATCGACCGATTCGGGCACGGTGCTCGTGACGTCGATCCCGTCGCTCGCCGCGTACCGGATGGTGTTGGAGCCGATGTCGACGCCCACGGGGCCGGTCGTGTCCTCGGCGAACCCGTTGCGCACCGCGACGCCCGAGAAGGGCGAGTGCAGGATCGTGTTGTGCAGGATCGCCACGCCGTCCGCATCGCCGTCGACGCGGATCGCCGTTCCCTGATTTGCGTTGTCGGAGGCGATCGTGTCGTTGGTGTGGTTGCTCGAGATCGTCACGTCGTGGTTGCGGCCGAAGAGCAGGACGAACGAGGCGTTGTTGACCGCCAGGTTCGAACGCACCGTGACGCCCGAGTTGACGGTGGGCGAGACGTTCGTGAACAGCACCGCGGCGTTCGTGTTCGCCCGGAACGTGTTCTGGCCGACGAGCACGTCCTGGGTGCCCTGATCCGTGTAGATGCCGTTGCCGCTCGCGGCCCCGGTCTGATTGTTGTTCGTGATCAGGTTGCGCTGGACGACCGTCTGCGTCCCTGCGCCCGTGTTGAGATAGATCCCGAACACGTTGGCGGTCACGATGTCGTTCACGATCCTGTAGCCGGTGAACGCCGGTGACGTGAAGATCCCGGGCCCGTTCACCTCGTTGCGGATCGTGAAGCCGTTGACCGTGATGCCGTCGGCGTGCACGAAGAGCCCGCCGAGCACGCCGCCGCCGGAGATGATCGACTCGCCCGTCTGCTTGCGCGTGCGCGCGTCGACGCCGGCCTTGGCGCCGACGAGGTTCAGCGTCTTCGGCACGTCGACGCCGCCGGCGTACGTGCCGGCGCAGACATGCACGGTGTCGCCCGCCGTTGCGGCGTTGACCGCCGACTGGATGTCGTTGAATCCCGGATCGGCACACCTGGTGTTTCCGCCGACGGCGCCGTCGTCGTTGACCCACTGCGTGCTCGCCAGCGCCGTGCCGGCGAACGCCGCAGTGATGCCCGCCGACGCGATCGCAAGCGCCAGCGAGCGACGGATGATGCGAGAGACCACAGCGACACCTCCTGGTTCGCGATGTGGCGGCCCGCGCCCCGGGGCCGCATTGCCGCCTTCTGCCCACCCGGCCCGGCGAGGGGCAACGAGCTGGAGACTATTGGCACGCACTCCGTTTCGCCAACTGCCCGTCCGGAGTGTGACGGTGTGAGCGGCGGGGCCGGCCCCC